>JAVVUU010000060.1:1400-6979 GCA_036653035.1 Oscillospiraceae bacterium
TTAAGTAATGTCGCCAAAAATTGGCTTTGTTTTTTTGCTCATCCCCACCTTGTGAACAAATTCACAAAAAGGTACTGACATCCATGTGCTTTTGTGTTAGAATGATGTGTGAAAAATTTATCGAATAAGGGTGGGTGCGCAGCTTGGCTGAATTTTTAAGGCTGAAAAAATCAAATTGCAAGAACTGCTATAAATGTATACGAAACTGCCCCGTAAAATCAATTCGCTTTTCCGGCGGGCAGGCGAACATAATAGGAAACGAATGTATCCTCTGCGGCCACTGCTTTGTTGCGTGTCCGCAAAACGCAAAGGAAATCGTCAACAGCGTTGAAAATGTCAAGGTTTTGCTGCAAAGCGGTGAGCCTTGCTTTGCAAGCGTTGCCCCCTCCTTCATCGCAAACTACAACGGCATAGGCATTGCGCAGCTTGAAGAGGCTCTAAAAAAGCTCGGCTTTGCCGCGGCGGAGGAAACCGCCATAGGCGCAACAATAGTCAAAACCGAATATGAGCGAATGCTTGCGGAGGACGGGCGGGACATCCTCATTTCCTCCTGCTGTCACTCCGTCAACCTGCTCATTCAAAAATATTTTCCCGCAGAGCTTCAATACCTTGCGGACATCGTATCCCCCATGCAGGCGCACTGCATCGACATAAAAAGCCGCTACCCAAACTGCAAAACCGTTTTCATCGGCCCCTGTGTCGCAAAAAAGGACGAGGCGGACTACTACGGCAACATTGTTGACGCGGTTTTAACCTTCGAGGAGCTAACCGAATGGTTTGCCGCTTCAAATATAGAGCTTTCCCCCGGATGCGACAGCACGGACGAGAGCCGCGCAAGATTTTTTCCAACCACCGGCGGAATTTTAAAAACCATGGCCTGCAATCAGCCGGGCTACTCCTATCTCGCCATAGACGGCGTTGAAAATTGCATTTCCGCGCTTAAAGACATAGAAAACGGCGATTTGCACCACTGCTTCATCGAAATGTCCGCCTGTGTCGGAAGCTGTGTCGGCGGGCCGGTTATGGAAAAATACCACCGCTCCCCCGTGCGCGACTACGCTCGGGTTTCCTCATATGCGGGGAGCACGGATTTCATTGCTTCGCCCCTGCCCGCTCAAGCTATGAAAAAAATAATGTCCGGCATTCCGCGCAAGGTTCCCATGCCAAACGATGCCGAAATTTCCGAAATTCTCAAGCGCATGGGCAAAACGAAGCCTGAGCATGAGCTGAATTGCGGCTCCTGCGGCTACAATTCCTGCCGCGAAAAGGCCGTTGCGGTCTTTCAGGGCAAGGCGGATTTTTCAATGTGCCTGCCGTTTTTAAAGGACAAGGCGGAGAGCTTTTCGGACAACATCATAAACAACACGCCAAACGCCATTATTGTCCTCAGCGAAAATTATGAGGTTCAGCAAATTAACCGTGCCGCGCTCAAAATCATGAACATTCGCTCCGCCGCCGATGTGCTGGGCGAGCAGGTTGTGCGCATTCTCGACCCCGCCGATTTTATGGAGGTTCAAACAAGCGGCCGAAGCATCCGCGACAAGCGCGTCTATCTTGCGGAATACAAAAAATATGTGGACGAAACCATAACCTATGACCGCGATTACCGAATTTTAATCTGCATTATGCGCGACGTTACCGGCGAGGAAACCGACCGCGAAAAAAAGGAAATCCTCAACCGCCAAACCGTTGAAATTGCGGACAGGGTCGTTGATAAGCAGATGCGCACAGTTCAGGAAATTGCTTCGCTCTTGGGCGAAACGGTTGCCGAAACGAAAATTGCGCTCACAAAATTAAAGGAGTCGATTGGCAATGAATGACCTTTGCGCCGACATCGGCTACAGAAGCATGACAAAATTCGGCGAGGAGCTTTGCGGCGACCACATTGAGGTCGTTGAGGACGATGAAAACGCCATAACAATAGTCCTTGCCGATGGGCTTGGCAGCGGCGTTAAGGCAAATATTCTCTCCACCCTAACCGCAAAAATCATATCAACCATGATGGCCTCGGGTCTGAAAATTGAGGACTGCGTTGAAACCATCGCCGCAACCCTGCCCGTTTGCTCCGTTCTTGGCGTTGCCTATTCAACCTTCACAATCATCCGCATCCACAACAGCGAGGAGGCGGAAATTTTCCAATATGACAACCCCAAGGTCATACTCCTGCGTGACGGCGCGGGCTTTGAAATTCCAACCACGGCAATGAATATTCAAGGCAAAACCATCTACAGCTCCCGCATAAAGCTCTGCGAAAACGACATTTTCATAGCCATGAGCGATGGCTGTGTCTATGCCGGAACAGACCCCGAGCTAAACCGAAATTGGGAGCGGAGCGACATTATCTCCTACATGGAAACCTTTTGTCACCTCGGTTTTAGCGCAAAAACTCTCAACACCGTTTTGCTCGATGAGTGCTTTCAGCTCTACGGCGGCCAGCCGAGTGACGACACAACAGCCTGCACAATCCGCATCCGCCGCCGCGAACCCATGAATTTGGTCATTGGCCCCCCCTCAAACCGCGACGACTGCGGCAAAATGATGTCGCTTTTCTTCGCAAAGGAGGGCAAGCACATTGTCTGCGGCGGAACAACCTCCGCCATTGCCGCCGAATATCTTGGCACGGACGTTGCCGCAACAGTTAAGCGCCCCGACCCCGAAATCCCGCCAATTTCAATAATCGAGGGTGTCGATTTGGTGACGGAGGGCGTTATAACCATAAGCAAGGTTCTCAAATATGCTCAGGATTTTTTGGAGGACAACGAGTCCTACACAAAGTGGAGCTACAAGCACGACGGTGCTTCAATGATTGCGCGCCTGCTTTTTGAGGAGGCCACCGACATCAATTTTTATGTTGGCCGCGCCGTCAATCCCGCCCACCAAAGCCCCGATTTGCCGATTAGCTTCAACCTCAAAATGCGGCTTATAGACGAGCTTTCGGAATGCCTAAAAAAGATGGGAAAACGTATAAAGGTAAGCTATTTTTAATTCATTTAACAGTTGAAATTGCCCCCTATGGCAAAATTCAATCCACTGCTAAAGATAAATCTCAACTCACGGGAAGGAAAGCTATGCGAAAATTTGACACAAAGGTACAGCACCTAAAATATAAGGTTCTGCGCGAGGTCGCGCGTCACGCTTGGGATGACACGCTTCTCGAATCAATCACGGACATCCCAATTCAAATTGTTCCCGGCAAGCAGCCAACCATGCGCTGCTGCGTCTATAAGGAACGCGCCATTCTCAGCGAGCGCATAAAAATTGCCATGGGCGGCAACAAGCAAAATTCCAACGTCATCGAGGTAATTGACATCGCCTGCGACGAGTGCCCTGTCGGCGGCTACGAAATAACCGAATCCTGCCGCGGCTGTCTTGCGCACCGCTGCGAGGACGTTTGCCGCCGCGGCGCAATCACCTTTGACCACCACCAAAAGGCGCACATTGACAAGAGCAAGTGCATCGAATGCGGTGCCTGCGCAAAGGTTTGCCCCTACACCGCCATTACAAACCACAAGCGCCCCTGCCTAAACGCCTGCAAGGTAAAGGCAATTTCCATGAACGAGGATATGTCCGCAAAAATTGACAACAAAAAGTGCATTTCCTGCGGCTCCTGCGTCTACCAATGCCCCTTCGGCGCAATCACCGACAAGTCCTTCATTATGGATGTCATAAAGCTCCTCAGAGCGAGCGAAAATAACGAAAAATACAAGGTTTTTGCAATCGTTGCCCCCTCCATATCAAGCCAGTTTTCCTATGCAAAGCTCGGGCAGGTAATCAGCGGCATTAAAAAGCTTGGCTTCCTCTCCGTTTTTGAAGCGGCTCTCGGCGCGGACATGGTTGCAGAGCAGGAAACCGCCGAGCTTGTCGAGCGCGGCTTCCTAACAAGCTCCTGCTGCCCCGCCTTTGTAACCTACACCAAAAACCAATTCCCCGACCTTGCCCCGCACATTTCCGGCTCCCTCTCCCCAATGGCAACCATCGCAAAATACATAAAGGAAACTAACCCCGGCGCGAAAACCGTTTTCATAGGCCCCTGTATTTCGAAAAAAATGGAGTTCCAAAAAGACGAGGTTCGCGACTATGTGGACAGCGTTATAACCTTTGAGGAGCTTCAGGCACTATTTGACAGCCGTGACATCGACTTAGCTTCACTTCCCGACGACACGCTCAACAGTGCCTCCTATTACGGCCGAATTTTCGCCCGCAGCGGCGGACTTTCCGATGCCGTGGCAGAGGGATTAAAGGAAATGGGTCGCGAGGATTTCACCCTTAACGCCGTTCCCTGCGACGGAATTGACGCTTGCCGCGTTGCGCTTTTAAAGCTCTCCAAAAATGTCCTTGCGGGCAATTTCATTGAGGGCATGGCCTGCGTTGGCGGCTGCATAGGCGGCGCCGGTTGCCTGACCCACGGCGAAAAGAACAAGTCCGAGGTCGATAAATACGGCATGGAGGCAGGCGGCAAAACCATTGCCGAGGCACTCTCGGCCATTAAAAAAATTTAACAAAACTATTGGTATTTTAAATTTTTGTGCTACACTGTAATTACGTCAAAGTCCTTGGTAAATTTGATGTCGTGAAGTGACGTTCTGTTAATTTTTTTACAAAGCAAGGAGTAACCTTTATCATGGAACAGTCCGAAAAAAAGCAGAGCACAAAGCAGCTGCTCGTCTTTCTTGGAATTACATTTCTACTCACCTATCTCTACGAATTTTTGTTTGTCGGCAATCTTTCAAAGCTCCCCGCGCTCGCGCCCTACACAACATATTTTGTCGCCGGAGCAATGTTTTTACCCGCAATCGGAATGCTTCTAACGCGGCTCATAACGCATGAGGGCTTCAAAAATTTGTTTGTCGCTCCGAAATTTAAGGGTCACATTCGCTTTTATCTCGCGGCATGGATTTTGCCATGGGTCGCCATTATTTTGGGTGCTGTGCTATATTTTGTGGTATTCCCCCAAAGCTTTGACCCCAACATGGGCGCAATTGCGCAGAGCTACGCCGCACAGGGTATGGATTTTGACGCCGATGCAATGAGAATTATGATAATCTCGCAAATTCTAATGTCGCTTCTGCTCTCCCCGATTTTAAACATTATCACCTGCGCCGGCGAGGAATGGGGCTGGCGCGGCTACATGATGCCAAAGCTCACGGAGCGCTTTAAATTTCTTCCCGCCTGCCTAATCGGCGGCCTTATTTGGGGACTTTGGCATATGCCGCTCACAATAATGGGTCACAATTACGGCCTTGGCTATGCGGGCTATCCCTTCACGGGAATTGCCGCAATGTGCGTTTTCTGTATTGTCGTCGGCACATTTTTAACCTATGTTTCACTCAAAACCGGAAGCTTTTGGCCTGCGGCAATAGCGCACGGAATGCTAAACGGCATTGCCGCTGTGGGCATCTATTTCACAGCCGCAGACAGCGCTCCAAACCCCTTTGTCGGCCCTGCCGCAACCGGCATTCTCGGCGGCGCGGGGCTCATCGTTCTTGCCCTTGTCTGCCTGCTCCTTTGGAACAAAAAGCCCAAAGCACACACGGTCGAAGCCCCCGAAATCTCCGAATAATTTTGTTTTAAAAGACCGC
>JAVVUU010000061.1:0-6758 GCA_036653035.1 Oscillospiraceae bacterium
AAATGGACGGAATTAACAAAATTACTGACCGCATTGCAGCCGAAACCCGTGAGGAAATTTCCGCCCTTCAGGCGGAAACGGCTGAAAAATGCCGCGTAATAAAAGAAGAATACGATAAAATTGCGCAGGAAGAATACACAAAGCTTCTGCGCGCAGGTGTCACGGAATGTGAGCTTCAGGTTCAGCGTCTTGGCAGCACAGCCGCAATGGAAGCAAAGAAAACCGTGCTTGCAATGAAGCAAAACGCCGTTGGTCAGGTTTTTGATGTCGCAATTGACCGCATCAGCGACCTGCCCACCGAACAATACACAAGCTTTCTCGCAAGGCTTGCGAGCACTGCCGCATCAAACGGCACAGAGGAAATTATCTTTAACGAAAGAGATAAAGCTACCTGCGCAAAGGCAGTTACCAAGGAAGCAAACGACCTCCTCAAAAAGAGGGGGCTTCTGCCAAAGCTTACAATCAGCGAAATCACGGGAACCTTCAAGGGCGGTCTTATGCTAAAGCAGGGCAATATTGAGGTCAACTGCTGTGTCGAAAAGCTTGTAGAGCTTAGCCGAAGCGAGCTTTCGTCGCAAATTGCCGATGTTTTGTTTACAGATTAGCGCACCGACCCCGAACCAAAAAATTCCCGGCGACAAGGAGGAAAACACTTGTCAAACAAGAAAATAACGGACTATGATTATTTGTTCCTGTCCGCAATGCTAAATGCGCGGGAACCAAAATTGCTAACACGCGACCGCATGGAGCGTATGCTTGATGTGCCTTCGTTTGACGATGCCGCAAAGCTCCTTATGGACTGTGGCTTTGAGGATATGTCATCAATGAGCGCATCACAGGTTGAAAAAACTCTTGCCGCACACAGGGCAAAGGTATTCGCGGAGTTAAGGCAAATCATCCCGGAAAACGCTGCTATAGATGCGTTTTGCCTGAAATACGACTATCACAATGCCAAGGTCTTAATCAAGGCCGAAAGCGCCGATGTCGATGGGGCATATCTAATGTCCGATTCCGGCATTGTCCCGCCGCAGGTTTTGGCGGATGCCTACCACGCCGAGGAATACAGCGCGCTGCCACCTATGCTTGCCATCTCCCTTGCGGAGGCGCGGCGCATTATGAAGCGCACAGAAAATCCCCAGCTTGCAGATTTCATTTTGGACAGAGCATACTTTGAAGAAATGGCGGAAATTGCCAAAGGGCTGTATTCACCATTCCTAACCGACTATGTTTCTCTCTCAATAGACGGCGCAAATCTTCGCGCGCTTGTCAGAACTCTGCGCATAGGCAGGGGAGTGGACTTCCTTGAAAACGCTCTGATAAACGGCGGAAATGTTCCAACAGACAGGCTTATCCACGCCGCACAGGAGGGTGAGGACTTTGCTTTCCTATATGCCGACACCCCATTTGCCGAAGCCGCAAAGCTCGGCGAGGCGGCGGCATCCGGCGGCAAGCTAACCGAATTTGAGCTTTGCTGCGACAATTCCCTAAACCAATATTTTGCAAAGGCAAAAAGCTCAAACTTTGGCGGCGCCACAGTAATCGCATACCTTGCCGCGATTGAAAACGAAATCACCGCCGCAAGAATGATCCTAACGGGCAAGCTTTCGGGAGTTGACCCCGCGCTTATTCGGGAAAGGCTGCGTGATATCAATGCTTAAAATTGCGGTAATAGGCGGCAGAGAAACCGTAATGGGCTTCAAAGCGCTCGGACTTGAGGCTTTTCCCGTTGCGGATGACGAGCAGGCGCTCTCAACCTTTAAAAGACTTACAAGAGCCGATGAAACCTACGCCATCATCTACATCGAGGAAAACCTTGCAAAGGTGCTCGCCGCAGAAATTGACAAATACAAGGATAGCCCCACCCCGGCCATCATCCTTATCCCCGGCAGGGAAGGCTCGCTCGGACTTGGGCAGTCCGCCCTGCAAGCCGCCGTTGTGCGCGCTGTTGGCAGCGACATCCTCTAATTTCATAGTTTGAAGTAAATTCAAACTTCATTTATATGCGCCAATTGCGTTTTTATTAAAAAATGCAGTTGATGCGCAAGCTGACCTCTAAGATCAATGGTCATTTTGCGTTTGAAGCGCAGCGAAAGGAATGGTCTTAATAATGAGCGGAAAAGTTACAAAAGTGTCCGGCCCTCTGGTTGTTGCAGAGGGATTGTCGGACGCCAACGTATCCGACGTTGTCCGCGTTGGAAAACAGCGCCTAATCGGTGAAATACTCAACATGACGGGTGACAGCGCCTCAATTCAGGTCTACGAGGAAACCAGTGGACTTGGCCCCGGAGTTGAGGTCGAAACAACAGGTTCACCTCTTTCCGTAGAGCTTGGACCCGGTATGTTAAACGGCATATATGACGGAATTCAGCGCCCACTAACCGAAATTCGTGAGATGACAGGCCCCACAATTGCCAGAGGAATTGACATTCCCGCACTAAACCGCAAAAAGCTTTGGGAATTTGTTCCAACAGCCAATGTGGGCGACAAGGTCGTTCCCGGTGATATTATCGGCACCGTTCAGGAAACCAGCGCAATTTCCCACAAAATCATGGTTCCCATGGGCGCGTCGGGCACAATTGCCTCAATTCAAGCGGGTAGCTTTACA
Source organism: Oscillospiraceae bacterium (assembly GCA_036653035.1). Lineage (GTDB taxonomy): Bacteria > Bacillota > Clostridia > Oscillospirales > Oscillospiraceae > UBA2658. The sequence goes on from JAVVUU010000061.1 coordinate 2,606, forward strand.
GTTGTGGACACTGTTTGCCTTGTAAAAGGCGACAAGGGTGAAAATCACAAGCTTACACTTATGCAAAAGTGGCCTGTGCGTATAAACCGCCCCTATGTTAAAAAATATGTTCCCACAAAGCCGCTAAACAGCGGACAAAGAGTCATTGACACACTGTTCCCGCTTGCAAAGGGCGGCACGGCGGCTGTTCCCGGCCCGTTCGGAAGCGGCAAAACCGTTGTTCAGCACCAGCTTGCAAAGTGGTCGGATGTTGACGTTGTTGTCTACATCGGCTGCGGCGAACGCGGCAACGAAATGACCGACGTTCTAATGGAATTTCCCGAATTAAAAGACCCGCGCAACGGCGAACCCCTCATGATGCGCACAGTGCTTATCGCGAACACCTCCGATATGCCTGTTGCCGCGCGTGAAGCCTCCATCTATACAGGCATCACAATTGCGGAGTATTTTCGCGACATGGGCTACGACGTTGCAGTTATAGCGGACTCCACCTCGCGTTGGGCGGAAGCGCTCCGTGAAATGTCCGGACGTCTTGAAGAAATGCCCGGTGAAGAGGGATATCCCGCATACCTTGCCTCCCGTCTTGCTCAGTTCTATGAGCGCGCCGGCGTTGTTGAATGCCTTGGTGCGGACGAGCGTCAAGGCAGCCTAACAGCCATCGGAGCCGTTTCACCCCCCGGCGGCGATACCTCCGAGCCTGTTTCTCAGGCAACCATGCGTATTGTAAAGGTGTTTTGGGGACTTGACTCCGGCCTTGCCTATTCGCGCCATTTCCCCGCAATCAACTGGCTTACCAGCTATTCCCTCTATGTTGACGGCCTAAAAACATGGTACGATAAAGAACTTGGCGTTGAATTTATGCAAAACCGCGAAAAAACCATGGGGATTTTACAGGAAGAGGCAAGCCTTCAAGAAATTGTAAAGCTTGTTGGTCAAGATGCGCTTTCCTTTGGCGACAGACTAACCCTTGAAACCGCAAAGATGATCCGTGAGGACTTTCTCCAACAGAACGCATTTGTCGATGTTGACAGCTATTCCTCATATGAGCGTCAGGCAATGCTCCTTGCAATAATTCTCGAATACGATAAGCTTTGCCGTGCCGCCATGGACGCCGGTGCAGACATGAAAAAGCTTATTACAATCCCCGTCCGTGAGCAAATCGGCCGCGCTAAAAACGTACCTGCCGATGAGTTTAAGGCGGTCTATACCAAAATGTATGAAAATATGAAGCTTCAAATTAACGAAATCACAACAGGAGGTGACGAGCTATGATCAGAGAATACAAAACGATCCGCGAAATAGCCAGCCCCCTTATGATGGTTTCTCAGGTTGATGGCGTCACCTATGACGAGCTTGCGGAAATTGAACTTCCAAACGGCGAAACCCGCCGCTGCAAGGTGCTTGAGGTCGATGGCGACACCGCCGTTGTCCAGCTTTTTGAAAGCGCCGCCGGTATCAACCTCAAGGAGAGCAAGGTTCGCTTTTTGGGGCACACCCTCCAGCTTGCCGTTTCGGAGGATATGCTCGGCCGCGTATTTGACGGCATGGGCAAGCCAATAGACGGCGGCCCGGAAATTCTTGCCGAAGCACACCGCGACATCAATGGTCTTCCCATGAACCCCGCTGCGCGTGACTATCCCAACGAATTTATTCAAACGGGCGTTTCCACCATCGACGGACTTAACACACTTGTCCGCGGTCAAAAGCTTCCAATTTTCTCCGGCTCCGGTCTGCCGCACGCGGCACTTGCCGCGCAAATCGCGCGTCAGGCAAAGGTACTCGACGGTGAATCAAACTTCGCCGTTGTATTTGCCGCAATAGGCATCACCTTTGAAGAAGCCGAATATTTCGTCCAAGAGTTCCGCCGCACAGGCGCAATTGACCGCACAGTCCTGTTTACAAACCTTGCAAACGACCCCGCAGTTGAGCGTATCGCAACCCCGCGTATGGCGCTTACCGCCGCCGAATATTTGGCGTTTGAAAAGGATATGCACGTTCTCGTAATCATGACAGATATCACAAACTACGCCGAAGCGCTCCGCGAGGTTTCCGCCGCAAAAAAGGAAGTCCCCGGCCGCCGCGGCTACCCCGGATACCTCTACACCGACCTTGCAACCATGTATGAGCGCGCAGGCCGCCGCATCGGAAAGCAAGGCTCCATCACGATGATTCCAATTCTAACAATGCCCGAGGATGACAAAACCCACCCAATCCCCGACCTTACCGGCTATATCACCGAGGGTCAAATAATTCTTTCCCGTGAGCTTTTCAGACGCGGCATAGTTCCCCCTGTTGACGTTCTTCCCTCCCTCAGCCGTTTGAAGGACAAGGGCGTTGGCCCGGGAAAAACGCGTGAGGATCATTCCGGCACAATGAACCAGCTTTTCGCCGCCTATGCAAAGGGCAAAGAGGCGAAGGAGCTGATGACCATTCTCGGTGAAGCCGCGCTTACAGATGTTGACAAGCTCTATGCGAAGTTTGCGGATGAGTTTGAAAAGCGTTATGTAAACCAAGGCAATGAAGTTAACCGCTCCATTGAGGAAACCTTAGATTTGGGATGGGAGCTTTTGTCAATTCTTCCAACCTCCGAATTGAAGCGTCTAAAACCCGAACACATTGAAAAGTATCTGCCCAAGAAGTAGTCAGGAGGCGAGACCATGCCGAAAAACGCAATAACACCGACCAGAATGGTCTTGAACCAGCAGAAAGCGCGCCTAAAAACCGCTTCGCGCGGTCACAAGCTCCTGAAGGACAAGCGCGATGAGCTTATGCGTCAGTTTATGGACGTTGTTCGCCGCAACAGGGAGCTTCGAACAAGCGTTGAGCAGGGATTAACAGAGGCGTTCTCTGCGCTGACCGTTGCGTCCGCCATAATGTCGCCGGATATGCTAGAGCAGGCAATCCTATATCCGCGTCAGAGCGTTGAGCTTGACATGAGCTTTAGAAATGTTATGAGCGTCAATGTTCCGGTCTACGATTTCAAAACCAAAACCGAGGACACGGGCGACATCTACCCCTATGGCTTTGCACAAACCTCCGGTGAACTGGATGATGCTCTCGGTCGGCTTTCCGCAGTGTTCAAGGATATGCTGGAGCTTGCCCAGGTCGAAAAAACCATGCAGCTTATGGCACAGGAAATCGAAAAAACCAGAAGGCGCGTTAACGCCCTTGAATATGTAATGATCCCCGAGTGCGAGGAAAATATCAAGTATATTTCCATGAAGCTCGAGGAAAACGACCGCTCCTCCAAGGTTCGTTTGATGAAGGTCAAGGATATGGTGCTTGAAAAAGCGCATAATTTCCATTACTAAGGTGCACATTTTCGAATATTTACAGGCTCTCAAATAAGCAGCTTTGCCCTTTATGTGCAAAACAGGAGCTGCCCACAATTTAATCAGAGATTCCCAAAATTATACAGGCGTTTTCTCAATGACATAAGTTGAGAAAACGCCTGTATAATCATCGTCATACCTTATTACTTCCTTTTTGACGGTTATTTGAGGATATTAAACTTGTAACATTTGACAAGTCCAGTTTGGATATCCGCTTCTACGGTCACTTCAACATCATTCTTATATATTTCGCCCGCTTTTATGTCACCATAACCATATTTAGCTTGAATGGCGGGGATATCTGCATTGTCGGGAACGTGAATAAGCAAACAGCCACGGACGCAACTGCTTGAAGTGATTTCGTGTCTTGAGTCAAAAACACACGACAAATCCGTGAAAAGCTTTACATCAACCAAGCCGTCTTTGTTGTAATAGTCCTCAATGCCCTTGATACCCTCGTTCATAACAAGCTTTGCGTAATCCACTGTGGGCTGAACATTCTTATCGTAAGTCAACCCGCACTTTTCGCCTTTAAAGGTGCTCCGCTTTGCGAGAGAGTCGCCATACTCCGTGCGAAGCGTCCATTCGTTAGCGTTACTAAAGCCATTTACGCCACTACCCGCAAAATATTCTGTTTGAGGTGCGCGTTCAAGCCATTCTTCGCGGGTTTGAAATTTTTCAGTGCGCAACGCATCTTCATAGCCACGCAAACGTGTTATGTCGATTGGTTTAAGCACATCACTATAAATCTGTGCAGTATTGTAAATGTCGGAATACCCTACCCACGCGTCAAGCGCTTCCGCAACGAAGCGAACAGGAAC
>JAVVUU010000062.1:0-6718 GCA_036653035.1 Oscillospiraceae bacterium
TTTATCTCGTTCTTATAATTTCCTCATTTGGGAGCTGTGCATTATAAAATTCGCTTGCAAGCTTTAGGTATGCACGGCTGCCCTTTGACATTGTATCATATGCGATTACCGGTTTTCCGTGACTTGGAGCTTCGCTTAATCGCACATTTCGCGGGATTTTCGTTTCATAGACCTTGTCACCAAAGAACTTTTCGATTTCCGCCTCTACCTCTGAGGAGAGCTTTGTTCGGTTATCGTACATTGTCATTACTATGCCTTCAAGCTCCAGCTTGGGATTTAAGCGCTTTTTGACGGATTTTATTGTGCTCATGAGGTCTGTCAGACCCTCTAAGGCGTAATATTCGCATTGAACGGGCACAATTAGGGTATCTGCGGCGCAAAGCGCGTTCAGTGTTAGTAATTCCAAGGACGGCGGGCAGTCAATAAATATGTAGTCAAAAGTGCTTCGCAATGGCTCCAAAGCTTTTTTTAAAACAAATTCTCGCTCGTCCGCGCCAACCAGCTCAATTAGAGCGCCGGAAAGCTCGCGGTTTGTTGGCATGACACTGCCGTACTTTGTTTTCACAATTGCATTTTCGGCATTTTCGCCGTTCATAATAACATCGTATGCGTTTGGACTTGCACCCTTGCTCACGCCCATGCCGGAGGTGCTGTTACCCTGCGGGTCCAAGTCGCACAGGAGAACCTTTTTGTTTCTAAGATGCAGGGCGTAGCTAAGGTTGACACAGGTCGTAGTTTTGCCAACGCCGCCCTTTTGATTGACGATTGCTATTATTTTACCCATATCCGCGCTCCCCAAACCATTTTTATGTATGCTCCCATTATAGCAGTCAATCCTTTGCTTTTCAATGCTTTTTAGCGGTTTGTTTTTATATTTTTGCATATTGTTTCACGTGAAACACTTATTTGTACGAAGCAAAAAAATTAAAGCTTGCTTTGTGCGGGAAAGCAAGCTTTTTATAGTGTTTCACGTGAAACATTCTGTGGTTGAAATAAAGAAAGGGGGAGCGCTGTGGCAAACAAGATAAACGGAAATTGTTTCACGTGAAACATTATCCTAAAAGCATATCAACGTCCTCGACCGTCAAGCCGCGGTGTAGAGCGAGATTTATGGCATAGCCTACTAACCTGCTTGCACAGGCAACTTCCGAGTCGATGTTTCGTGGCGTGACAATCATTTCGTTGGCAACATTGCCGACTAAAGGCTCGCTGCCAAAGTCGGCTAGCAGGCAGCGTATATCAACGACTGTTGGTACGCCGACTGCTATGACAGGTAAGCCGAGAAAGCTACTGTTTATTGCAGCACGGCTATTGCCGACTCCTGAGCCGGGAGTGATGCCGGTGTCCGTTATTTGAATAGTTCGGCATAGCCTATCAAGTCCGCGCGCGGCCAGTGCATCTACAACAATAACTTGCGTAGGTTTCAAATCATCGCAAACCGCTTTGATGTAGTCGGCACTTTCAATTCCACTTGTCCCGAGAACGCCGGGAGTAATGACAGCCACGGGACTAAAGGCTGCAAATTCCTTTGGAGCGTGATACTTCAAATGACGCGTTACCAATGTCGATGCAGCCGAAAGCGGCCCGATTGCATCAGGCGTGATATCACGATTGCCTAACCCAACTACAAGTGTGCAGCCGTCGCCACTTGTATCGCCAAGCAAGGATTTTAAAGTATCCGAAATTACAGATGCAGCCTCATAAAAATTCTCACTTTCACGTCGAAGAAGGGAAGCAATTTCAAGCGTGTAATATGTTCCGATTGGTTTTCCAAGAGTTTTTGCGGCGATGTCATTCGCGACATCCAATATTTGACATTTAAACCCCGAACGAATTTCTTCATGAAATTCCACTCCATCAATATCCAAGGAAGCTTTTTCGCCTGCAAGCTCCCTTGCCTCGAGAGCAAGGTCAGTTCTTTGCACAAATCTGTCCATTATCCCACCCCATATATTGTGTTTTAAAAGCGATATTTAACTTTGTTCATACCATTCTTTGCAAATATCTTAAATTTATGCCAAGATAGCTAAAAAAAGCTGAAAAAAATATAAAATAGTGCTTGCAAATTCTAGCAATGAGTGATAAAATAAACATCCGCGGAACGTTATCAGTGACGCAACTATTATAGGAGGAGGTGGCAAAGAATGCCCAACATCAAATCTTCGGCCAAAAGAGATCTCATCGCGAAGGAAAGAAACGTGCATAACAGGGCGGCGAAAACCCAGCTCAAAACAACGCTTAAGAAGTTCGACTCAGCAGTTGCAGAGGGAGATCGTGAAACAGCCGTCAGTGCCTATAAGGTCGCCGTCAAAACTGTTGACCATGCCGCGACAAAGCATCTTATTCACAAAAACTGCGCAGCTAACAAAAAGTCTAAGCTAACGGCTAAGCTAAACGCAATGCAATAGACCGAAATAGCCATAGCAGGCTTTCGGACTGTAAAAATTGAATTTTTGGCCCGAGGTTGAGTTGAAATGCTCAAACCTCGGGCTTTTGCCATTTTTTGCTTGCAAAAGCAGAGGTTTCCGGCAAAAAGCTTTAAATAATGCTTGCAAAAGGTACTTTAATGTAATAAAATAAAAGTTACAGAATAGCGACAAATTCATGAGTTAATGAGCCTTTTGTAAATCGGCGGAGATAACGATTTTCTGAAAAATAGACAGAGCGGAGAAGCAGATAATGCCATCAATCAAGAAAATCCGCCTGGGCGATATTTTGCTTGCTCAGGGCTACATAAATGAAGACCAGCTAAAAACGGCTCTTGCAAACCACAAAAAAACAAAACAGCGCCTTGGCGATTACCTGGTCGATACAGGCATTGTTTCCGATGACGATATTGCGAACGCGCTCCACATTCAGCTTGGAATAGAGCTTGTTGAGCTTCGCGGAATTAAAATTCCCGAAAATGTAATTTCCAGTGTCAGCGGAACAGTTCTGCGTCGGCACAATGTCCTCCCAATCGGCTATGCGGATGACTCGCAAAACACCCTAATCCTTGCTATGAGCGACCCGCTGGACATGGTTGCTCAAGACGACATCTCAATTATCACAAACTGCATCGTTGAGCCGCGCATATCAACGGCAGGCGAAATCAATGCGGTTTTGGATCAATATTTTGGCACGGACGAAGCTATGTCCGCCGCCGAGCAATACACAAAGGAAAAAGCACAGCTTTGGCAGGAGCAGGCGGCAACTGCGGCCGATGAAGCGGGCGAGCTTAACACCGCACCAATAGTTCAGCTTGTGCGCTCAATTATCGAACAGGCAGTGCGAAGCCGCGCTTCCGACATACATCTTGATGCCCTCGAAAGAAAGGTTCGCGTCCGCTATCGTGTGGATGGCGTCCTAATCGACAAAATGCTATACGATATCAGCCTCTTGCCCGCAATTTCTGCGCGTATTAAAATAATGGGCGGTATGGACATTTCTGAAAAGCGGAAGCCGCAAGACGGCCGCATCACAATGCAGGTTGACCGCGTCGAATACGATATCCGTGTTTCGGCGCTTCCATCTTATTTTGGCGAAAAAATTGTTCTTCGCCTTGCAAATGCAACCTCGCTTACAAAAAATAAATCAGAATTGGGTCTTCGTCCGGATGAGATGGTTCGCTTCGACCATATTTTATCAAACCCCAATGGTATACTGCTCGTAACAGGCCCGACCGGCAGCGGAAAATCCACAACACTTTATACGGCGCTCTCCGAGCTTAACTCCGAAGCGGTGAACATCATCACGGTTGAGGACCCCGTTGAAGCGAGTATTCCCGGAATAAATCAAGTCCAAGTCAATACCAAGGCGGATTTAACCTTTGCAACGGCGCTTCGCGCAATTTTGCGTCAAGACCCCGACATCATCATGATAGGCGAAATCCGCGACTACGAAACGGCGTCCATAGCCGTTCAAGCCTCCATAACCGGCCACTTTGTTGTTTCAACTCTGCACACAAACAGCGCCGCCGCCAGCATTACAAGACTCATCGACATGGGCGTTGAGAGCTATCTTTTGGCAGACTCAATGGTTGGCGTTATAGCGCAGCGGCTTGTGCGCAGGCTTTGCCCAAAATGCAAAAAGCAACACCACGCAACAGCGGAGGAAAAGCAAATCTTGGGCAGACCCGAGCATGAGGACACTATCATATATGAGCAGTGTGGCTGTTCAATGTGTGCGGAAACGGGCTTTTTTGGCCGAATTGGTGTATATGAGGTGGTTGAAATAACACCCGCAATAAGGCACATTATAGCCGAAAAGGGCACTACGGAGCAAATTAAAAATGCCGCGCTTGCGGAGGGCATGAAAACTCTGCGAATGAGCGCAACCCAATATGTTTTGGACGGCATAACATCAATCTCCGAAATGAAGGGCGTTTCCTTCGAAGCGTAACTTAACAAACAAATGAGGGAGGGATAAAGAATGACAGAATTTGCCGAACTGATTAAGCAAGCAATAGCCGCGGGGGCGTCCGACATTCATATAAGTGCAAACCTTCCCGCCTGCGCGCGTGTGGATGGCGAAATAATCCATCTTAATGAGGATCTATACACGCCGGGCGACATCATCGAAATTGTCAAAAGCATAGTGAGCGACAATCAATACAACACCCTCGTAACAGATGGCGAAGTTGATTTTGCCTATTCAATCCCCAATGTCGGGCGTTTTCGCGTTAATGTTTTCCATCAGCGCGGCTCGCTTGCCATGGCAACGCGCATACTAAACCTAACAATCCCAACGCCGGAGCAGCTAAGACTTCCGCCGGCAGTAGTTTCAATGACGGAAAAGCGCCGTGGCCTTGTCCTTGTAACAGGCCCTACGGGCAGCGGAAAATCAACAACTCTCGCGTCACTGATAGACGTTATAAATCGCAACCACAGCTACCACATAATAACTCTGGAGGATCCCATCGAATACCTCCACCGTCACGGAAAATCCATTGTTAATCAGCGCGAAATGGGCACGGATTCCAAGGGCTATGTGCCCGCCCTCCGCGCCGCCCTCCGCCAAGACCCCGATGTTATCCTCGTTGGCGAAATGCGCGACCTTGAAACAATCTCAATAGCTGTCACGGCTGCGGAAACAGGGCACCTTGTCCTCTCCACTCTCCACACAGTCGGCGCGGCGAACACCATAGACCGCATCATAGATGTTTTTCCACCCTACCAGCAGCAGCAAATCCGCACTCAGCTTGCGGACGTTTTGGAATGCGTTATTTCCCAACAGCTAATCCCCAAGGCGGACGGCAAGGGGCGTGTTGCGGCAATTGAAGTAATGCTTGCAAACAGCGCCATCCGCAACCACATCCGCGAGGGAAAAACCTTTCAAATTCCAACAGTCATCCAAACAAACCGCAAGGCAGGCATGATAACCATGGACGAAGCGCTTTTGGAGCTTTACACACGCGGCGAAATAAGTCGAGAAAGTGCATTGTTCTTTTCTCAAGACAGAATTACAATGTCGAAACGTGTCATTTAATAGCACGGCAACCCACAAAATCAATGGCGGCGTCAGCAGGAGAGTGATAAAACTTGGCAACCTTTTCATATGTTATAGTCAACAAGCACGGCAAAGAAATTAAAGGCTCTCTCGATGGGGGAACGCGCGAGGATGTTTTAGAGGAATTAAAAAACTCGGGAAACACAGTCGTTTCGGTCGATGAGGTCGGTGTGTTTTCAAGGGAAATCAAGCTTTCCTTTTTGGAGAGCAAGCCAAAGCCACGCGATATGGCAGTCTTTTGCCGCCAATTCGTCAGCATAGTTTCGGCGGGCGTTCCAATTATCTCCGCACTCGAAATGCTTGCAGAGCAAACGGAAAACAAAAAGCTCTCAAAAGCCATATCGGAATGCAAAAAAACCATTGAGCGCGGCGAAACCCTTGCCCACGCAATGGGCGAATGGCCGGAGGTTTTCTCCTCCATGTTCATTACAATAGTCGAAGCGGGCGAAATGTCCGGTTCGCTCGATGTTTCCTTTACCCGAATGGCAGATCAGTTCGAAAAGGAGGCAAAGCTCAAAGCAACGGTCAAAAAGGCAACAATCTACCCCATAATAATCCTCATAATCGCGGTTGGCGCGGTTGCGCTTTTGCTAACCTTTGTTGTCCCAACCTTTAAAGACGTTTTGGAGGATTTGGGCACCACGCTCCCCGCCATCACGGTCGGGGTGCTTGCGGCGGCGGATTTTATGCAGGAGCGATGGTACATTGTTTTAACGGTTATTGTCCTTTTGGCTGTCGGTATTCGCGTATTTTCACATTCCGATAAGGGTCAGCACTTTTTTGGCAAGCTTGCAATTAAGCTTCCGCTAATCGGTGCGCTAACCGTCAAAACGGCCTCCGCGCGCATGGCGCGAACTTTAAGCACACTCCTTGCCGCCGGACTTCCGCTAATGGACGCACTCGGCATTACAGCAAACACAATGTCAAACATTTATTTCAAGGAAAACCTCATGGATGCCCGCGAGCAGGTCATGTCCGGCGCAACGCTTGCAAGCCAATTTGCAACAGGCAACCTTTTCCCGCCGCTAGTCCGCCACATGGTTCACATAGGTGAGGACACCGGAACCGTTGAAAATATGCTCGACAAGCTTGCGGACTACTACGACGAGGAAGTTGAAAACGCCACAAGCCAGCTAATGGCGGCTCTGGAGCCTATGATTATTGTTTTCATGGCACTTATGATAGGCACAATTGTTATTTCAATTGTTCTGCCTATGGCGAATATGTATGA
>JAVVUU010000063.1:0-6704 GCA_036653035.1 Oscillospiraceae bacterium
AGCGAATTTTATAATGCACAGCTCCCAAATGAGGAAATTATAAGAACGAGATAAAACTAAGGAGGTCAAAATGGCCGACAAATCACATAAAAGAGGTCTGGGTACCGGACTTGGCGCTTTGTTTGGTGATGAATCCATGGAAGATGAGCTAACCGGCGCTTTAAACATACCAATTGAAAAGGTAGAACCTCGTTCCGACCAACCGCGAAGCGTATTTGACGAAAATGCACTGCATGAGCTTGCTGACTCCATAAGTCAGTTTGGTATGATTCAGCCTATAACTGTTCGTAAATTAGATTCGGGCTATTACCAAATCATTGCGGGTGAGCGTCGTTGGCGTGCTGCAAGGCTTGCGGGATTAAAAGACGTTCCCGTGCGCGTAATCGAAGCCGATGACAGGCGCGCAATGGAGCTTGCTCTCGTTGAAAACCTGCAAAGAGAAGATTTGAACCCCATTGAGGAAGCAAAAGGTTTTCAAACGCTAATGTCTGAATACGGTATGACCCAAGAAGAAACCGCTCAAAGCATTGGAAAATCCCGTCCTGCGGTTGCAAATGCTCTGCGTTTGCTTGCATTAACGCCACCTGTAATGGCAATGGTTGAGGACGGGGACATAACCTCAGGCCACGCCCGCGCATTATTGCCAATTAAAGACGAAGCCGAGCAGCTTCGTCTTGCAACAAAGGTTTATGAGGACAATTTATCAGTGCGGCAAACCGAAAGTATGATTAGCAAGCTGATGGAGCCGCCGGCTGAGCCTCAACAATCAGAACCGGAGATTACTATTAAGGTAAATTACCTTGCGGACACCGAGCGTCAGCTGTGTACCGCATTGGGTAGAAAAGTAATCATTAAAGATACCAGAAAAAAAGGCAAAATCGAGCTGGAATACTACGGCAGCGATGACAGGGAAGCCCTCATTGACGCTCTAATGACTTTCGGAACTCTCAAAGGAGGCATTTCCTGATGAAAAAAGACGATAAGTCAAACCCTCAAAGGAAATATCCGATACTGCCCTATCTTCTGGCCATGTTTGCAGCTGTAATTGCGCTTGTTTTGCTTTCATATTTTGCACAATCAAGAAACAGTCAGCAAATAAGTGAATATAGCGAAGCGCACAGCTACAAAATTGAGGATTTATCCGCTAAAGTAGACGAGCTTGAGTCCCGAGTCGATGAAATTGAGCTTCGTTTAAATAAATAATTGTAATTTTATATGAGGAGATAATAAATATGCTGGACATTAAAATTATTCGTGAAAACCCGGACGATGTTAAAACACGCCTAAAGGGCCGCGAAGTGGATTGCGACGTGGCTATTGACCGCATTTTAGTCTTGGACGCAAAGCGACGCGAGCTAATTGGCAAAACAGAAGCCTCAAAAAGCGAACAAAACAAGGCTTCCAAGGAAATGCCGAAATTAAAGGCCGCCGGTGAGGACACCGCACCAATAATGGCGCGTATGAACGACCTAAAGGAAGAAATTAAGTCAATTGATGCCCAATTGAAAGAGGTTGAGGACGAATACACCGAGCTTATGCTCTCTCTCCCGAACCTCCCCGACCCCGACCTTGCCTTTGGCGGCAAGGAAAACAACAAAGCAACCTGCTATTCCGGCGGCAGAAGCTACGATTTTGAGCTTAAAAACCACGTTGACCTCTGCACAGAGCTTGGAATAATCGACTACGAAAGAGGTGCAAAGCTTGCAGGAAGCGGCTATTGGCTGTATCGCGGGCTTGGCGCACGCCTTGAATGGGCACTGCTAAGCTATTTTATTGAAACGCACACCATGGACGGCTACGAATTTATCATGGTTCCCCATATGCTAAACTACGAATGTGGCCTAACAGCCGGTCAATTCCCAAAATTCAAGAACGAAGTTTATTGGGTAGATGACGACAACGAGTCCGATCAGCGTCATTTCATGCTCCCAACAGCCGAAACTGCACTGGTCAGCCTCCACCGTGACGAAATTCTCAAGGAATCCGAGCTTCCGCGCAAATATATTTCCTATTCACCCTGCTATCGCCGCGAAGCCGGTTCCTCCCGCGCCGATGAGCGCGGAATGATCCGCGGACACCAATTCAACAAGGTAGAAATGGTTCAGTTCACAACTCCCGAAAATTCAAATGCAGCCTTTGACGAGCTGATGACAAGAGCCGAAACCCTAGTTCGCGACCTTGGCCTAAAGTTCCGCACAGTTAAGCTTGCCGCAGGCGATTGCTCCGCCTCCATGGCTCGCACCTACGATATTGAGGTTTACATCCCGTCAATGGGCGGCTACAAAGAGGTTTCCTCCGTCAGCAATGCGCGTGACTATCAAGCACGCCGCGGTCAAATTCGCTTCCGCCGCGAGGATGGCGGCAAAATTGAGTTTTGCAACACCCTAAACGGTTCCGGTTTGGCAACTAGCCGAATTTTCCCCGCAATAATTGAGCAATATCAACAAGCCGATGGCTCCGTAGTCGTTCCCACAGCACTCAAAAAATATATGCGTGGCAGAGAAAAAATTACAAAAGAGGATTTACTGCCAAGACCCAAAATCGGTTGCAGCTGTTAGCTGACATTATATGTAAAAGATGGCTGCAAAAGCGGCCATCTTTTTGCGATGTAAACTCTATAAATAATGTTCACTGAACATTAAATAAAAAAGTACTCATTAAAACACGCGGTGTTTTAATGAGTACTTTCATTTTTGACGCAGAATTTGAGATTATTCCTCGTACATTGCAAGTCTGGACTTAACCGCATTTGCCTTGCAGACAGGGCGGAACTTTTGGAACATTTCAGACTCGGAATGTGCCTGAAGATCCTCAATGGATTCCCAATGCTCGATTAGAACCATTTGCATGGGATCCTCGGCGCTAATGTAAAAATCGTACTTTAGGTTGCCCTTATCCGCACGGGAAGCGGCGACCAAGCCCTCGTCACAAAGGGTTTTATAAAAAGCCTTCATGTCGGTGGTTTCACTGATAAAGCTGCAGTTGATTACAATCATTTTGAATCCTCCAGTAAATTTTTGCCCTTGGGCATATACAATGTATAATACCACCAACCGTGAATATTTGCAATGCAAAATCGGTTTATTCTCAAATTTTCTGCAAGAAAATATAAGATTTTCCCTTAAATTCTCTCACAAATTGCAGCGCCCATTTCGCGGCAGCCAAGCGGTTTTTTGCCCGCACTCATTGTGTCGCCCGTACGAAAGTCCTCTTGCAAAACGGACGAAACGGCGCTTTCAATGGCGGCGGCCTCGGCATCCATTTCAAAGGAATTGCGAAGCATCATCGCGGCGGAGAGCATCATGCCAATTGGATTTGCGGCATTTTTTCCGGCAATATCGGGAGCGGAGCCGTGGATTGGCTCATACATTCCGCGGGTGCCCTCGCCCAAGCTGCCGGAGGGAATCATTCCAATGGAGCCTGTTATTTGGCTTGCTTCGTCGGAAAGTATATCTCCAAAAAGATTTTCCGTTAGGATTACATCAAACTGTGAGGGGTCGCGAACAAGCTGCATCGCGCAATTGTCTACATACATATGCGAAAGTATCGTATCAGGATAACTTTCCGCAACCTTTGTAACAACGCGCCGCCAAAGCTTGGAGCTGTCCAGCACATTCGCCTTGTCAACGGAGCAAACAATTTTGCGTCGCTTTTGCGCTGTTTTAAACGCCACATGGGCAATGCGCTCAATTTCGTGCTCCGAATAGCCCATAATGTCCTGCGCATAGTCCTCGCCGTTTCGCTTTTCCGTCGTGTGTTCTCCAAAATATGCGCCGCCTATAAGCTCGCGCACAACCACAAAATCAATTCCGCGAGCGGCGATTTCGGCTTTAAGCGGACTTGCTTCGCTCAGCGCGTCAAACATTTTTGCGGGGCGGAGGTTTGCATAAAGTCCCATGCCCGCGCGCAGACGCAGCAGACCGCGCTCCGGGCGCTTCTCTTTTGGAACATTATCCCATTTGGGGCCGCCGACGGCAGAGAGCAAAACGCTGTCCGAAGCAAGGCAGGCGTCCAAGCTGCTCTGCGGCAGGGGGTCGTCAAATTCGTCAATCGCCGCGCCGCCCATAGGTGCCTCGGTGTAATTAAATGTGTGTCCAAACTTTTTTGCAACCGTGTCGAGCGCGAAAATGGCCTGTGCCATAATTTCGGGGCCAATTCCGTCGCCGCGGATTACCGCAATATTTTTTGTCATATCGGTTATTTTTCCTTTCAAAAGAGCGCGGCGTGCGCGCCCGCCGCTCATTAGTGCGCACCGATTAAATTGGCATATGCTAATTTAATTAGCGCTTAATGGAGGCCATCAATCCGCCCTTGTCAATCATGTCGCGAATAAATTCCGGAAAGGGCTGGGCTTGATAGGTTTCGTTTTTTGTGATATTTGTAATAATTCCGGTGTCAAAATCAATTGAAACCTCGTTGCCCTCATCTATGTTTTCGGCGGCATTATCGCTCTCGAGGATAGCAAGACCTATATTAATCGCGTTACGGTAGAATATTCGCGCAAAGCTCTTTGCAATAACGCAAGAAACTCCGCTCGCCTTAATTGCAATCGGCGCGTGCTCGCGCGAGGAGCCACAGCCAAAATTCACTCCCGCAACCATAATATCACCCGACTTTACACGCCCGACAAAGCTCTTGTCAATATCTTCCATGCAGTGGGAGGCAAGCTCCTTATGATCCTGTGTTGCAAGGTAGCGGGCGGGGATTATAACGTCCGTGTCGATGTGATTTCCGTATTTAATAGCGTTTCCGTGTACATTCATTTTGCGCAGACCTCCTTGGGGTGAGTGATGTGGCCGCAAATTGCGCTTGCGGCGGCAACGGCGGGGGAGGCAAGATAAACCTCGCTCTCGGGATGTCCCATGCGCCCGACAAAGTTGCGGTTAGTCGTTGCAATTGCGCGCTCTCCGGCGGCCAAAATTCCCATGTGCCCGCCAAGGCAAGGCCCGCAGGTGGGTGTTGAAACTATGCAGCCCGCCTCCATAAAAATTTTTGTGTAGCCGCGCTCAATGCTCTCCATGTAAATTTTCGGCGTTGCGGGAATGACTATACAGCGCAAGCCGTGCTTGACGTGCCGACCCGCAAAAATTTCGGCGGCGGCGGCCAAATCCTCAATGTTGCCGTTTGTGCAGGAGCCGATGACCGCTTGGTCAAGCTCAATTTCGCCGCCCTCCGTTGCGGGATGTGTGTTTTCGGGGAGGTGCGGCCAAGCAACGGTGCAGGGGATTTCGGCAAGATTTAGCTCAATAACGCGGCTGTAATGTGCATCCGCATCGGCGGCGCAGGCTGTCCATTCGCGGTCACAGCGATTTGCCATATATGCGCGGGTAGTATCGTCTACGGAGAATATTCCGTTCTTTGCACCGCATTCAATCGCCATATTGGATATTGTCAGCCTGTCGCTCATAGTTAAATCGGCAAGACCCTCGCCGGAAAATTCAAGAGATTGGTAGAGTGCGCCGTCAACTCCGAGCAGTCCGATAAGGTGCAAAATAACGTCCTTGCCGCAGACCCATTTGCCCATTTTTCCACTGACATTAACCTTAATTGCGTCCGGCACCTTGAACCATGTTTCGCCCGTTGCCATCGCCGCCGCCATGTCTGTTGAGCCGACGCCTGTTGAAAAAGCGCCGAGCGCACCATAGGTGCAGGTGTGGCTGTCCGCACCGATGGCGGCTTCACCGGGGGCGATAAGTCCTTTTTCGGGAATGAGGGCGTGTTCAATGCCCATTTCGCCAACGTCATAAAAATTTTCAATGTCGAAGCGCTTGGCAAAGCTGCGGCACTTTTTGCAGCTTTCCGCCGCCTTAATGTCCTTGTTGGGGGCAAAATGATCCATTACGAGCGCAATTCTCGCGCCCTTTGAAACGGCATCAAAGCCCGCACGTTCAAACTCGTTAATTGCAACCGGCGCTGTTATATCGTTGCCCAAAACGAGGTCAAGCTTTGCGCGGATTAGCTGTCCCGCCGTCACGCAGTCCAGTCCCGCGTGCGCGGCAAGAATTTTTTGTGTCATTGTCATTCCCATTTTTTGGCTCCTTTTCTGAGGGGATAGTTAGTTTGTTTCATTTAGACCGTTTTGTTAATTCCGTTCACATACGCACGGATTGAGGACTCGATAACGTCCGTTGAAAGTCCGCAGCCGGTGTACAAAACGCCGTTGTGACGAAGCTTGACAACCGCCTCGCCCATTGCGTCCTCGCCGTCGGTAACGGCGTGCAGGCTAAAGCTTTCAAGTGAAACCTCAATGCCCGTGATGCGGTCAATCGCTTTGAACGCCGCGTCAATGGGGCCTGAGCCGATTGCGACCTCCTCCGTGATATTTTCGTCCTTTTTGATTTTTATGCAGGCGGTATTTGTGATGTCGCTGCCTGCCGTGACAACGTGCGAAACAAGCTCATAGGTCGGCACAGTGCCGCGCGAGGTTTGGAGAGCAAGCGCTTCAATGTCCAAATCTGTAAGATTTTTCTTCTTATCGGCAAGCGTTTTAAATCGGCCAAACATATCGTCAAGCTGTTCCTTTGTGACCTCAAAGCCGAGCTGCTTTAGCCTATCCTCCAGCGCGTGCTTGCCGGAATGCTTGCCAAGCACCATGGTATTTTGCGGAATGCCAACATCGGTGGAGCGCATAATTTCATAGGTCAGCGCGTTATTTATAACGCCGTGCTGATGAATTCCGCTCTCGTGCGCAAAGGCGTTTGCGC
>JAVVUU010000064.1:0-6556 GCA_036653035.1 Oscillospiraceae bacterium
TAGAAAGGTGGTACCGCATATGACAAAAGACGGAATACTCAACCCCGACCTATGCGACGCAATTGCCCGCTGCGGGCACATGGATTTTTTTGTAATAGCCGATGCAGGCTTGCCCTTGCCCGAAGGCGTGCGTGTTGTTGACCTCTCTCTGGTGCGCGGAATTCCCTCTTTCCTTGACACGCTATCGGCTGTTCTAAAGCAGCTGGTTGTCGAATCCTTTGTCCTTGCCGACCAAATGGAGCAGGAAAACCGCGTCTGCTATGATGGCGCAATGAAGCTTCTCGGGGATTTGCCGCACCGCACATTTTCACATCAACAGCTTAAAGAAGTCACAAAAAAAGCAACCGTCATTGTCCGCACGGGCGAAGCAACCTCCTATGCCAATGTTGTTTTGGTCTGCGGCGTCAATTTTTAAATTTTGGAAGGAAAAATGCAATGGACTATATTGCGCACCGTGACCCTGCCACCGGCAGGGAGCAAAGTGTCCTCGAGCATTTAACCGCAACCGCCGAAAAAGCCTCCGCATTTGCGGGGGCTTTTTCGGCATATGAAGCGGGATATGCCTGTGGCCTGCTCCACGATATCGGAAAATATTCAAACGCTTTTCAAAAGCGAATTCGCGGCGCAACAGAGCGCCCCGACCATGCAACTGCGGGCGCTTTGGAGGCAATAAAGCTCCGAAATGTCCCCGCCGCGTTTTGCATAGGCGGGCACCACAGCGGGCTTCCCGACCTTGGCATCAAAAAAGCAGAAAATCCCCACGGCTCCACCTTTTATGACAAGGCTTGCCGTGTTCCCGGCAAAGATATCGAAGATTACAGTGCTTTCACCTCAGAGCTTGAACTTCCGGAAACAAAATTTCCGCCGAAACTGCTTGCGGACAATGAAAGCTCCTTTTTCTTTACCCGAATGCTCTATTCATGTCTTGTGGACGCTGATTTTCTTGATACGGAAGCGTTTATGTCAAATGGTGCCGTGGAGCGCCATTGTGGAGAAAGTCTTGAGCTGCTCTCCGAAAAATTGACGGCGCACATGGCTTCAAAGCATTTTGAAAAAACAGACCTCAACGACAAGCGCGCTTCAATACTCCAAACGCTTATAAATTCAAGCTCCATGGACAGCGGCCTGTTCACACTAACAGTGCCCACCGGCGGTGGAAAAACCATAGGTTCAATGGCCTTTGCCCTGCGTCACGCCATTGCACACGGCAAAAATCGGGTAATTTATGTCATACCCTACACAAGCATCATTGAGCAAACGCAAACAGTTTTTGAGGAAATATTCGGTGCCGAAAACGTAGTTGCCCACTATGCAAATGTGGATTACAACACCGACGAGTACGGAAAAATTACCGACAGCCGCTACCTCGCCTCCGAAAACTGGGATGCCCCTATAATTCTTACAACGATTGTTCAGTTTTTCGAATCGCTGTACGCAAACCGTTCCTCGCGCTGCCGAAAGCTGCACAACATTGCAAACAGCGTCATTATTTTCGATGAAGCGCAAATGCTGCCCATTCCCTACTTAACTCCCTGCATTTCCGCAATTTCACAGCTCATCAAAAATTACGGCTGCTCTGCTGTGCTTTGTACGGCAACACAGCCGGCTTTGAATAAGCTTTTTGAAAAGTCGCTGCCCAACTACCCCGCGCGGGAGCTTTGCCCCGAGGTTGCAAAAATGCACGAAGCTTTCCGCCGCGTCCGCTATGAAAAAATTGGCAAGCTTTCCGATGAAGCACTTGCAATGAGATTAAACAGCGAAACGCAGGTTTTATGTATAGTTAACAACCGCAAGCAGGCGCAAGCCGTTTTTTCAATGCTTGATGGCGAGGCTTGCTTCCATCTTTCAACCACGATGTATCCCTCTCATAGGCGGAAAATCCTTGCGGAAATCCGCCGACTTCTCCATGAGAAGCTTCCCTGCCGTGTTGTTTCAACAAGCCTTGTCGAAGCGGGAGTTGACCTTAATTTTCCTTGCGTCTACCGCGCCTTGGCGGGTTTGGACTCCATGCTTCAAGCGGGTGGGCGCTGTAATCGCGAGGGAGAAAACGCTCTTGAAGAAAGCTTCGTCTATCTTTTTGAAACCGAAACAAAGCCGCCGCAGATGATAAGGCAAAACATTGCCGCGGCAGAGCACGTAATGCGCAATTTTGATGACATTTCCTCCCCCGAAGCCGTGAATAATTATTTTAACTTTTTGCTCTACACCTTAAAAGACAATCCCGAGCTTGACAGCAAGGAAATTCTGCGCGATATAGTTCGCGGCGCAATGCCCTTTGCAAGCGTTGCAAACAAATTTCACATTATTGAAAATTCGGAATTTACGGTTTACATTCCTCTTGAAGATGGGGCAGAGCTTGTTTCTCAGCTCGAAAAATTCGGCGAAAGCCGCAGCTTGATGCGCAAGCTTGGGCCATTTGCTGTTGGTGTCTATCCTCAGCATTTCAAGGAGCTTGTGCAATTGGGTGCGGTTGAACGCATAGGCGAAAACACAGCAGTATTGCGCGACATATCTCTCTATAATGAGCAAACCGGTCTGTCGTTCTTTGTTAAGGAGGGACAGGGATTTTTGGTTTAAAAAAAGCTGTGGCGGGGAAATTCATCCCCGCCGCACTTTCAATAATCATAACCAAAACTATTTCAACCCACAGTTTTTAACTGACTACATCATATTAACAGAAACAATTGGTCTTGACAATAGTATATATTTGGTATATAACATAATCATCACCAGAATTCTTAATCATATCCTAAACTGAAAGGAGTAATGCAAATGTCCGTAAAAGTTGAAGTTTGGGGCGACTATGCTTGTTTTTCGCGCCCGGAGCTAAAAGTGGAACGAATGAGCTATGATGTGATGACCCCCTCGGCGGCGCGTGGCTTGCTTGAAGCCCTCTTTTGGCATCCTGGGCTAAAATGGATCATAGACAGAATTTATGTGCTCAGCCCCATCAAGTTCTCAAATATTCGGCGCAACGAGGTAAAATCCAAAATTTCCGCAAACAATGTGCTCCGCGTTATGAACGGCGGCACCTCCCCGCTCTACATAAACACCTCGGACGATATTCAGCAGCGCGCGGCAACGGTGCTTCGGGATGTTCACTATGTCATTGAAGCTCATTTTGAAATGACCGAAAAGGCTACGCCCGGCGACAATCCCGGCAAATTTCAAGACATTATGCGGCGGCGATTGGAGAGTGGGCAGTGCTACCACACACCATGTTTTGGAGTACGCGAATTTCCCGCGAATTTCCGCCCTTGGGAGGGCGGCGAAATCAAAACCGCCTACCCCGATGAGGAAACGGATTTGGGGCTTATGCTGTTTGATCTCGATTACACCGACAGTGAAAATATTGTTCCAATGTTTTTCCGTGCAAAGCTCAAAAATGGCGTTCTCGACCTCCGCGATTGCGAGGTGCTCCGATGATTTTGCAGGCCTTGGTAGATTATTACGAAGCCCTTGCCGCGAAGGGCGAAATTTCCCGCCCCGGTTGGGCTAAGGTAAAGGTTTCCTTTGCGCTTGAAATTAGCGAAACAGGCGAGCTTTTGTCGATTATTCCGCTTAAAGTTCCGAGTGCGGACGGGAAAAAGATGCTTCCGAGAGAGATGGAGCTGCCTGCACCGACAAAACGTACTGTTGGCATTTCCGCAAATTTTCTCTGCGACAATTCAATTTATTTTTTTGGTCTTGACAGCAAGGGCAAGCCCGAGCGGGCAAAGCTTTGCTTTGAAGCTGCAAAAGCTCTGCACACCTCTCTTTTGTCGGAGTGCCAATCGCCCATGGCAAAGGCAATCTGTGCGTTTTTTGAAAGCTGGGAGCCCGAAACTGCAAGGGAAAATCCCCTGCTTGAAAATTGCCTTGAGGAGCTTGATGGCGGCGCCAATCTTGTGTTTTTGCTTGGCTCCGAATATGCTCAAAACAATTCAGAGCTTGCAAACGCATGGCAAAATCACTATAACGACAGCGATGAGGATGGAGTGAAAATGCGTTGCTTGGTCACGGGAAAAATGGCGCTTCCTGTTGCAACTCACCCCTCTATTCGCGGTGTAAACGGCGCGCAATCGGCAGGTGCAGCACTTGTTTCATTTAACGCTCCCGCATATTGTTCCTTTGGTCGCGAGCAAAACATCAATGCCCCCATGAGCAAATATGCCGCCTTTGCCTATACCACCGCGCTCAATCTTCTGCTTTCGGACAGAAAACACACAAAGCGAATTGGCGACATGACACTTGTATATTGGTCGGAGGATGCAAATCCGATATATCAAGATGCCATTTCTCAAATTCTTGACGGCAACGACAGCAACACCATGTCGGACGATGAAATGGATTATTTTATGGAGTCCATGGCGGAGGGTCGTCCTGATAATTGGGACGGTATTCCCCTCAAGCCCGACAACCGCTTTTACATTTTGGGCATATCTCCAAACGCCGCCAGACTTTCGGTTCGCCTTTTTCTGCGCGACAGCTTTGGAAGCATGGTCGGCAAAATTAAGGAGCACTACAATAGACTTGAAATTGTGTCCAATAATCGAAGCAAATGGAAAAACTTTCCTCTTTGGGCGCTCCTGCGTGAAACCATCAACGAGAACGCAAGGGATAAATCCGCCTCCCCGCAAATGGCGGGCGACACTCTCCGTGCAATACTTACAGGCGGCAAATATCCCGCAACGCTCTATCAGCAAACTCAGCTTCGCATTAGAGCCGAACGGGAAATAACACAGGGCAGAGCGGCAATTATTAAGGCGTATCTTATGAAAAACACGGATAAAGAAGATTATAAGGAGGCACTGAAAGTGGAACTAAACGAGAGCACCACCTATCAACCCTATGTGCTGGGACGATTGTTTTCGATTTTGGAGCAAATTCAGGAAAAGGCCAGCGGCGTAACGACAATTAAGGACAAATATTTTTCCTCCGCCTGTGCAACACCCTCAACAGTATTTCCGCTTATTATGAATTTGGCGGACAAGCATCTTCGCAAGCTAGACGGCGGAATTCGCGTCAATTTCTCAAAACAGCTCGGAGAATTGACCTCCCTTATCACGGAAAGCTACCCCGTTCATCACAATCTCTACGACCAAGGCATCTTCCAATTGGGCTATTACCACCAAACCCAAAAGCGCTACGAGAAAAGAGAAAAAACAGAAATAACCGAAGAAACCAAGGAGGAAAACTGAAATGTCAGAGCCTATTAAAAATCGTTATGAATTTGTAATCCTGTTCGATGTTGAAAACGGAAACCCAAACGGTGACCCCGATGCAGGTAATATGCCCCGCATTGACCCCGAAACCAATCTTGGCATTGTAACCGATGTTTGCCTAAAGCGCAAAATTCGAAATTATGTTGAAACCGTCAAGGAGCAGGAGCCGGGCTATCGCATCTACATCAAGGACGGCATCCCCCTAAATCGCAGTGATTTGGAAGGCTATGCCTATGTTAATGCCACCGATAAAACCATCAAGGACATGAAAAAAGACGACCCCACGCTTGACGCAAAAATCCGTGATTTCATGTGCGAAAATTTCTTTGACATCCGCTGCTTTGGTGCTGTTATGACCACCTTTGTCAAGGCGGCCTTAAACTGTGGGCAGGTTCGCGGCCCCGTTCAGCTTGGCTTTGCCCGTTCTGTTGACCCAATTATTCCACAAGAAATTACCATTACCCGCGTTGCCATCACAACCGAAGCGGACGCTGAGAAAAAAGGCACGGAAATGGGTCGCAAATACATAGTCCCTTATGGTCTGTATCGCTGCGAGGGCTATGTTTCCGCAAACCTTGCAAGAAAAACAACAGGCTTCTCCGAAACCGATTTGGCTCTCCTTTGGGACGCCATTATCAATATGTTCGAGCATGACCATTCTGCCGCAAGAGGTAAAATGGCAGTTCGCAAGCTGCTTGTTTTCAAGCATGACAGCGAGCTTGGCAACGCCCCCGCCCACAAGCTTTTTGAAACCATAAACGTAGCCCGCAAGCCCGAGGTTGCGGTTGCAAGAAGCTTTGAGGATTACGATGTATCCATCAATGAAGCCGCTATCCCATCCGGCGTAAGCTTGACGCAAATGGGGTAACTTCATATAATGACGAGGATTTTCTAATGCTCTCCGGTGTTCAGCATTTTCTCTTTTGCCGCCGCCAGTGGGCGCTGATACATATTGAAAATCTTTGGGCAGAAAACCTCCGCACAACGGAGGGCGAAATAATGCACGAGCGCACCCACAATGAAGCCTTGACAGAAAAGCGGGGAAACACCGTAATAACGCGCGGAATGAGCGTGTTTTCCCGCAGCTTGGGCGTTTCGGGAAAATGTGATGTGCTGGAATTTCATAGGGACGACAACGGAGTTCCAATCAACGGCTGGGAGGGGCTTTGGTTGCCCTTTCCCGTGGAATATAAGCGTGGCGAGCCAAAGGAAAATAATTGCGACGCGGCTCAACTCTGCGCACAGGCTCTATGTCTTGAAGAAATGCTCTGCTGTGAAATTTCCCAAGGTGCCCTATTTTACGGCGAAACCCGGCGGCGACTTCCCCTTGACTTTACACCGGAGCTTAAATC
>JAVVUU010000065.1:0-6050 GCA_036653035.1 Oscillospiraceae bacterium
GCGGCGACATCCAATCATCCCTTTTCGGATTGGAAGCTTTAGCTTTCAATCCGGGGGCGTAGCCCCTATCGCGTCCATTATGCAGAACGCCGTCATGCTCTCAACAACCGGCACGGCGCGTGGCGCAATGCAGGGGTCGTGCCGCCCTATAACGCGCATATTGGTGTTTTCGTGCTTTGAGAGATCAACCGTTTTTTGCTCGCGGCTGATAGATGGTGTTGGTCTAAAGGCACAGCGCACAATAAGCGGCATACCGTTTGTAATTCCGCCGTTAATCCCGCCCGCATGGTTTGTTTCCGTGAAAATCCTGCCATCCTCAATTCGGATGGGGTCGTTCGCCTCGGAGCCGCGCATAGCGGCAATATTGAAGCCCGCGCCGAACTCAACGCCCTTAACGCCCGGAATTGCATAGAGCGCCGCCGCAATTTGACTTTCCATACCGCCAAACATCAGTCCGCCCAAGCCTGCGGGCGCACCGCGCACGATACATTCAACAACGCCGCCGACACTGTCACCACTCGCGCGGGCATCCAAAATTTCCTTGCGGACGTTATAGTCGTTCTCATCGCCGCGCGCATTGCCGACACTGATAACGGTTGCGTCCACAAACACCTTTTGCCTTGCAAGCGCCTGCTTGCAAACAGCTCCCGCAATCACCATCGCCGCCGTCACCCTGCCGCTAAACGGCCCGCCGCCGCGAAAATCCGAAAAGCCCTTGTATTTAATCTGCGCCGTGAGGTCTGCGTGACCCGGGCGCGGCTTTTCGGGGTGGTAGTCCTTGGAATCCACATCGTTGTTTTTGACAATAGCGCAAATCGGCGCACCTGTTGTGTGGCCATTTAATAAACCGCTCAAAAATATTGGCTTGTCATCCTCCGCCCGCTGTGTTGCAAGCTCCGACTTTCCGGGCGCACGCCGCGCCATCTGCGCCTCGACCCCCGCAATATCAATATTTTCTCCCGCCGGAAATCCATCCAAAACCATCCCGACGGCATCTCCGTGCGACTCTCCGAATATCGTGAGCCTAATATTTTCCCCGAAGGTATTCATCCCTTTTTCCCCTTCGCCCACCGGCGATAATTATATAGTATACCCATTATTCCCCTCGTCCACGGTCCATCCCCGCGCCCGCGGGGCGCGAACCGTCCCT
Organism: Oscillospiraceae bacterium; assembly: GCA_036653035.1. Lineage (GTDB taxonomy): Bacteria > Bacillota > Clostridia > Oscillospirales > Oscillospiraceae > UBA2658. The sequence continues at coordinate 1,151 of JAVVUU010000065.1, forward strand.
CGTCCAACCGTCCAATCGTCCTTTCGCCGTGCGAAAGAATTTTTGGGCGGCATGGCGAGTTGTCTGGTCTGACGACCGAAAATTGTTGGATTTGATGTCCGGCGGAATTCACTTCCGACGGACATCTCCTTTAAAGCCGCCTCAGCGGCGACATCCAATTCTCCCGTATCGGTCTTAATGCTTTGGCATTAAGACCGGGGCAAAGCCCCTATTTTCCCGCGGGTAACAAATACATCCGAGCAGCTGTACATCAAATCCGCCTCGCGCCCATGGCAGGTGAAGAGGATAATCTGCCGATCCTTGGCAAGACTGCGAAGCAGCTCAAGCGCATAGCCGCAGCGCTCATCATCGAAATTAACAAGCGCATCGTCCAAAATCAGAGGGCAGGCCTTTTCAGGTGGGAGCGCAAGCTCGCAAATTGCAAGCCGCACAGCCAAATAAAGCTGGTCAATTGTTCCGGCGCTCAAAAATGACGAGTCCCTCGAAACCGTGTCGCCCGCAAGACGCGCCGCCGCCTTCAGCTCTCTGTCAAGCAAAACGCTGTCGTATCTTGCGCCCGTCAGACAGGCAAAAATTTCCGCCGTTCTCTTGCTGAGCTGAGGGGTTAGCCTATGCTGAATTTCGTTGCCCGCATCTCTCAGCGTTTCAAGCGCAAGCGTAAGCGCGTCAAATTCCACCTTAACTGTACGGTGCTCCTCTGTCAGCGCGTCAAGCTTTTCGGCAAGCTCGTCAAAATCGCCGAGGACGCTCTGCTTGCCCTCCCAGAGTGCGCTTTCCTCGCGGACATTGCGCAGTGTGTTTTCCGCATCCTCAAGCAGCTTTGTGTAACGAGCCGCATCGCTGTCGCCGCCGATAAAGTCCAAATCCTTTAAAAGCGCCGCGTCAAGCTCCGCCTGCTCCTTCTTTGCTGCCGTAAGCTCCTCGCCAAGCCTGCGCTGTCTTTCAAGAATTTCCGTAAACAGCTCATAATTTTGCTCATGTGCGCTCAAAAGTGCTTCAACCTCATCCGCTGTTTTACAGCTGTACAGCTCAAGTATTTTAAGCTCCGCCGCCACGGCTTTTTTGTGTGCCTTTATAATTTGCAGCAGACGCACAAGCTGAATTGCAAACAGACAGCCGCACACCGCCGCGGGGATATAGTATTTAAAGATGGCGACAACTATGGCAATAATTGCGAATGCCACAAGTATTGTGATGTTAAGCGGAACTGAACCGCCGTGCTTGGCATCGTCCTCAATGCTTTTTAATCTTGATTTATCAATGTTCACGCGCTGGCGGCTTTTTTTCGGTTCTTCCCTGCCAAAAACTCCCGAATCCAAAACCTGCCCCGCCAAGCCAAGCTTGTCGCTGACATCGCTGTATTCTCTTTCAAGGGTTTTAACATGGCTTCGCGAGCTTGAAAGCTTTTCAAGAGACTCGTGCCGTGTTTTGCTGCGAACCTCCGAAACCTTGTCGAGAAGTGCATCGCGATGCTCGAGTGCGTTGCGCTTTGCTTTTTTTAGCTCCTCGCCGTGTCTTGCTTCGCGCTCACATTCTGCAAGGCGCTCGCGCGTTTGAACCATCTCGTGTTCAATTTCGGGCAAACGTCCGTTTCTGTTGTAGCGGCGGCGGCGAAGCGCGGTCTTGAGCCGCTCCTCAACCTCGGAAACCGAAGCGGTTTCTTCGCCGGTTTGGACTATGGCCGCAATTCTCTTTTCAAGCTCCGGACTTCCGCCAACCGTAACCTTGCCTTGGCCTATAAAGGCGGAGCGCTCAAAAACATCACGCGAAACGCCCGTAAGGGTTTCGCCAACGGCGGTTGCGGGAATGTCCTTTGCAATGTCGTTCGTGCCGGCAATAGTCGCCGTAAAGTCCCGCATGGGGGTGCTTTCGCGGCCCTGCCTTAAAAGGCAAAGCTCGCGGCCCTCATATTCGATTTCCATGGAGCCTGCCATGGGGTCGCCGCTCCACGGCGCAAAACGCACCTTGTCGGGCTTAACGCCGCCCTTCTCTCGGGCAGAGCTGTCAACACCGAAAAGCATAGATTTTATGAAGCCGCACCAAGTTGATTTTCCGCTCTCGTTTGGCGAGCATACTATGTTCAACCCTTCGTTAAGCTCCAAAATCTCGTTTTGAAGTGCGCCGAAGGAGGCTGTCATTCTATGTATTTTCAAATTAAATCTCCCCCGTTTTCTATCGCCGATATGCCATAACGTGCGGCAAGCTCGATTATTCGACGCTCCTCGTCACTTTTCGCGGCATTTTTCATGGCAAGAAGCTTGCGGAGATATGCCCCGCTCAAGGTGTCCTGCTCCATGCCGTGCCACACGTTGCGGCAGGCCTTGGTTTCGTCACGGAGCTGCAATTCTCCAAATTGACCGCTAAACTCCTTATACAGCAGCTGAATGTCCGGCGGTGTTTCACATTCTCCCGTTAGGGCAATTCGGCAATAGTCCTTATTCGTTAGAGCGGCAGTTGCATTTTTTATTGCTTCGTTGGCTTGCAGCCCGCTGATATCCACACTCATTGTTTCGTAACGCACACCGTAAAGCGGAACAAATTCCGAGCTAACGCCGTTGTCCGAAAGAGTGATAATATAAGCGCCCTTTTCACCGGTTTCATCGTAGCCGCGCCCCTCTGTGCAGCCGGGATAGGCATAGGCGGTTTCGCCCGCATATTTAATTGAGCTGCGCGCGTGGATGTGTCCGAGAGCGACATAATCCATTCCGCATTTCATCAAATCCTCGCGGCTGACAGCGTTGTAAGCGGACTCGCCGCCGCTGACATCGGCGTGAATAACCATGATGTCCGGCATATCCGGACGCTTTTCGGGGGCTTCAAATTCGCGCAGGAGCGGTTTGCAAAATGCGTTTTGGAAGCCCGCGCCCCAAAATCTTGCGCGCACTCCGGGCAAAACAACGCACTCGACCTCCGCATTTTTGAAAATGTAGAGGTTTTCGGGCATATGCACGGTTTCCCACACGGAATATGCTGTATAGGGGTCGTGATTTCCGGGAGCTATGAGCACGGGGCAGCGAATTGCGCCCATGGCACGGCAAAAATCGCGCTCCGTATCCCGCTCTATATCGACACCATTGAAAATGTCGCCGCAGAGCAAAACGGCATCCACCCCGCGCGACTCCGCAAGCTCCGTGATTTTGACAAGTATTTCGCGCTGACCCTCGCGGCGCATATGTGCCGCCTCCGGTGTAAGCGCTTCAAATGCCGAGTCCAAATGCAAATCGGCCGCGTGTAAAAGCTTTATTTCTTTCATTTAATTCTCATCGCCTCCGCCTTTTGGCATCGTCCGGTTTCGGTGTCTATTGTGAAAATAGCACATTCCATTTTTGCGGGGCCTTCCGCAGACTCATATCGTCTTGGCGGCTCGCCCAAGAATTTATTTATGCTCTGTTGGGGTTCAATTCCCAAAACGGAAATTGCGGGGCCTGTCATGCCAAGGTCGGTTATAAAGCCCGTGCCGTTCGGCAAAATGTCGGCATCCGAGGTTTGAACATGGGTATGTGTTCCCCAAACGGCGCTCGCGCGGCCATCGAGATAAAAGCCCATTGCCGCCTTTTCACTGCTCGCCTCCGCGTGCATATCGACCAAAACAAGCTTTGTGTTGAGCGATGAGATGATTTCATCCGCGACATAAAAGGGGTTGTCGGTGTTTGTGTCCAGTGTGAAGCGCCCCATCAGGTTAATGACTGCAATGTCGCCAAAAGCGGTTTTGTAAACCTCGTGACCAAAGCCGGGGCAGCACAGCGCATAGTTTGCCGGGCGCAAAATGTTTCTGTTGCTGTTGAGGTAATCCTTAATTTCATATCTCGACCAGGTGTGGTTGCCAAGCGTGATAACATCCGCGCCCGCCGAAAAAATATCCTCCGCCTGTGCGGGGGTAATGCCAACGACATTTGCATTTTCGCCGTTCACAACGGTAAAGGCAATGTCGTTTAGTTTTTTAAAGGCATTGAGGTGCTTCCGCAGAAAATCAATACCCGGTTTCCCGCAAACGTCCCCAACCGCAAGAATATTTACCGTCATTATAAGCTTCCCTCCGTGCAGTGTATTATAGTCCCGCTCCGTTAAGCCGCGAGCTTGGTTTGAATTGAAAGTATATGCAAGGTTGTCTTATTCTCACAGAGATACCGACAACATTACGCCCAGTGTCAAAGCCACGAATGGCTTTGACACTTTTTTTATCCAATTTTTCATATTATCCCTTTCATGTTACGCATGAAGCGTAGCAAATCTGTCAAAATAAATTAAATCCATTGCCGACAAGCTACCGGCAAAAACGGTTGCTTCAATATCGCTTTTATATACTTGCCCCGCCTTTATATTTCCAAGGCGGTATTTGCTCTGTATAGCAGAGATATCCGCATTTTCGGGGATGTGTATGAGGAGAACGCCACGAACAAGGCAGTTGCCGCGTCCGTCATGTTTTGAGCAAAACACACAGGACAGGTCTGTAAGAAACTTTACGTCAACAAGACCGTCTTTGCTAAATTGATGTTCAACACCCGCAATAGCTTCGTTCATTGCCAGTCTTGCATATTCCACGGTATCGTTTACTCCCTCTTTAAATGTTTTGCCTGTTCTTTCTCCCTTGAATGTATATTCCTTTGCAGAACTATTGGTATTGCCCTCACGAAGTGCCCATTCGTTTGCGTTATTGAAGCCGCAAGCGCCATCAAAGCAAACTATTTGCGGGTTTCTTTTAAGCCAATCTTCGGGCGAGGTGGGCGAGGGATTTTTGAAATATGCCAATGCGTAGTCCTCATGACTCAAATCAACATAGCTGTGCAAGCGTGTAATTTCCTTTGCGGGAAGCACGTCACTATAAATCTGTGCAGTATTGTAAAGGTCGGAATACCCTACCCACGCGTCAAGCGCTTCCGCAACGAAGCGAACAGGAACG
>JAVVUU010000066.1:0-6028 GCA_036653035.1 Oscillospiraceae bacterium
GCCCTCATGGCATTCCCAATAGCCAACATCATCACCCCCACATCTGCAAAAACCGCAAACCACATATTTGCAATCCCAAATACCCCCAAAATCAGCACTATCGCCTTTACCGCCAGCGCAAAAATAATGTTCTGCCAAACTATGCGCATGGTTTTCCGCGAATGCAAAATTGCCTCCGCAACCTTTGACGGCTTGTCGTCCATCAAAACGATGTCCGCCGCTTCAATTGCCGCGTCACTTCCAAGCCCACCCATTGCAATGCCAACATCCGCACGGGTCAGCACAGGCGCATCGTTAATTCCATCCCCAACAAAGGCAAGCGCCGATTTTGCGGGTTTTTGCGCCAAAAGCTCTTCAAGCGCCGCAACCTTGCCGGAGGGCAAAAGCTCGGTGCGGCTCTCGTCCAAGCAAAGCTCCGCCGCAACAGCATCGCCAACCCTTTTAAGGTCGCCCGTTAGCATAACGGTTTTCGTAACACCGCAGGCCTTTAGCCGCTCAATAGCGCACCTCGCGTCGGGCTTCAGCTCATCCGAAATAACTATGTGCCCAAGATATTCGGTTCCCCGCGCAAGATGAATGCAGGTTCCGATGTATTCGCATTCAACAGCGGCGGCTCCCGCCTGCTCCATGAGCGCCGCGTTTCCAACATACAGCGCTTCGCCGTCAACAATTGCTTTAACGCCCAAGCCCGCAAGCTCCGAAACCTCGCCCAAGCGAGCTTTGTCGGGGCTTTTTCCATAGGCGCGGACGAGTGCTTCCGCAATCGGATGGCTCGAATAGCTCTCCGCAATGGCGGCAAGCTCCAATAGCTCGCTTTTCGCGGCAGAGCCTGTGGACTCGGCGGTGCAGCGCGCCCCCCTGCAATTTTCGCCCGCCTCGGGGCAGATGGAGCTAATTTCAAAGCTGCCCCTTGTAAGCGTTCCGGTTTTGTCGAAAACAACGGTTTTGACCTTTGCAAGCGCTTCAAGATAGTTTGCACCCTTGATTAAAATTCCGCGCCGTGACGCGCCCCCTATGCCGCCAAAAAATGAGAGCGGCACAGAAATTACAAGCGCACAGGGGCAGGAAATAACAAGGAAAATCAAGCCTTGGTTAATCCATTTACTCCAATCCTGCAAAAACAGGAGCGGCGGCAAAACGGCAATAAGCAGCGCCGCTATGACCACGCAGGGCGTGTAATATCGCGCAAAGCGTGTTATGAAGCTCTCCGAGCGCGCCTTTTTTTCGGACGCATTTTCGACAAGGTCGAGAATTTTCATAACCGTGCTCTGGGCAAATTCGCTCTTGACCTCAACCTTGATAAGCCCCGAAAGGTTTACACAGCCGCTGATTACGCTGTCACCCACCGCCTTGTCGGCGGGGAGCGCTTCGCCCGTCAACGCGGCGGTGTTAACGCCGGTTGTGCCCTCAATAATCACGCCGTCCAAAGGGATTTTTTCGCCCGGACGTATGACTATTGTTTCGCCAATCGCAACCTCCTCCGGCGAAAGCTCCGTTTCCACACCGTTTCTCAGTACCCGCGCACTGTCCGGACGGATGTCCATGAGCGAGGCTATGGAGCGGCGGCTTTTTTCAACGGCAAGGTCTTGGAACAGCTCACCTGTTTGGTAGAACAAAATCACAGCAACCGCTTCGGGGTAATCCCCGATGCAAAAAGCGCCGATTGACGCAATTGCCATCAGAAAATTCTCGTCAAACACCTGACCGTGCAAAATATTCCTCACAGCCGACCACAAAACGTCACAGCCAATCAGCAGATATACGGCAAGATAGAGCGGCAGTCGCAACGAAAAATCCTTGGGCAGGGCGAAAAATCCGGCAAACAGCACCGCCGCCGCTATGATGCGCCCAAGGGCAAGCTTTTGGCTTTTATCCATGCTTTACCCCCCTAAAGCGCGATGCGGCAGCGCGGTTCAATTTTTTTGCAGGCACGTTCAACCTTTTCCATCGTTTGGTCAAAAATTCCGTCCGCTGCTTCAATTGTCAGCTTTTGCATGATGAAATTAAGGCTTGCATCACTCACGCCGTCAATTTTTTTGACAGCGCGCTCCATTTTTGCGGCGCAATTTGCACAGCACACCTTTTCGAGCTTATATGTTTTTTTCATTTGCGTTTTCCTCCATAATATGTTCGTAGCCGCAGTCTATAATCTGACGCACATGGTCATCCGCAAGCGCGTAATACATTTCCTTGCCCTCGCGGCGGCCTTTTACAAGCTTGCCGTCCTTCAGCACCTTGAGCTGGTGCGATATTGCCGACTGCGTCATGCTTAAAAGCTCGGCTATTGCACAGACGCAAAGCTCCGACTCGGAGAGCGCATATAAAATTTTTATCCTTGTGGTATCCCCAAAAAGCTTGAATAAATCCGCAAGATTGAAAAGCGTTTCGTCCTGCGGAAGTGACTCCCGCACCATGCAGACGCGTTCATTGTGGTTGTGAATTTTAGCGGTCATAACATTTGAGCCTCCATTCATATGAATTGTTGCTCATATGTTAACACCAAAAAAGCCCCCTGTCAAGAGCGAAGCGAAGAATTAGGGAGCCTCTGATTAAATCGTGTATATTGATTTGACAAGCCATCTGCTTTATGATACAATGTGTTGATTGATAATAATATCGCTTTTTAGTAAACGAGGATTGCGGTCCCCGTTTATATTTTTTTAGAATTGAGGAACTACATGACTAAAGTTTTATTTTCAGATATCAGCCTTACACCAAAGGTCGAACGCGCCGTTTCCCTTATGGGCTTTGACTTTGCGACCCCCATTCAGTCGGAGGCTATTCCCGTAATCCGCACAGGTGTTGACCTTATCGCCCGCTCACAGACCGGCACGGGAAAAACCGTCGCCTTTGGCATACCCGCCATCGAAAGAGTCGATACCCACGAGGAAAAACCCACCATTCAAGTGCTAATCCTTTGCCCAACCCGCGAGCTTGCCGTTCAGGGCGAAGAGGAAATCCGCAAGCTTGCCCGTTTTAAAGAGGGCATCCACCCCATAGCAATTTATGGCGGCGCTCCAATAGAAAAGCAGTGCATAGGTCTTCGCCGCGCAAATATCGTAATCGGCACACCCGGCAGAGTAATGGACCATATGCGCCGCAAAACCATCAAGCTCGGCGGTCTTAAAATGGTCGTTCTCGATGAAGCCGACGAAATGCTGAACATGGGCTTCAAGGAGGACATCGAAACAATCCTCCGCGACACGCCGGAGGAAAGACAAACCCTCCTTTTCTCCGCAACCATGCCCCCCGCAATAATGTCCATAACCAAGCAGTTTCAAAAAAATCCCACAATAATCGAAATTGACAAGAGCCAAGTAACTCTTGAAAACATTGAGCAGAGCTATATAGACGTTCCCCATTCCGCGAAAAAGGACGCGCTCTATATGCTTTTGCAATACTATCTGCCAACCCGCGCCATAATTTTCTGCGGCACAAAGCGCATGGCGGATGAGCTGACGGAATTTCTCACCTCACGCAATATCAGCGCAGAGAGCATCCACAGCGACATAAAGCAAACCCAGCGCACAAGCACCATGCGCGACTTTAAGGCAGGCAAAACCACCATACTGATAGCAACCGACATTGCCGCCCGCGGCATTGACGTTTCCGACGTTGAATATGTAATTAACTTCGACATTCCCTCAAACACCGAATATTACATCCACCGCATCGGCAGAACCGGCCGCGCGGGAAAGCCCGGCAAGAGCATCACAATTTGCAGCAGCAAGCGCGAAGCTCTCGATATGAAGCGCATTGCCGTCGCCGTAAAATCCGAAATCAAGCAGCTCCCCCTCCCCTCGGCTGAGGACATCCAAAATGTCGGCAGTACAAAAGCCATCGAAGCTCTTGAAGCTCTGATAAACGGCGAAATCCGCCCCATTTTCGGAACCATCGTAACCGCACTTACGGAAAAGGGCTTCACAGAGCGTCAAATCGCCGAGGCCGCACTCTCCATGCAATTCAAGGACCTTGGCATCGCCCCCGCAAAGTCCGTAATCTCCCAGTTCCGCCACGATGGCGAGTCCTCAAGAGTTTCACCCCGCGGCGTTGACGATAAGCGCCCCGCCCGCCCAAAGGCCCGCCCCGCAAGCTATGGAATTATGCTTTTGGACATCGGCACCGCAAACAACGTCAAGGCGAACCACATTGTTGGCGCAGTAACAGAGCGCACCGGAATTTCCGGCAACGAAATCGGCAAAATCGACATTTCCGCAGAGCAGAGCCTTGTCGAAATCCCCTCCGACCGCGTTGACGAAATTATGGAAGCCATGAAGGGCTGTAAAATTTGCGGCAAGCCCACACACGCCTGCCTCCTCGCCGGCTCCCCCCGAAAGGTAACACGCCCCTCGGGCGGCGCATCAAGAGCGCAAGGCGGCACTCGTCCAAGACCCTATGGCGACGCAGCTTCTCAAAACAGACCCAAGCGTCCGACCAACCACGAATAAATCCATCCGAATTGCTTGCTGTTCACGAAAAACCCGAAAATCTCAAAAAGTTTTTTCTTCAAAGATTATGACGCATCATAATTTTCCCGCCAAGGCTCATAACCAACCGAATATGCAACGCGCGGCTTTATGTGGAGTTTCCACAAAAAGCCGCGCGCTTTGTTGTTTGATAAATCATATTTATTTAATTCTCATTTATAATTGCACACAGAATAATTCTATGCAATTATGCATTATATCGGCATGACGAACAAAATATTATACTTTTATTTGTATGTTTGCTACAATGAAATCACAAAGAGAGATACAGAGCAAAAACCAAGCGGAGGAACATCGAATGACAGAAATTCAATACAGCAGCGACAAATACATTACACTCACGGAAGCGGCCGAAACAATTGAATCCGGCGACACCATCTGGCTCGGCAGCTCACTTAGTATTTCAAACGACTTCCTCTGGGCGCTTTCAAAGCGAAACGACGAGCTTGAAAATGTCACGCTTCTAACCCACAAGCCGCAAAATCCAAACCCAATGCTCACGCACCTCAAGTATCTCAAAGCTTTTCACCTTGCCTCCTTTATGGGAAGCTACAGCTTCTCGGAGAATAGCGACGCCGGAGTCCCGGGCTTTCGGCAAACTCCCTACGGCACCTTTTCCCGCATGATATGCGAAACCTTTAAGGTCAACACAATAGTTACGGAGCTTTGCCCCCCCGATGAAGCCGGCAACTGCGATTACGGCACCTTCGGCACCGGCACCACGCCTTATATCAGTAATTATGAGGGCATTACAAAAACAATTGCAATCCTAAACAGCCATCAGCCCTTGGGAAACACCGCAAAAATTCATCTTGAAAACGTAGATTATATCTGTGAATCCGAGCACGCGCTCCCCTGTATATCACCGACACAAACTGTATTTTGCGGAACCCCTGCATGAGCGCTCCCTGTCCAAGCGGTCAGGTTCAAATAGAAGGAAATTAAACAACATTACAACTAATAATATGGAGGTATTATCATGACTAACAACAAATTTGCAGGCGCTTTTTCCACCGGAACACGTTTCGGCAGCACCGAAGCCTTTGAAAACACCCTTAAAACCCGCAAGGCCACCATTTCCGGCTTGGAAATAGTGAAGGATGCAGATGCCGCTTCCATCTCCTCTGCAATTAAGAAAGCATACCTGAAAAGCAATGGCGCAAAGTTTATGACAGCGTCAAGCACCGCACTCTGCGAAGCCGTAAGCGACGAGCTTTCCGACATGGTTGAAAGCAAAAGAACTTGCGCTTAACATACAACTAATTACTCCGCAGCCACTCAGCAGTTCCCAAAATCCCCCAAACAAGGAGCTTCCGCCACGGCGGGGGCTCCTTTCCCATTGTCAAAAAAGCACCTTTGAGCTTCTTTGACAAAGGTGCAGCGCTTCCCGCTCGGAAGCCTGTAAGCAAACCCCGACCGCACCTTTTATCTTGACACTTGGGTTACAACGTGCTAACATACTATGAGTTATATTTCCACTTAGGCACCCTGCCGGTGTGGTGGAATAGGTAGACACCCGGGACTTAAAATCCCGTGAGGGC
>JAVVUU010000067.1:0-6007 GCA_036653035.1 Oscillospiraceae bacterium
AACATCGACTCATACAACAAATTGATTATTTTGCTTTGTGCTTTTTTTTGACCGCGCCGTCGGGCTGTGCGGCGGGGGCGGCTTCGCCGGTTGCTTTTGCAAATTCGCGGAGAATGTTCTTTTGGGCTTCACCGAGATTTTCGGGGGTGATGACCTTGACGGAAACAAATTGGTCGCCGCGGCCACGGCCGTTAACATAGGGGATGCCCTTATCTTTAAGGCGGAAAACCGTTGCGGTTTGCGTGCCCTCGGGAACTGTATATTTAACCTTGCCATCGAGAGTTGGAACTTCAACCTCGGCACCGAGTGCGGCTTGAACAAAGCTAATCGGCATTTCGTAGATTACGGAGGTGCCATCTCTGCGGAAAAGGGGGTGCGGCGAAATTGTGACAGCGACTAAAAGGTCGCCCGCGGGGCCGCCGTTTTTGCCGGCGTGACCCATGCCCTTTAGGCAAAAGGCCTGACCGTTGTCAATGCCGGCGGGGATGTTTGCCGTAACCTTGCGCTGCTTGCGCACGGAGCCTGCGCCATGGCAGGCTTGGCAGGGCTGGTGAATAATTTTTCCGGTGCCGTTGCATTTTGGGCAAGGCCCCTGCGTTGACATCATGCCAAAGGGAGAGCGCTGCTGCTGACGGACAGCGCCGCTGCCGCCGCAGTTTTGGCAAACCTCCGCCGTTGTTCCGGCGGCACAGCCGGAGCCGTGGCAATCGGAGCAATCCTCAACGCGGGGAACGGTTAGCGGCTTGTCGCAGCCGAAAGCGGCTTCTTCGAAGGTGATGGTTATGCCGGCGCGGATATTTTCGCCGCGCATGGGGCCGTTGCTGCGCTGTCTGCCACCGCCGCCGCCGCCGAAAATTCCGCCGAAAATATCACCGAAAATATCGCCGAAGTCGCCGGAAAAGCCCGAGCCGCCGCCACCCATGGAGGGGTCAAAGGCCGCATGGCCGAATTGGTCGTATTTTGCTTTTTTATCGGCATCCGAAAGCACGGCATAGGCTTCGCCAATTTCCTTGAAGCGCGTTTCCGCCGCCGTGTCCCCGGGGTGCAAATCGGGGTGGTTTTCCTTTGCAAGTGTGCGGTATGCCTTCTTGATTTCGGCATCCGATGCGCCCTTGCCAAGACCCAGCACCTCGTAATAATCTCTTTTATCTGCCATATGTTCATTCCTTTCGCTCCGCGCAAAAACAAGCTGCATCCGCCTTTGCGTAAGCTTTCTTACCATTTGGGAAAAAATCGGGCTATTGGCCTTTCACGTTATGAAAGGACGATTGGCCCCCTTTTTCAAGGGGGCCGTTGCCGCCGTTTTTATTTGTTTTTGTCGTCGTCAACTACTTCATAGTCGGCGTCGTAATATTGACCCTTGTTCTTGTCGTCACAGTTGCAATCGCCGGGGTTGCGTCCGTTTTCCTCGCAGTTGCACTCGCCGCCGTTTTCACAGCCGCAGCCGCCGTCTGCACCGGCTTCGGGGTGCTGGGCATAGAGCTTTTCACTGACCTTGTAGAAAGCCTGTGTGAGGGTTTCGGTTGCGGTTTTGATGGCTTCGGAATCTGTGCCGGTTAGAGCGGTTTTGAGGTTTGCAAGAGCGTCCTCAACCTCGGTTTTGTCGGCAGGGTCGATTTTGTCGCCCATTTCCGTGAGGGTTTTTTCGGTCTGGTAGGCCATTTGGTCGCCCTGGTTGCGGATTTCGATGTCCTCTTTATATTTAGCATCCTCTGCCGCAAACTTCTCGGCCTCCTTGACGGCCTTTTCGATGTCGTCCTTGGAGAGGTTTGAGGAGGCGGTGATGGTGATGTTTTGAACCTTGCCTGTGCCCATATCCTTTGCGGATACATTTACAATGCCGTTTGCGTCGATGTCGAAGGTGACCTCAATTTGAGGAACGCCGCGGCGTGCAGAGGCAATGCCGTCGAGGTGGAAGCGGCCAAGGCTCTTGTTGTATTGAGCCATTTCGCGCTCGCCCTGAAGAACATTTATTTCAACGCTGGTCTGATTATCGGCAGCGGTTGAGAAAATTTGGCTCTTTTTTGTCGGGATGGTGGTGTTGCGCTCAATGAGCTTTGTGCAAACGCCGCCGAGGGTTTCAAGGCCGAGGGAGAGGGGAGTGACATCCAAAAGGAGAATGCCCTCAACATCGCCGCCGAGAACACCGCCCTGAATGGCAGCGCCCATTGCAACGCACTCATCGGGGTTGATGCCCTTAAAGCCGTCCTTGCCGGTGATGGACTTAACAGCCTCTTGAACGGCAGGAATACGGGAGGAGCCGCCGACAAGAAGAACCTTTGTCAGCTCGCCTGCGGAAAGACCGGAGTCGGAAAGCGCCTGACGGACGGGACCCATGGTTTTTTCAACAAGGTGATGTGTCAGCTCGTTGAATTTTGCTTTTGTGAGGGTGAGGTCAAGGTGCTTGGGGCCTGTTGCGTCCGCTGTGATGTAGGGGAGGTTGATGTTGGAGCTTGTAACGCCGGAAAGCTCGATTTTTGCCTTTTCAGCCGCTTCGCGCAGACGCTGCATGGCAACCTTGTCGCCGGAGAGGTCAACGCTCTGTGATTTTTTAAATTCCTCAACGAGGTATTTTGTTACGCACTCGTCAAAGTCGTCGCCGCCGAGGCGGTTGTTGCCGGCGGTTGCAAGAACTTCGATAACGCCGTCACCGATTTCGAGGACGGAAACGTCGAAGGTGCCGCCGCCGAGGTCGTAGACCATGATTTTTTGTTCGGTTTCTTTATCAAGACCGTATGCAAGCGCGGCGGCCGTCGGCTCGTTGATGATGCGCTTAACTTCAAGTCCCGCAATGCGGCCTGCGTCCTTTGTGGCTTGACGCTGAGCGTCCGTGAAGTATGCGGGAACGGTGATTACAGCGTCCGTAACGGTGGTGCCAAGGTAGCTTTCCGCATCGCCCTTGAGCTTTTGCAAAATCATTGCGGAAACCTCTTGCGGAGTGTAGCCCTTGCCGTCAATGTCAACCTTAAAGTTTGTGCCCATTTCGCGCTTTATGGAGCTGATGGTGCGGTCGGGGTTTGTAACCGACTGACGCTTTGCCACCTGTCCGACCATACGCTCGCCTGTTTTTGAAAACGCGACAACGGAGGGAGTTGTTCTGTTGCCCTCGGCGTTTGAGATTACGACGGCCTCGCCGCCCTCCATGACGGAAACGCATGAATTTGTTGTTCCAAGATCTATACCAATTATCTTACCCATTGTATTTTCCTCCTATTTGAATAGTTCGGTTTGTTGTTTGATTTATACATTTAATATTACAAACGCGTAAAAGCGCGTAAATATTTTTAGTTTGCGACGGTTACAACGCTGAAACGGATGACCTTATCGCCAAGCATAAAGCCCTTTTGAAATTCCTCCGCAATGACGTTTTCGCCAAGCGCTTCGTTTTCTATGTGCATAACGGCGTTGTGCACGAGGGGGTCGAAGGTGTCGCCGGGGTTTGCGGCAATTTCGCTTATGCCGAGGTTTGAAAAAATTTCCTTGAGCTGTGTCATTATCATTTCAACGCCGCGGCTGTATGCTTCATCGGCGGTTTCCTGCTTGATTGCGCGCTCGAGGTTGTCGTATACGGGAAGAAGCTTTAGGATGGTGTCCGCACGGACATCCGCATAGATGTTTTCGCGCTCCTTTTGGCTGCGCTTGCGGTAGTTGTCATATTCTGCCATTAGGCGAAGATATTTTTCCTTTTCCGTGCAAAGCTCCTCGGCAAGCCTTTGAGCTTCCTTTATGAGAGCCTGTCTGTCATTTTCGGCGGTATCGTTATCGTCCGCAACGACCTCCGCTTCGAGCACCGTTTCGGTGGAGGTGTCGGTTATATCCTGCTCTTCGGCGGGGTTGGGCGGCTTTTTCTTACTGCTCATTTATTTCTTCTCCTTTGATTTGAAGCTTTTCGAAACCGGGCGGAGCCTCTGCCGTACCAAGCAGACGGCTAAGTCCCTCGGCGATGTAGCGAAGCTTTGCGGCAACGCCGGAATAGTCCATGCGTGTCGGCCCGACAATTCCGATAACTCCGCGCATATTATCCCCCGCGTCGTAGCGAACCATTACAACGCTTGAGTCCTTTAATTCCTCCGCGACATTTTCGGGGCCTATCAGCACCTGAACATCGTCGCCCTCCGCTCCGGCGGCAAGGCGCAAAAACTGCTCGCTGTCGGAAAGGTAGCTCATAATTTCACGCGCCTTGTCGGGGTCGCGAAATTCGGGCTGGCGAAGGAGGTGGGAAGCGCCGGTAAAGACGGCCTCTCCGGCGTTTGCCTCCGTTAGGGATTGGATGGCAAAGGCGGCGACAACGGAAACAAGACCCATGGTGTCACCACAGGCGCGCTCTGCGGAATCTATGAGGGCGGGGGTGATTTTCTCCTCTAAAATTCCGGTGAAATCGGCGTTAAATACTGCGGCGAGCCTTTGCACCATGCCCTGCTCCACCGAAAACGGCAGATGAATGAGCTTGTTGCAAACGGTTTTGTTGCTGAGAAGCGCAACGACAATGAAGGTGTTTGCGTCCACATATATGAGGTCGAAGCGCGAAATTGTTGAGGAAATCGGCGCGGCAAGCGCAAGCGCGGGATAGCTTGTTAGGGAGGATGCAATTTTGCCGATGTCGCTCATAAGCTTGTCTAGCTGCTGAATTTTGAGGTGGAGGCTTTGGTTTATGGTTTCGGTTTCCTCCAGTGAAAGACGCTGGCGCTCCATAAGCTCGTTTACATAGAGCCGATAGCCCTGCGGCGAGGGAATTCGCCCCGCAGAGGTGTGCGGCTGCTCAAGGTAGCCCATTGCCGTAAGCTCTGCCATTTCATTGCGGATGGTGGCACTGCTTAAATCAAGGCTGCCGGACTCGGCAATGGCCTTTGAACCGATTGGCTCGGCGGTGGTTATATATGCGTCAATGACGGCAGTTAATATTTTTTTCTTGCGGTCACTGATATCCACTTTAAACCCTCCCCAATCAGCACTCTCCGGGGGAGAGCACTGGCACTCTCGGTATCTGAGTGCTAATTTAACACCATCCCTTAAAAAAGTCAATACTTTTGGCAAATGAATTGACACTTTATTCATAATTACTGCAAGTTTACGAAGAAATGGGGGAGCACATCTTACAAAACTGTAAGTTAAAAACAGTTGCCCGGTTCTTAATTTCGCGGTATACTGATATATTGTAAGTGTGTGCAAAAATCAAAAATTTAAAAACATGAGGTAAACAATGGACTTTTTCGAAATACTCAAGGTTATAATCCTTGCCGTGGTTGAGGGAATAACCGAATGGCTCCCCATCAGCAGCACGGGGCATATGCTGCTTGTGGACGAATTTTTACAGCTTGACATGAGCGCGGCTTTCAAGGAAATGTTTTTCGTTGTCATACAGCTCGGCGCAATTTTGGCGGTTGTGGTGATTTTTTGGAAAAAGATGTTTCCGTTCCAGTTTAAAGACAAAACGCAGCCGCGCATAAAAAAAGACACCTTTTCCCTCTGGTTCAAGGTGGTTGTCGCCTGCATCCCCGGCGCACTGGTAACAATTTTGTTCGACGATTACATCGAAGCCCATCTCCACACCCCGCTTGTAATAGCGGCGGCGCTGATAATTTACGGCATCGCATTCATTATAATAGAAACGTGGAACAAAAAGCGAGAGCCGCAAATTAACAGCCTGTCCGACATCACATATAAAACAGCCCTCCTAATAGGCCTGTTCCAAGTCCTCTCCATAATCCCCGGCACCTCACGCTCCGGCGCAACAATAATCGGTGCCCTCCTAATCGGCGTATCCCGCATCGCCGCCGCCGAATTTACATTTTTCCTAGCCGTCCCCGTAATGTTCGGACTCTCCGCCCTAAAAATCATAAAATTCGGCTTCCATTTCGCCGGCGCAGAAATCGCCGTCCTAGCCCTCGGCATGATAATAGCCTTTGCCGTTTCCGTGTTCGTAATAAAATTCCTAATGTCATACATAAAAAAACACGACTTCAAGCTTTTCGGCTGGTACCGCATAGCCCTAGGCGCAATAGTAATA
>JAVVUU010000068.1:0-5929 GCA_036653035.1 Oscillospiraceae bacterium
AATTATGCCTTTTCTTCTTGTCATAAAATTAGGGGATACTGCAAAATAACGCAGCATCCCCTAATTATTTTCATTTTATGCAAAGCAAAAGCGGTTTCTGCATTTTGCGGCCGATATTTTGGTAAGTTAGAATCGCTTTTACTCAAGCGTGCTGAAATATTCTTTTATAAGCTCAACAAATTTTTCTGTGCTTGCCTGTCCCGAGCGGCTCACGTTGTAGCTCAAACCAATTTCGGGAGCCATGTCCGGCTCACCGATTTCGGAGCAATATTTGCCGAATTGGGGGTCGTTCATGTAGTGATGAGGAATTGCAACAAAGCCTTGACCGTTTAGCGCGGCACCGATTAGAAGATTTATGTCCATGGATTCGCAGACAATGTTTGGGGTGTAATTTTCGCGCTTGAAGTAGGTGTTCATGTTGTTGCGGATGCCCGCACCTATGGGGGGAGCAACCATGGGGTGCCCCTTTAAATCTTGAAAAGTTAAGGACTTTTTGCCAATCAAGGGGTCGCCGGGAGGGAGAAGGATACAGCCCTTTTCGGCAAAAACAAGCTCCGTTTTGATATGGATGCTTTCGGAGGGCACAATGGGCGGAGTGCAGAACGCAAAATCCGCTTCGCCTGTTACGAGGGAGTCTATAATGTGTGCTCTGTCGGAATATTTTATGGAAATCATGTTGTGCGGGTTTTGCTTTTTGTAGGCAAGCATTATGCCGGTGCTGTAGCCTGTGCTGTCGCACATCAAGCGGATATCGCGCTGTTGCTTGTCGGCAAGCTCGTCCATGTCATCAACAAGACTGTCAAGGTCGGCAAGAATTTTGCTGGCTCTGACATAAAAAAATTTGCCGTTTTGGTTTAGCTTCAGCCGTCTGTTGACTTTATCGAAAAGCTTTACCTCAAGCTCGTTTTCCAACTGACCGATTATTTTTGTCAGAAACGGTTGCGAGGTTCCAAGATTTTCCGCAGCCTTTGAAACGTGCTCCAGCTCGGCCACCTTACAAAAAAATCTCAAGTCCCGAATCTCCATTTTTACCTCCACAAGCTTCATTTGTCGGCTATGTTTATTCTTTATAATTATCTCATACTTTGCCAAACAAATATATGGTGATGTTTTACAAAACAGCAGAGCCGTTTGTTGTATTTCGTACAAATATTTCTTGTATGCTCAAGCATTTTCTAACGGAAATTTTCATATTATACTAATTACCGATAAAAAATCTTTGTTTTTTATTGCCGCCGGGGATGTCCGTGCGATGCTTGCCGGATTAAAAACAAGTAATGTTTTTAATCCGACATTAGTATTATAAATTAGATAAACCCGAAAAGGCGGCGGAGTGGGATTTTTTTGTGCAAAGCGGCTTATATCACACATATAAAACCAACAAAATGCCATAGCTGAAATAACAAATTCCATAATTCACAGAAATATGGCAACATCATTGTGCCAAATATGCCATCATGTTCAACAAAATATTATACAAAATTTCTCCATAATGCTACAATATACACAAGAAATTGCTTGCGCTCCATGGCTCCGAATTAAACCGACGGAGTGGAGGGCAAGGCAAAAATGTATTGCAGCGTGCTCTGTTAATTTTTTGCCGAGGAAGCCGCTGAAACAAAAAATTTGAAGGGGAGAAAAAATCATGGCTAAACAAAACTTAGGCGTTGACTGGAAAAAATGGTACAGCGACCACCACACAGAGCTTGTTGGCTCATCAAAGCTTATTGAGGACGGCGATGTTGTTTGGATGGGGCAGGGGCCGCAAATTCCTTTTGTAATGTTGGACGAAATGAACGCTCATGTGGAGGATTACAACAAGGTTTTCCTCATTTGGAACTGCTCAACCTACCCGTTTGATTTA
Source organism: Oscillospiraceae bacterium (assembly GCA_036653035.1). Lineage (GTDB taxonomy): Bacteria > Bacillota > Clostridia > Oscillospirales > Oscillospiraceae > UBA2658. Next base: position 1,865 of record JAVVUU010000068.1, read on the forward strand.
CTGACCAACCCCGAGAGCAAGGGGCATATCCGCATGACCTCAATGTTTGACCTGATGTTTGAAAGAATGTCCCAAGAATTGGGAATTATGGAGAACAGCGGCAACGGCTATGACCACATTTATGACACACTGGAAATGTATGGCTGCAACACCTTTGCTGTTCATCTCATGCCGCCGGACGAAAACGGCTGGTGCAACTTTGGACATTACGGCTGTTCAAACGGCAATGAAATCATGCATATGCCGAGCGTTAAAAAGAAAATTGCCTTCATAGACAAAACGGGTCTTTGCCCAATCCGCGGCGAGCGCGACCATGTTAGCGTACATATTTCAGAGTTCGATTATATTATCGAATGCGACACCGAGATGGTTGAGTTCCCGGGACCTCTCCCCACGGATGTTGATAAAAGAATTGCCGCCAACATTGCGCCCTATCTCAATGACGGCGACAAGCTGGAAATCGGTTGGGGCGGCATTGGCGAAGAGGTGCTCGCAAACCTCAAGGGCACGGGAACCTACGAGATTTTCTCCGAGGTTTTCTGCGATAACATGGCAAGGCTCTGCGAGGAGGGCGTTTTGACAAGCATCACAGCCTGTTCTCCCGCTGCCTGCACTCCATATTTCTTCGATTTTGCATCCCGCGACAAACGTGCCAACATCATTTCAATGTTGGAATCCATAAACCTTGACGTTATCGACAAGCAGGAAAATCTGGTTGCGATAAATTCCACCTTTATGGTTGACCTTATCGGTCAGGCCTGCTCAGAAGCACAGGGACTAAAGCCATATTCCGGTGCGGGCGGCTCTCTTGCATACATCTACGGAGCAATGCGTGCGCCCGGTGGCAGAAGCTTTGTAAATCTGCGTTCCACCTTTGTTGACCATGACGGACAGCTTCGCTCAAATATTGTTCCTTGGCTGCCCGCGGGCTGTATTGTAACAACACCCAAAAACATAATGATGTACATTGTAACCGAGTGGGGTGTTGCGGATGTTTTCCTAAAAACGCTTCCCGACCGCATCCGCGCACTGATTAAAATTGCGCATCCAAAATTCCGCAAATGGCTCCGCGACGAAATTGTGACCACGCCCATGATATTTGAAGCCGATTTTGCGGGCTACGAGCTTTACGATAATTTAGCCCCCGAGGATGTTCCAACGGAGCAACTGAAAAACGACTAGAAGAGAGTCCATTTTACACAGAATGCGGCATACAGTTTTATCTGTATGCCGCACAACAGATTTATTTCAGGAGGAAATATATGGCAGCCAGAAAGAGCATATTGGCATTAGCAAAGCATTTTGATGGGAAAAATCACAAGGAAACCGACCCGGAATACTACGCTTTTGCAGGGATTTTGACAGACGAGCAGGCAGAAATGTTGGTTCATTTTCGTATTCGTCACGCAGAAACAGTTGAGGACATTGCAAAAGCAATCGGACAATCCTACGAGGAAACCTTTAAACGCTGCACAGAGCTTGCAGAAATCGGGATGCTGATAACAAGAGCACAGCCCGATGGCACGGACAAATTTGAGCTGTACATTTTGGTTCCGGGAATTTTTGAGCTTTTGGAGTTAAACCACGAGCTTACAGCAAAGCACCCCGAAATCGCAAAGGCATTTGAGGAATACACAAGAGTTCGAAGCGACCTCGCACCCATGGTTCCGATTGGCAACGGCCCCATGCGCGTTATTCCTGTTGAAGCCGCAATCTCCTCCGAAACGCGCGCCGCGCCCTATGAGGAAATATCACACTGGCTTACAAAATATCAAAACCACCTCTCCGTTGGCCCATGTCAGTGCCGCCTTGCGCGGGCACAAATGGGTGAGGGCTGCGGTGATATTGCCGAGGAAACCTGCATTATCATGGGTTCCGCCGCCGAGTCCTGTATTGCACAGGGCAAAACAAGAAGAATTACTGTTGCCGAAGCCCAAGAAATTCTCATAAAATGCGAAAAGCGCGGCTATACGCATCAGGTTACAAATATTGACGGCAAGGACATGGTTTGGGCAATCTGCAACTGCAATGTGGACGTTTGCTTTGCACTTCGCGGCGCTGTTATGACAGGCTCGCCAAACTGGTCGCGTTCAAACTATGTCGCGTCCGTTGAGCCGGAAAAATGCTCCGCCTGTGGACAGTGTGTTGAAACCTGCCCCGCAAACGCCGTTCGGCTTGGCCCCGACCTCTGCACAAAAACCCCCGTTTCGTTCCCCGTCACTCCGCTTCCCGATAATCACAATTGGGGGCCGCAGCGCTACAACATGAATTACAGAGAGAATTTCCAAAACTCCTACGAGTGCGGCAGCTCTCCCTGCAAGGCAACCTGCCCCGCACATATTTCGGTTCAGGGCTACATAAAGCTTGCGGCGCAGGGCAGATACACGGAAGCCTTGGAGCTTATTAAAAAGGAAAATCCGTTCCCGGCTGTTTGCGGAAGAATTTGCCCGCACAATTGCGAGAATGAGTGTACACGCGGCAAGCTTGACGAGCCAATCGCAATTGACGAAATCAAAAAATTCCTTGCCGACATGGATTTGAACGCCAAAACGCGCTTCATCCCCGAGGTGCTTTACGATTACCATGACGTAAAATTTGCCGTTATCGGCTCCGGCCCTGCGGGATTATCCTGCGCATATTACCTTGCAGTCCACGGTTATTCCGTCACCGTTTTTGAAAAGGAAGAGAAGCCGGGTGGTATGCTGACCATGGGAATTCCTTCGTTCAGACTTGAAAAGGACGTTATAATGTCCGAAATCGAAGTACTTCGTCAGCTCGGTGTTGAATTTAAAACCGGAGTTGAGGTTGGGCGCGACATTACACTTGACGCGCTTCGTGCCGAGGGTTATAAGGGCTTCTACCTTGCAATCGGTGCGCAGGCGGGACGTAAGCTTGGTATTGAGGGCGAGGATGGCGAGGGCGTTATCGCGGGCGTTGACTTCCTCCGTGCCGTAAACCTTGGAAAAAATGTTGAAACAGAGGGAAAAGTGCTTGTAATCGGCGGCGGCAATGTTGCAATTGACGTTGCGCGAACAGCTCTGCGCACGAAGGCGGGCACTGTGGAAATGTTCTGCTTGGAGGGCGCGCGGGAAATGTCCGCACAGGACGAGGAAGTGCAGGAGGCAAAGGCCGAGGGCGTTGTGGTAAACAACGGCTGGGGACCAAATAAAATTGTGCTCGAAAACGGAAAGGTCAGCGGCGTTGAGTTTAAAAAATGTGTCCGCGTGTTCGATAAGGACGGAAAATTCAGCCCCGAATATGACGAGAAAACAAAGAAATTTGTTCAAGCCGACAAGGTACTAATCTCCGTTGGACAGTCCATAGTCTGGGGCGATTTGCTGAAGGGCAGCCGCGTTGAGCTAAACCGCAACGGCACGGCAAAGGCCGACACGCTGTCGTACATGACCGCCGAGCCGGATGTTTTCGTTGGCGGAGATGTTTTCACGGGGCCGAAGTTTGCAATTGATGCAATTGCCGCCGGTAAGGAGGGCGCGGAATCGCTCCACAGAATTGGACATCCGGGTCAGACACAAAATATCGGCAGAAACCGCCGTATTTTCCGTGAGCTTGACAAAAGCAATGTCGTTTTTGACGGCTACGACCACGCCAAGCGCCGCGTGTCTTCAAACGATTCCACCAAGAAAAACACCTTCAGTGACCCTCGAATTACATTTACGGAGGAACAGCTAAAGGCGGAAACCGATCGCTGTCTTGGCTGCGGTGCCGCAAGAGTTGACCCCAACAAGTGCCTCGGCTGCGGCGAATGTACAGTCCGCTGCAAATTTGATGCCATCAGCCTAACAAGGCAGTTCGATGGCTCAAGCGTCGGCGCGGAGCACCTCAAAGCGCACGCCGTTGCACACGCTGTTGGAAACAAGATTAGGGCAATTGTCAATCCCGATAGAAACAATTAAAAATGAGTGGACGATAAAGAATATGGAACTGTTGCGGAATTCCGCAACAGTTCCATATTATGTTATTTTAAGCGAGGTGAGAGGTTCCTTAATAATTACATATGCCGTCTTGCCTTGCTTTTTGCATATTATAACTATATAATGTCCACAA
>JAVVUU010000069.1:0-3677 GCA_036653035.1 Oscillospiraceae bacterium
ATGAAGTCCTTTGGCAGTGTGTCGCCCTCATATACATATCCGCATATTTTGCAGACGAAGCCATTTTTCTTTTGTGGTTCGGGCTTTGCTTCGGTTGTATCGTCTGACATGGAGGCAAAAATCGCCTGTGCGAGCGCTTCAATTTGTTCCAGCTGTGCCTGTTTAACGGAGGATTTTAGAGAGGGTCGCTGCTCCAAAACATTTATGTTTTTCATGGATGCAAAAATTTCGCCCATCAGCCTGCCGGAGGTTGCCGCCCAAGAGCCGTTTTCAATGAGGGCAACTGTTCTGTTTTGGAGGTTGTGCGCTTTCAAATCCAAAAGAGCGGTTTCCATATTGCAGAAAATTCCCGCGTTATAGGTGGTTGAAGCAAAAACCAAATGGCTGCAGCGGAAGCTTTCGGCAACGATTACGCTTGGATGTGTAACGGAAACATCATACATCGCAATGTTTTTCACGCCCAAATCCGCAAGCCTGCCCGCCAAAATATTGGCCGCATTTTCGGTGTTGCCATACACGGAGGCATAGGCAATCATAACGGCGTTTTCTTCGGGGGTATAGCTGCTCCACTGCTGATATTTTTGGATAAACCAGCCAATGTTTTCGCGCCACACGGGGCCGTGAAGCGGGCAAATGGTTTCAATTTCAAGCCCCGATGCTTTTTTTAGCAGGGCTGTGACCTGTGTGCCGTATTTGCCGACTATATTGGTATAGTATCTGCGCGCGTCCGGCAGCCACTCCGCTTCAAAATTCACTTCGTCGGCAAAAAGGTTGCCGTTCATAGCGCCGAAGCAGCCAAAAGCGTCTGCGGAATAAAGCACCTTGTCGGTGGTGTCGTAGGTTACCATTGCTTCCGGCCAATGCACCATTGGAGCCATTACAAACGCAAAGGTGTGCCGACCCGTGGAGAGCGTGTCGCCCTCCTTTATTACCATTGCACGGCTGTCAATATCAAAGTCGAAAAACTGCTTTATCATTGACATTGTTTTTGCATTTCCAATGATTTTTATGTTGGGATAGCGCAAAACAAGCTCATCAAGGGTTGCACAGTGATCCGGCTCCATGTGGTTTACGACAAGATAATCAAGCGTTCTGCCGTTTAATAAATGGGCGATATTTTCAAAGAACTGAGTTGAAACAGATTTATCCACAGTGTCCATCAGAATTGTTTTTTCGTCCAGGACAAGGTAGGCATTGTATGAAACCCCGCGCGGAATTGGGAATACATTTTCAAATAAGGTAAGGCGACGGTCACTGCCACCCACCCAATATAGATCATCTTTGACCTTTTTCACACAGTACATTGACGCTTCCCCCTAATTAAAATTGAGTTATTTTAAAAATTTTTAATGTTGCTGTTAATGCTTTAAAGCTTCGTGCTTATGCACATCTTTACACCAATATATTAAGCCCTATAATAAGCAACTATTGCTTTTATATTATACAGCAAAACAACAATTAACACAAGACTTGTGCTTTTTTCTTGACACATGATATAGTCCCAAAATTGATAACATTATTAAGAATATTACTTCCTATTGACTTTCTCGACTAGTTTAGCATATAATGGCAAATAGAAATTGTGTGCTTTGACGGACATATGCGCCATATCCACCCCCTTGCGCACATTTACCATAAAAGCGTTGTTTTTTGTTCCAACGCAATTTTTAAACAATCCCCAAACACTGAAATTGCATCTGTTTTTGGTCAGCAGAAAGACTGGAGTACTTATGAAAATTGACGAACAGGAAGCTATACAAATTGAGGATTTGTTGAGTGATGAAATCATACGCACCCGCCTTGGCAGCCAATACAACAAGGGCTTAATTCTGCATCAGCTCATGGACCCAACGCTTATGGGTCTGGATCTTGACGAATTATGCGATATGGATATAGATGTGCTTATTTCAACCGTATTGCAGGCACAGGAATTTGTAATGATTGACCAAGCGCGCTTTATGGAAATGCTGGAGCTTGAGCGCGTGGGCTTAGAACACCCGCCGGTTCAGGTTTGCTCTGTGCCCAACGAATTGAGCGATGGTGAGAAGCTTCTCCGCATCACCTTCGACGACTCAATGGTAGAGGCCTACATTCAAATTGCCGAACCCGAGAACGGCGGCTCCCCTCCCGATGAGTGCGACTTTCGCACTGCCTTATTGCGCAGTGGTGTCCTATACGGCATCAAGGATGATTACATAGACAGGCTTGTCCAGCACCCAATCTATAACCGCAAAATCAAAATTGCACAGGGGAAACAAGCACTTTCCGGCACCGATGGTAAAGTAAGCTATCATTTCACCCCAATCTTTGACCTTGCGCCAAAAATTGACGAGCACGGCGTTGCAGATTACAAGGCTCTCGACTTTGTTCAAAACGTCAAAAAAGGCGACTTGCTTTGTGACATCGTTCAGCCCACAGCCGGCACTACAGGCATTTCTATCACAGGCGAGCCAATCACAGGAAGCGCAGGAAAGCCCTCCGGTCTTGTGTGCGGGACAAACACTGTCCTTTCGGAGGACAGAACAAAGCTCTACGCCGTCTGTGACGGGCAAGTATTTCTGAAGCGCAAAACCGTCTATGTGCGGCGCGTATTAACTATTGACAATGTTGACGCTGCAACAGGCAACATCCTTTTTGTTGGCAGTGTTCATGTTAAGGGCGATGTTGCAAGTGGCTTTTCCGTGCGCGCGGGCGGCAACATCATCGTTGATGGTGTAGTCGAAAATGCAATTTTAGTTTCGGGAAACAACATTATAATTTGCGGCGGCGTCAAAGGCCGCGGCGATGATATGCTTGCCGCGGAAGGCAGCGCCCGCGCACCCTATATCGAAAACGCGCGTGTTCGGGTAAAGGGCGATCTCTATGCAGACAGCATTTTAAATTCCCGTGTAGAAAGCGACCGCACAGTCCGTGTCTTTGGAATTAACGGAAAATTGATTGGCGGAGTTTGCACTGCGGGCGAAGCCGTTTGTGCCAAGCAAATTGGCAACGATGCAAATATGCTAACGCTCATCAATGTTCGTGACCCCGACACCTTTGGAAAAAAGAAAGCACAAAATATGCTAACCATCGCAAAATACCGGGAAGCCGTTGCAAAGCTAACCGATGTTGCCGAATTTGCCGCTCTTTCCCATTTGGATATCACGCCGCCGGAGGTAATGCTGTGCCGTGCCGTCGCCACAAAAATACGCATAGAACGCGCAATCGCTGCCTTGGAACTGGAAAACAGTGAAACCGCCGAGCAGCAATCGCACCGCCGCTACATAGAAGCTTCACATTCAATCTTCCCAAATGTCAATTTCACAATAGACGATGCAAAGTGTAAAATTGATGCAACAAAGCCCGGCTACACATTAACTAAAAAAGGCGGAAAATTAATTTTCCGCACCTATAAATCCCACTAAATCGGAGGTAATAATTATAGACAGCATTACAATACTTTTCCTCACGCTTTGCATTATATTAGCCGGTGGTTTCCTCATATTGCTAATCCTTTTGCTAAAAACGCGAGTATGGTCGAAAAAAAATCAGACCCATTTCATAAACCACGACCGCTTGACCGAGCTTGGCAACAAAACAAAATTTGCGTCCGATTATCTTACAGTCAAAAATTTGGATAACTACACAATCGTTTCAATTTGGCTAAGCCGCTTTTCTGAGCTTTACAGCCTTTTTGG
>JAVVUU010000069.1:3777-5847 GCA_036653035.1 Oscillospiraceae bacterium
GAGGCGGCCTGTAAAAAAATACAGGATTGGTTGGATCACGGTATATTGACCGTTCCCCTATCCGTAAACATTTCCGCCCTAAACATACATAGAGCCGACTTTATCGAGCATTTAATAGCCCTTGTAACAAAATATGATGTCCCTCCCGCACTCCTCGAATTGCAGCTTCCCGAGTGTGATTTAGTATTTGAAGGCAACGATGCTTTTGTTGAAAAAATGAATTATCTGCATGAAAAAGGCTTTTCTCTCAGCATGGATCGTTTTGCGTCAAGCTCCTCATCGGCGCTGTGGCTACTTCAAAAGCTGCCGCTTGACACTATTAACGTAAACGCTCATTTTTTTGCAAACGCACTTCACTCCGAGCAGAGCAGAATTTATGTTCAGAGCTTTTTGGAGCTTGCCCAAAAGCTACACATTAAAATTGTCGTTACCCATCTTGAAACCATCGAGCAAGTAAAGCTTGTTCAGAGCTTTGGCTGCGCAAACGGCAGGGGCTTTTACTTCTCAAAGCCAATGTCAAGCGACGAATTTCAAAACCTAATCAGTTAGACCACAGCCAAAACAGAAGCCGCGAAAACCCGCATTGCAGCTTTCCATGGCGATTTTAAATCTTTTGGGTGCCATTCAAGGATGCCTCGCATGAGGTCAACAAAAAAGCAACCCCGTATGTCTTCAAAAGCAAGACATACGGGGTTTTATGCAATGGTGTTTTAATAGCTTGACATGGCCGAAATTTCTGTCAAATATCTAAGGAACCTCTAATCAGCTTGTAAAGTTATCGAAATATCCCTGAACAAGAACCACCGGGGTACCCTTGTCACCCGAACCGCTTGTTAAGTCGCAAAGCGAGCCTATAAGGTCTGTGAGCTGGCGGGGAGTTGTACCCTGTGATGCCATATTACCAAGCAAATTTGAGTCTTTTTCTTTTATACTCTTTGAAATAGCGTCTTTAAGCTCATTTCCGTTAAGATGCTTAAAATCGTTGTCGGCAAGGTATTTTAGCTTGAGTTCGTTTGGTGTGCCTATCAAGCCGTCTGTAAAAGCAGGCGACACGCAGGGATCAGCCAGCTCCCAAATTTTGCCTTGTGGGTCTTTAAAGGCGCCATCGCCATAAACCATGACTTCAACGTGCTTCGCCGTGGCCTCATTGATTTTTTTCTGGACCTCCTCAACGAAATCCATGCATTCTCTCGGGAAAAGCTTGACCGTGTTTTCGGTGGACTTATTAGAGCCTAAAAGGCCATAATTTGTGTTGAAGCCACTGCCTTTGATGCTTTCCGTCATAATGTCATCAAGACCGCAAACTATTTTTGCTCCTGCTGCCTTCAAAAGACGCTTTGTGCGCATACGGGTATGTATGTCACACGCAAGAACGCAATCGGTATAGTTGAGGATTGTCTTGGGTTGATTTGCGAAAATAACCTCGACCTCAGCACCTGCATCTTTAATAATTTGGCTGTAATATTCGACATAATCAACGCCCGTGAACTCATGCTTATTCTCGCCGAAAAGCTTCCTGTATTTTTCAAGGGAGAGAACGTCGCTGTATCCATTTATTTCTGCTGCATCAAGGGCGTCTAGGGAAACTAGCTGGTTTCCGACCTCATCACTGGGGTAGCTTAGCATTAGCACAATTTTTTTTGCGCCCATGGCTATGCCTTTCAGACAAATTGCAAAGCGGTTACGCGAAAGAATAGGCAGTATAACGCCAATTGTTCCGCCACCTAATTTATTTTTAACGTCCTCTGCAATATTTTCAACAGAGGCATAATTGCCCTGCGACCTTGCAACTATAGATTCGGTAACGCTGATTACGTCCTTATCTCTTAATTCAAAGCCTTCTTCTTTTGCAGCTTCCAAAACACTGTCTGCTACGATTTGGGCTAAATCATCGCCCTGTCTGATTATGGGGCAGCGAATGCCTCTTGAAATCGTGCCGGTTCTTCTTTCCATATCTATTATCACCTTTCCATATCCTTCAATTAACAAAACAAACGATAACATTATATTATAAAAGCTAACAGATGTAAATTTATTATGAAAAAAAATTACACAAAGTCCGCTCCGCAT
>JAVVUU010000070.1:0-5617 GCA_036653035.1 Oscillospiraceae bacterium
GAAACAGGCGCAAAAATTGCGTTCTCAAGCATCTTCTCAAATATCGGCGGCACCTTGCTGTTTGTTTTCATCGTAATTTCCTGCCTTGGCACCTTAAACGGGCTTATGCTTGGCTGCACACGCGGTATGTACGCCCTTGCCGTCCGCGGTCAAGGTCCAAAGCCGGAGCTTTTCAAGCAGGTGGATAAAGCCACAAATATGCCCACCAACTCCTCAATTTTGGGGCTGTTCCTCTGCGGCGCTTGGCTGCTTTATTTCTACGGCTCCGTTATCTGCACCATCCCCATAGCAGAAGGTCTTGACGGCACCGCTCCCTGGTGGGGCGTTTTCGCCTTCGACTCCTCGGAGCTGCCCATAGTCACAATCTATGCCGCCTACATCCCCATTTTCTTTGCAATGATGAAAAAGGAAAAAGACCTTCACCCCGTTAAGCGCTTCCTAATGCCAAGTCTTGCGGTTTGCGGCTGTATATTCATGGTCATCGCCGCCTGCTTTGCGCACAAAATGGGCGTTGTCTACTACCTAATCATTTTCGCCGTAATCATGCTTGTAGGCGTGTTCTTCATCCGCAAAAAGGAAGAGCCTCAGCCAAAGGCAAAGAAAAAGAACAAAAAGAAATAAGCCCCCGCCTCATCAAACCCAAGGCTCCCGCACTTTTGTTGGTAAAAGTGCGGGAGCTTTTTCAATTTCTGCTTTTTAGCTTCATTGTATGGCGTTCTTATTCCGAAAACCATTGACAGTACTACCATATAAAGCATATACTTTAGGTTGAATATACATTATAGGGAAATTTTGTATTTTATTGAAACTCTTTATGAGAGGAAGGTTTCCTAAATGAGTAAATTGGGCAAAAAATTTATTATCGGTGCCGTCTTTGTTGTTGTAATATTTATTCTCATAACCACCTTCTATTCCATATTTGTTACAAATTTACTAACTAAGGAATCGCAGATGCACCTTTCCGAAGTCGCCGCACAGGGTGCAGACTCCGTAAAAAGGCAGTCTGCCAGAGATTTTGACATTCTTGAGGTTCTTGCGGATGGTATTATATCAGATCCCAATATTCCCATTGAGCAGAAAATAAGCCGCCTAAAAAAACAGGCAGATAAATTTAATTTGTTCCGAATGGGACTTGTCGATTTCTCCGGCAACGCGGTTTGCACGGATGACACTGAGTTTTCCGTTTTGGACAGAACCTTCTTTCAAGAGGCAATAAAAGGCAACAACTACGTTTCCGAACCCCTAATAGATAAAGTTAACGGCAAAGCGCAGGGCATTGTTTATTCGGTTCCCGTGTGGTATAACGGAAAAGTTGAATATGTCCTGTTTGCCGGCTATGAGGTCAACGCACTCATGGACAAAATTGACATAAACTTTTACAACGGAAACGGCTTTGCCTACATAGTCAATTCCAATGGCGACGTTATCCTGCACCCCTCCTCGGGAAGACAGGGAAAAAATCTATTCGCCATAGCAGACGGCAACAACAGCGAAAGTGTTATTGAAAGCTTTAGATCCGATTTAAAAAACGGCAAAACCGGAGTTGTGCGTCTTCATATGCACGAGGATGACAGATTTTTTGCCTATTCTCCAATCAATGGTCTAAACGACTGGTTTCTTGTTTCCTCCCTGCCATCCGAAATTGTGTTTGAGCGCTCGCAAAATGTAATTTTTACAACCATGTTCTTTATGGCTGTGCTTGTTATAATCTTTGTTTTGATGATTGCCTTTATCCTCCGTTCACGTCGTCAGGCAAATGCCAAAATTGCAAGACTCGCATACTACGACACCCTGACAGGCGCTCCAAACCTTGAACGCTTTAAGCTCGATGCTCAAAAGCTCGTTCGCGAAAACGGCGCTCAAAATTATACAATATTAAACTTTGACGTTAAGCAATTCAAATACATAAACAAGGATTTGGGCTTTCACGCAGGCAACGAATTTTTAAGATACATCTCCGCCTGCTTGAAAAATACCGCTCAAAAGGACGAGGTCTTTGCCCGCATTAGCTCCGACCATTTCATTTTTCTTTTTCTCAACAAGACGAACGCTGACGAAACCAAGAGCTATATCTTTAAGCTTCGTAAAAGTATTCTCAGCTGGGACAAAATTGCGGATGGCGTCTACACGGCGCGAATAAATTTTGGAGTATACCATCTCGATGAGCACGACTCCGACCCCATGATGGCAATTGAAAAGTCCGACATTGCGCGAAAATCAATTAAAACCAGCTATGTTTCCGAGCTTGCCGTCTATAACGAAGCCATGCAGCTTCTTATAGACCGTGACAAGGCATTTGAAAACTCCATGCACTCCGCTTTGGAGGATGGCGAATTTAAGCTGTTCATTCAGCCGAAATACGATTTGCAAACGGAAACCGTTGTCGGCGGTGAAGCTCTGGTGCGTTGGGTTCGTCCGGACGGAAAAATGCTTATGCCCGGCGATTTCATCCCCCTGTTTGAAAAAAACGGTTTTCTCGCTACGCTCGATTTGTATATGCTTGAAAAGGTTTGCCTGTTCCTTCGCTCCCAGCTCGACCGTGGAATTGCTCCTATGCCCATTTCCATCAACCAGTCCCGTTATTATATGTATACGCCAACATATGTTGACTCTCTCTGTGAAAAGCTGCGCGCAAGCGACATTTCTCCCTCTCTCATTGAGCTTGAAATAACCGAAAACATCGTGTATTCCAACCTTAATGAGCTTTTTTCCATACTTGAGCTTTTGCACAGCCATGGCTTTTCCATATCCTTGGACGACTTTGGCTCCGGCTACTCCTCGCTGAATGTACTCAAAGATTTAAAGGTTGATACTCTCAAGCTCGACAAGGTTTTGCTTGACGAATCACTCGATTCAAGCAGAGGAAAAACCATTGTGAGCAACATTATCAGAATGGCGAAGGAGCTTGAAATATCCGTTGTTGCCGAAGGTGTTGAAACCCGTGAGCAGGTCGAATTTCTGCGTGAATTTGGCTGCCAAACCGCTCAAGGCTACTACTATTCAAAGCCGCTTCCCGCCGACGAATTTGATCTTCTTCTAAGTTAACCTTTCCCTCTCTCAAATGAGTTGCTCTAAAAAATAGCACAAATAATTGCTTTTGGAGGACAATTATGACTATTAGCCTGTTTCTGCTCTACTCAATGATGTTCACAGCACTCATGCTCGCTCTCGTAAAACCAAAATACGAAAAGTTCTATCTCCCCGCAAAAACCGCAACCAGCATTACCTTTCTTTTAGTAGCCTTCATCTTTGCATCACATGGTGACCATCTCAAGGAGCTTTTGTGGTATCTGCCCGCATTTCTGCTGTGCTTTTGCGGCGATGTTCTGCTCGGCAACTTCCACAAAACCTCAAAACAGGGATTTTTCATTGCGGGGCTTGTGTCGTTCCTGCTCGGGCACCTTGCTTTCATCTACAACTTCGCACAGCTTCAACCTCTCATGGCAGTGGATTTCATCATCCCCGTTCTAACTCTCGGCATAGTCTTTGGACTCACAAAGCTAAAGGACATGGACATCGGCAAAATGACCCCCGCCGTCTATGTTTATGCCTTTTTTATTGCACTTCTGCTCTCAAAAAGCCTGCATCTGCTGCTGAGCTTCGGTGGCTTGAAGATGCTCTTGCTTGCGAGCGGCTCTCTTTTCTTCCTGCTTTCCGATATGCTCATACTCTTCCTATATTTCTACAAAAAGCAGCACATTGCCGTTCACGTTTTTAACCTCGCCACCTATTACCTTGCCATGTTTCTTTTGGCACTCAGCTTATATTTTTAGGAGGACTCATCAATGAATTTTGAAAACATAGTCACAGCACAGCGCGACTTTTGGAACACCAATGCAACAAAGGATATAAGCTTTCGCATAGCACAGCTAAAGCGCCTCAGAGCCGTTATCACCGAAAATGAGAGCAAAATATATGCCGCTCTCCGCGCCGACCTCAACAAATCCGAATATGAGGCCTACATGACAGAGGTAAGCCTTGTAACCGGCGAAATTGACACGGCGATAAAGCACCTCAAAAAATGGTCAAAGCCCTGCCGCAAAAAAACCCCGCTCTCCGGCTTTCCCTCTTCAAGCTACACCGTTAAGGAGCCGTATGGCGTTGTCCTTGTGCTCTCTCCCTGGAATTACCCCTTCCAGCTTGCTCTTTCCCCCGTTGTCGGCGCAATAGCCGCGGGCAACTGTGTCATTCTGAAATGCTCCAAGCACAGCTCCCACACAACCGCCGTAATCTCCGAAATGCTCGGTAAAAGCTTTGACCCGAAATTCCTATACTGCGCCGAAATGAGTCTTAGCTACGATGATATTCTCGGTCAAAAATACGACTATATTTTCTTCACCGGCAGCGAACGCGTCGGCAAAATTGTTATGAAGGCCGCTTCCGAGCACGTTACGCCCTTGTCGCTTGAATTGGGCGGTAAAAGTCCCTGCTTTGTCGATAAATCCGCAAACCTCGAGCTTTCGGCAAAGCGCATTGCCTGGGGCAAGCTCCTAAACGCCGGTCAAACCTGCGTTGCCCCGGATTACATTTTGGTGGACAGCGCCGTCAAGGACAGCTTCACAAAAGAGCTTCAAGCCCAGCTTGCCGCAATCCACCCCAACCCTCTCGAAAACCCCGATTACCCCGCCATAATATCCGACGACCATTTCAAACGACTTTGCGGACTAATCGAACGCGAACCCGACAAAACCGGCGGCGACTCCCGCGCCGAAACCCGAAAAATTGCTCCCGCCGTTTTCTATAATGCCACCTTCGACAGCGAGATAATGCAAAGCGAAATATTCGGGCCAATCCTCCCAATAATCGCCTACGATAGCCTTGACGATGCCATCCGCACCGTTAAATCCCGCGCAAAGCCGCTTGCCTGCTATATTTTTTCCACCGACCGCGCCTTTTCCGATAGGCTTGTGCATGAAGTATCCTTTGGCGGCGGCTGCATAAACGACGCTGTAATGCACCTTTCAAACGACAATCTGCCCTTCGGCGGTGTTGGAAGCAGCGGCATGGGCAACTACCACGGCGCATACAGCTTCGACACCTTTTCCCACGAAAAGAGTATCTTTAAAAGCAAAAACTTCTTGGATATCCCCCTGCGCTACGCTCCCTATAAGCCAAAAAATCTAAAACTGATGCGCAAAATTGTTGGATAACTGCCACTCCTAACCGCAAATCACCATGGACTGCACCCGTCCTTTCATCTATGACAGCTGCATACATCTAAGGAACCTCTGAATAAATCCGCCTCACGTCTAGGCGGCGACTTTTCCGTCTGGACATCGCCCAAAACCCTTGAAATACGTCAGTATTCCTGCGTGTTTTGGACTCGCCAGACAAAAAATTCGCTCGCCAATCCATGTGACGGATTTAATCAGAGGTTCCCTAAAATCAAAAATGCTCCGCCTTTCGTTGGCGGAGCACTCCAATATGCTTTTCATTTAAAGACGAACTGAACCAAAATCATATACACTGCGGTTCCTCCCGCTATGCTCAAAAGCGTGTTGCTCTTCCATTTGTGCAGTAGCGCAACAACGGCAATTGCCAGCAGCTCGGGAATTCCGTGGGGCGAGGCACTAAGAGAAACATTTCTCAGGCAATAAACCACCAAAAGTCCCATCAT
>JAVVUU010000071.1:0-5511 GCA_036653035.1 Oscillospiraceae bacterium
GCATTGCGGCGATAAGCTCCTGCATTTTCTCGTTGCTCTGCGTGACCTCTGTGCCGGAAACACCGGACTTGCGGCTGGCTTCAAGAGCGTTATCGGCGTTGTATTTGACCTGCTGTGAAATTTCGCTGATGGTTGCGGCTAGTTCTTGAACGGAGCTTGCCTGCTCTGTTGCGCCCTGAGCAAGAGCCTGTGCGCTTGCGGAAACTTGGTCGGAGCCGCCGGAAACCTGCTCGGAGGAGGTGTTAATTTGGTTGAGGGTTTCGTTGAGTGAAATAATGATTTTTTCTATGGAAACACGGAGCGCGTCAAAATCGCCCGTAAATTCAACATCGGTGGAAACATCGAAGTTGCCATTCGCCATTAGGGCAAGGGCGCGTCCAATTTCGTTGATTATGGTGTTTAGGAAGCCTGTGGTGCTGTTTAGTGCGTGCAGCATAACTCCAACCTCGTCCTTGGAGGTGGCATCCGGAACGGGGGAGTGCAAATCGCCCTTTGAAAGCTTAACCAAACGGTCGGAGCAAGCTTGAACGGGGCGGGAAATGCTTCGGGAAACAAGAAGCGCAAGTGTTAGTGCAGAACCTGCCGCTACGAGCATTACGACAATTATGATTACGTTGCCCGTGCGGGATTGGTTTGTGAGATCTGCGGAAACCTTTGTGCCCATTTTTACGTTGAGAGCCATAAGCTCCTCGCCTGCGGTTGTACACTGCAGCAGTGCCGGGCGGGTTTCATCGTGAAAAACTCTTAGCGCCTCTTCGGTTTCGTTTTTCATTCCAAGCTCCACAGCCTTGTCGCGGGCGGCTTGGAATTTAGGTGCAGCCTCTTCAATTTTTGCAACAAGGACAAGCTCCTCGGGCGTTTTGCAGTTTGCCTTTAAGGCATCAAGAGATGCCAGAGTCTGCTTCTTTGCCAATTCAAGCTCGTCATTTGCGGACTTTTTGTCCGCGGCGTCTTCCTGCGTGATTACGTCACGCACCATTGCGCCGATTTTATTTAGGTAGGCATTATAGTTACCGATGTCACCTTGGACAAAGCCGTTTTCAACCAACGCATCACTATAATTTTTATCAAGCGTGTTGAGCAAAACAATTCCGACGATACTTGCAATACTACTAATTAAAACAACAGCTATGAACGCAGTTATAAGCTTTCTTGATATTTTCATATTTTTAAACATAACAATGACCTCCGTTTTTTTTGTTTTTTTGGAGCTATGCTATTTCAGCGGTTAACATTTCAAATTCTTCCGCCCCTACAATTTTTCTTGTGTCCATAAGTAGGACAACTCGGCTCTCCAGCTTTCCAACGCCTACAATGTAGCCATCGGAGCCGCCGGAAACCTTTGGCGGCGGGGAGATTAAATTGTCGTCAATAGCCATGACGGCATCGACCTCATCGACAATGAAGCCAACGCTGCTGCTGCTAATTTCAGTTACTATGATGCAGGTGCGCTCGTTGTATTCCGCCTCTTGCTTGCCAAGACGCAGACGTATATCGAGTACAGGAATTATAGCACCGCGCAGGTTGATAATTCCTTTGGCAAAATACGGAAACTCCGGCACCTCCGTGACCTTCTGCATTCCGACAATTTGCACGACATGGGCAATTGGAACACCAAAAAGCTGGCCGTCTGTCCAAAAGGTCAGATATTTGCCATCCATTTCACTGGTGTCCGGCTGTTCAAGCTCATTTTCAGATAGTTCTTCGGGTCGTTCTTGAATAACAGCGCTCATTTTATCCCTCCTATTTTTTAAGACGTTTAGTTGTCAAGCAAAAATGCACAGGTATTACCATATGTTTTGCCAAATTTCCACCTTATTCCATAACATACAAATAAATTAAATATTATGAAGCTATTGGAAATGTGCTTGACACATTTCACAACTTGACGCGGAAACAGGCAAGAATGTATGTCCAATACCGACAAACGTCTTTTCTTTACAATAAACCTTTTCGACAAAAATGTCTACAATTTTCAGTAATAATTTACTAATAGTTCCAATGCTGTGGTTGAACCACAACATAATGTGTAAAAAGGGAAAGATAAGGAACCTCTGATTAAATCTGTCAAGATGTGCGGCGGGATTTATTCAGAGATTCCTTAAACTTAAAGGGTGCTGTTTAATTTGAACAGCACCCTTTAAGCTCAGTCTTTAATATTGATTTTTCTGTGGGAAGCCGAGTTGACGAGAATGTAGCAAGCGAAGGAAAACAGCAGTGCCCAAAAAGGGGCAATTGGCATACCGATATGGAGAAAAAGGAAGCCCGAAAGACTGCCCAAGACCCAAATTACGATGGATTGCCATCGAAAACCGCTTTGATGCGACCTGTTGTGGAAAAAAACAGCTTCGGCTAAGAGCATTCCCGGAAGGGGAACCATTAGGATTGAAAAGGAGGACACAACGGGAATGAGGTATTTGCCAATTCCCGAAACGGACAGCGCGGCGGCAAGCCCCGCGATTATGTATGCCGTGACCTTGTGGGAAACATTTCCCTCAAAGGCGGTGCCGTGGAAAATGTTTTGCATTGCAAGGCTGCCGCCGTAGATGTTGATGTTTTGCGTGGTTGCAAGGCAAAATATTGCACACAGCAGCATGGGAAGCATTAGCCCTATTGCGGCTGTTGAGCGGATAAAATCACTAAAGCCGCCGGCCTTTGCAACAATCACTCCGCAGACGTTAAAGACAAAAAGTCCGATAGTGTAGGCGGGCGGGCAAACAAACGCAACGCTTTTCGGAGATTTTGCAAAGCGGCAGGTGTCCGGCGTGATGATGCAGCCGAAAACATAATTGCCGATTATGGCCGTTGAAGCCGCCGCCAAGCTCATTGGAGCAACCGTCGGAGCGGAAAAGAGAAAATCAACTCCGCCCATTTTGATAAAAAGCCGAATCATGGAGTAGATGAGGAGTATCAAGGCGCAGGGCACAACAACACGGCTTGCAAGCATAAGCCCGCGCCAACCGTTTGCCGCCGAAAGTGCCCATAGCGCGATTATAATTAGGCAGGTTACGGCAACAGGAAGCGGCCAAACTGGAAAAACCGAGATTAGCATGGAGGTGAAAAGGCTGCCGTTAAGGCCAATCCAAAATATGCTACAACAGATTATAAGCAGGGAAAACACAACGGAGGTGGATTTTCCCAAGACCTTTTGAGATAAAAAAGCCGTTGACCAACCTGACCTTGCGGAAAGAATGCCCATTCCTGTGCCGATGAGAATTAAAACCAAATCGCCAAGGGCGCAAGCGGCTATTGCCTGCCAAAAGGGCATTGCCGCGCCCAGCTTTGAGCCTATTACAAGACAGGAGAGCGCACTTGTATAGCCCGTTAGCACATAGAACAGGTTCATGCTTTTTTTGCGCTGATTTTGCGGCACGGGGGCAAAGGCGTATTCGTAGAGGTTTGAGGCGGGAGGACGTTTGTGTAAGGAGAGCTTTTGCATTACGTGTCTCCTTCCAGCGTTTGTTCGGTTGGGGCATATAGCCAAAACTGATCCCGCCCGTGCTCCTTGGCAAGATAGAGGGCATCATCCGCCTGCTGAAATAGGCTGTCAAAGCTGCCGCCGGGATAGCACTTGGCTCCGCCGATACTGAGCGTTACGGGACAGGGCTTGTCCAGATATTCGTAGTTGCTCATTTTTTTGCGAAGCTGATCAATGCGCGAGGTTAGATTTTGCGTGCGGTTATTTTCCTCTACGAGGAAAAACAAAAATTCGTCGCCGCCCCAACGGCAAAGAATGTCCTCCGAGGTGAAAATTTCGCGGATTGCCGCGCCAAGACTGCGGAGCACATCGTCACCGCAGAGATGCCCCATTTTGTCGTTGAATTTTTTGAAGTAGTCGATGTCCAAAATGGCAAGCATACCGCAGCGGCCGTCTACTTCCTGCTCCAATAGGGAGTGCAGAAGCTTGTCGGCGGTGGCGTGGTTTAGAAGACCTGTTAGCTGGTCGTTTGAGGAAAGCTTCATAAGGCGTTCTTTTTCGGCGTGCTCCTCATCAATATTTGCAAGGCAGCCGACAAGTCGGATTGGGCGGCGGTGGGATTCTGAGGTGCAGATGACGGTGTAGATGAAGCGATACCAGACCCATTCGCCGGATTTTACGCCGCATTGGAATTCGGCAACAAAGGATTTTCCCTCTACGCCCTCGTTTATTATGGTGTCGAATTGTTCCGGTGTTAGGGAGAGGCGGACGGCCTTGCTTTTCAGCTTATCTTTGAAGTTTTCAATCTTGCGGTCAATGTCCAAGTGGGATTGCTGTCCGAAAACCGTTAAGCAGTCGGCAAGGTAATCGTATTCCATACCGGCCTCGCCAAAGGTGTCCGAAAGAAGGCGGTAGCTTTCCTCATAGCCCTGAAGGGCTTGGTGCTGGCTGACGTTTACCTTGGTGTAGGTGAGTAGAGCTATTAAAACAACAAACATGAGGGCGATGAAAACACATATAATTTCAAATGGGTAACGATAGACAAAATCCCAAAAGCTCTCTGAGTCATAATTGCCGTAGCTAATAAGAACGCGGTTGATGTCGCTGTTTGAAAAGCTCCCAACGGCTTTTTTGAGTGCGGAAGCAAGGCGATAATCTGCGTTGTGGGGAAGTCCGAAACCAAAATGCAGCACTGTGGTTGATGGCGTTGCGATTAAATCCCGCGCCGCGTATTGCTGCATCAGCGCCGCGCCCGTAAAGCTGTCGCAAATGGTGGCATCCGCCTGACCGACGCGAACGGCGTTTAGACACTCCTGCGGGGTGTTGTAATTTATTACGGAAACAGTCGAGCTGTGGGTAACGGGAGTTCGGCCGAGAATATCCGCCATTGTGACGATGGGAAAGGAAACTAAATCAGTGCTTTTGTGCTGAATTAGCAGAGTCTGAGTTGTGAGATAGGGGACAATTTCGGGAGGGGCGGTTGTGGAATTAAAACCGTCCTCGGTGGGGTATTCGGATATCATTCCAAGCATATCAACACGACCCTCGGCGAGCTGCTCCAAGGATTGGCTGTAGTTATCGGCAGGAACAACTTCCAAGGCAACGCCGGACTCCGCGGCAAGGCGCTCAAGGATTAAAATGGGAAGTCCTTGAAATTCGCCGTCTTTATTTACACGGGAAAATGGTATCCAATCTTTAAGGAGGGATACTCTCAGAGTCTTTTGTGCGTCAAAATATTGAAGCTCCTCGGAGGAAAGCTGAAGCTTTTGGGGATTGGCATTTTCGGCCTTTGCGGCGACTCCGCCAAAAAAACAGATGCAAAGGGCAAAAAGCAAGCACAGAGCTATTCGACTCTTTTTCATAGGCGTTTATCCTCTCGGGTGTTTTGTAAAGCCATGCAAAGCGGGGGCATGAGCCTTAACCGGAAAGAGCTAATAAAGGTTAAGTGATTGATGCTCAAAGCGGTACTTTGGGGTGTGCAAAAGCACAAGGCGTGTGTCAAATGAAAACACGGTTTATAGTAATATAGTCTACACCATACGACAAACAAACGCAAGCACAATGACCGGATTTTGTGCATTTTCGACAATTAG
>JAVVUU010000072.1:0-1515 GCA_036653035.1 Oscillospiraceae bacterium
GCTGTGCGAAGCTTGTCGGCAAAAAATATCAGTGCCTTGTCGCCGCAGTCGTGACCGAAGCAGTCATTCACCTGCTTGAAATTATCAATGTCGATGATGGAGAAGGTGGACATATCGGCTTCGCCAAACTTTGAAAGGCGCTCGTTGATAATCCGCTCGGTTTCGGCACGGTTGCAAAGACCTGTTAGGCTGTCCGTTGTTGCCTTTTCGCGGAGGGAAAGACGTTCCTTTTCGCGCTCGTCAATGTCCTCAACGGAGCCAACGGTTAGTCCGGAGCCTTGCCCCTTTGTCATAAGGCGCGTTGCGGTTATGTAGTACCAACGGTAAGAGTTGATGTCGGCAAGACCGCTAACGCGCACGGTAACGGTGATGGTTCCGGGTGAGTGGAGAGAGGTGACCGCACATTTTGCGTCCAGCCTGTCTGCGGGAAAAACATAGCTTAAAAGATCGGTGAGCGACACGTTTTTAACGCCCTGAGGCAGCCGAATATTTTTACAGCTGCTGATGAAGCGAAATTTGTCGGTGTTGCGATTGTATTCGAAGGCGGCGCGGGAGGACTGCGTAGTGACAAGCTTGAAACGCCGCCTAGTAAGCGTAATTTGGCGTTTGCGGTGGCGATATATCATGTAGCTAACTGCAAAGGTTAGAATAACTAATATGACAGAAACAACGCCAAGCGTGTGGCTGACACTTATTGCAGAGCCGGCTCGCGAGGCAACAAGCTCAAGCGGAGCGGAGCAAACGAGGAGCCAGTCGTTAATTCCAAGTGACTTGCTAAAGGCAATGTACTCCGTGTTGTCCGTAGGGGATATAAATTCAACTACTTTATCCTGTGCGGAGAGAACAGCGGCGGGAGGGGCGGCTTCGAAGCCTTTCCAAAGCAGAGCAGAGGGCGGGCAGGCAATGTATTCGCCGGACTCGCTTATTATGCAAAGACCGCCGACGTCACCGAATACGGGAACGTCAACAAGCTTTTCAAGCGTGGAACGCGGATAGACAAGCGCAATGCAGGCCTTTTCGGTTGGAGTGACAAGCGGAACGGCAACGGCAAAGCGCACAACACCGTCCAAGCATACAACAAGGTCGGAAATGGCGCTTTTGCCCGAAGCGGCAGCGGATGCCGCAAAGGAGGAAAACAGCCTGCCGTATTCGGCGTCGCCATATTTTAGAGTGCCGTCGTCCGAAAAATAAAGTCCGGCTTCGGCTTCGGAATTTTCGTATTGGTATTGGAAGCAGAGAAGAACATCCTCCCGCTTTGTGCCAAGGTGGGATATGATGTGGCCTGTGCTTTTTGTTTCGGAAATCATTTTGTCAAGGTTGTCGATAACATGAATTTTGCTTGCCGTGGAGGTGTCGGAAAAGACCTCATAGGTTCGCTCCCTCTCGTTTTGAATACAGACGGAGTAGGAGTGAAAAGCTGCGGCGACAAATATTGCGACAAATGCCAGCGGGATGCAAATGAAAAGAAAGGCAGTCAGCCCCTTACGATTTTTCAAAATCAAATTCCTTCCTGCC
>JAVVUU010000072.1:1615-5479 GCA_036653035.1 Oscillospiraceae bacterium
GAAAGACGCTGTATTGTGATTAGATATGAAGATGTTTTTTTATAATCACGATTACCGCTATGCGGCGGAGCAAATTTTGCTGACGCTGTTTCCAAACGAACACCCCGAATACCCCGAGGAAAAGACCGGCGGCGACGGCGCGGAGCTTGCTCTTTTTGAGGGAGAAAAATATAATACCGCTGTTTGCACTTTAACGCAAAATGGTGTAAAATATAAAGGCTTTGCAAGAGCATCAAAGCGGCTGATAATGGATGAGCTGACAAAAGCGCGCTACAACCAAAAAATAGTCAAGCTCTCCTTTTACCGCGCGGCGCTAAAGTCCGGCTTGGAAAAGCCGGTTTGGGGTGCGCTTACGGGCATTCGGCCCGGCAAGCTCCTTTCAGGCCTGCTCGAAGCGGGCATGAGTGACAGCGCGGCGCTCTCAAAATTTTGTGCGGACAACGATGTTTCGCGTGAGCGGGGAGAGCTTTGTCTGCACACCGCACACGCGGCTTTGAAGTGCGAAAAAAGCCTTGAAAGGCGCGATGTTTGCCTTTATGTCGGCATTCCGTTTTGCCCAACGCGTTGCAGCTATTGCAGTTTTGTAAGTCAGTCAACCGAAAAAAGCATGAAGCTAATCCCAAAATTTTTGGCGGCACTTTATAAAGAAATTGACGCGACTGCCGCCGTTTTGCGTGAAGCCTCGCTTCGCCCCGTTGCCCTCTATATGGGCGGCGGCACACCGACAACGCTCTCCGCCGAGGAGCTTGATAAGCTTTGCGAAAAGCTTGAAACCGCCTTTGACCTCTCCGCCCTCCGCGAATTTACAGTCGAAGCGGGCAGACCGGACACAATCTCGCGTGAAAAGCTGCTTGTGCTAAAGCGCCATGCCGTTACAAGAGTCAGCGTAAATCCGCAGACCATGAGCGACACGGTGCTCGAAGCCATAGGCAGAAAGCACACGGCTCAGCAGGTTTTGGAGGCGCTTGCGCTCGTTCGCGAGGTTGACGGGCTTGAAACAAACATGGACCTCATAGCAGGACTTCCGCAGGACACGCCGACAGGCTTTCAAAAAACCTTGGACAAGGTTTTGAGCCTTGCGCCGGAAAATATAACAATCCACACGCTTGCACTCAAAAAAGGCTCGCGCATAAAGTTTTCCAAAACCGCCCTCCCAACGCCCGAGGAGGTTGGCGAAATGTTAAATTACGCGAACAAAGCGCTTAGCGCCGCGAAATATGAGCCATACTACCTTTACAGGCAAAAATATATGTCCGGCGGCTTCGAAAATATCGGCTGGCAGCGCGGGAATACCGAAAACGTATACAACATATGTATAATGGAGGAGCTTTGCAGTATTATAGCCCTTGGCGGCGGCGCCTCCACAAAGCTCTCCTCGGGAAATGGGAAAATTGAGCGGATATATGACCCGAAATATCCGAACGAATACATCGAGGGCATTGACAAAATCGTTGCGGAAAAAGAAAAAATAAAGGAGTTTTTGAAGTGGCATATAATTTAAACGAAATCAATCGCCGTGCGCTGGCAGACCCCGCCGGCTTCGTCCGTGAATGCGATGCGGAGTACGACGCAAAAATTAAGCTTGCGGCGGACATGATTATAAAAAATCGTGAGCGCAGCCCGATAGTCCTAATTTCCGGCCCCTCGGGGAGCGGAAAAACCACCACCTCCAAAAAAATCGAGGAGGAGCTTCGTCATCGCGGCATAATGTCCCATGCCATAGCTATGGACAGCTATTTTATAACGGTTGACCCCGAAACCGCGCCCAGAACACCGGAGGGAACGCTTGATTTGGAGTCACCGCAAATTGTCGATTTGGAGCTGATGAACAAGCATTTTGATATGCTTGCCCGCGGCGAAACCGTTGACATCCCAAAATACAGCTTTTCGGAGCAAAGACGGCTTGACATTCCCTCCGTTAGCATAAAGCTCGGCCACGATGATATCGCGGTGGTCGAGGGCATTCATGCGCTCAACGACATGGTTACAAGCGCACATCCGGAGGCGTTTAAGCTCTACATCAGCGCGCGCTCAAATGTTGAGCGGGACAATGGCGAGGTTTGCTTTAAGGGCACTTGGATGCGCCTTGTTCGGCGCGTTGTGCGCGACAAAATGTTCAGAGGAGCCGCCGCCGACTACACGCTTGGAATGTGGGCAAATGTCCGCCGCGGTGAAAAGCACAACATAAGCCCCTTTAAAGACAAAGCCGATTTAAAATTCGACTCATCATTTCCCTACGAGGTTTCGGTTATGCGCGCCTTTGCGGAGGAGCTTTTCCAAAGCATACCCGAGGACGTTGAGCGCTGTGAGGAATTTAAGTGCATATTCCCCGCGCTTCAGCTTTTTGAGCCTATAGACGCAAAGTATCTTCTACCCGATTCACTATTGTGTGAGTTTGTCGGCGGGGGAAAGTATAGCTATTAAAAAACCTCTGAATAAATCCCGCGGCACGGCTTGAAAGCCAAAATTATTTAGTACGGAGGACACAATGTCTACTAAGATTGATTATTATTTTACAAAGCTCGACAAATTCCCAATTGAAGGCTTTTTTGAGGGGCTTACGGAAGCCTATGAAATTTTGCAAAAGGCTAAGAGCTTTTTACAGGAAACCTTGGTTGAGCCGAATGTTTGCGAAAATCACGGTGAAATACGCGGCGATGCGCCGAATTTTCACGGCAACTACCTTATCGGCGAGGGAACGGTTATTTACAACGACGTTACAATAATCGGCCCCGTCTATATCGGGAAAAACTGCGAAATTATGCCGGGCGCGATTATTCGCCCGAACACAATTATTGCGGACGGCTGTTCCATTGGTCACGGGAGCGAAATTAAGCATTGCGTTTTATTTGGCGGCGCAAAGGTCGCCTCGCTTGCCTTTGCGGGGGATTGCGTTTTGGGCGCTTCCGCGCGCATAGGCTCGGGCGTTATCACGGCGAACCGCAAGTTTAACCAGTCCAACGCCACTGTTAAGATTAACGGTGAGCGCATTGATTTGCAGGACAGCTTCTTCGGCTGCATCCTTGGCGACAGCGCAAGAATAGGCGCAAATTCCGTCACCCAGCCGGGAACGCACATTGGCCCTTACACTTGGATTTATCCCCTTACCAATGTTCGCGGCTTCATTCCCCGCGGCAAGCGCGTGTATCACGAGCGTGAAACAGTGATGGAGGAAAACGAAATTGTGGAGCTTTTGCCGTGATGGAGCTTTTGCAAAATTTCGATACGCAGGCGTTGCTTTTCATTCAAGACAATTTGCGCCTGCCGTTTTTGGACTATGTAATGGTTTTTCTAACAAGGCTTGGTGACGGCGGATTTATCTGGATTTTGGCGGGACTTATTCTGCTCATCCCCCAAAAAACGCGCCGCGGCGGATTTGATTTGCTTATCTGCCTGATGATAACAGCGGTTTTGAACAATTTGCTCATAAAAGAGCTTGTTTCGCGCCTGCGGCCTTATGATACCATAGCGGCGCTGTCAATTCTTGTCGAACCCGAAGCATCGTTTTCGTTTCCCTCGGGTCACGCAAGCGCAAGCCTTGCCGCCGCTCTCGCGCTTACACTTGCCTTTGGCAAAAAGGGCGCATTCGCCTATATACCCGCCGTCCTAATCGCCATAAGCCGCTGTTATGTCGGCGTGCATTACCCAACGGACGTTTTTGCGGGAATGGCAGTCGGAACCATCATCGCCCTTTTAACATACTGCCTGCTTCACAGATTTCTCAAAACCGACTTTATTCCAAAACGTCGTATAGAATAAACCTAAAGGGGCGGTTCAAAAAGAACCGCCCCTAAATTTTGCATAAGTTGACTTATTCTTTAAATGTGGTAAAATAACCAACGGTGGTTCGCTAACGTGAATTAA
>JAVVUU010000073.1:0-5399 GCA_036653035.1 Oscillospiraceae bacterium
ATTTTCGACCTTATTCGCCTTTTTTGCCTATGGCAAGCTTGCTTTCCGTGCCATTAAGTAGACGCTTGATATTTTCCCTGTGGGCAAAAATCAGCAGAATGGCGCAGAGCAGACCCAAAACGCCCTCAAGCCCCGAGTAGCCGAATATCCAGATGGTTATGGGGAGCAGCAGACAGCAGGTGACAGAGGCAAGCGAAACATATTTTGTGAACACCACAACGATTATGAACGCGCCCCAGCAAACAAGTCCAACGCGCCAGTCAATCATCCAAGCGAGTGTGCCGCAGCAAAGAGTTGCCTTGCCGCCCTTAAAGCGGTAGTAGACGGGGTAAACGTGACCGAGCATTACGCAGAAGCCCGCAAACATTTTGCCGACCATGGGAAAGCCGACAAGCCCGAGAAGCCAGCCGCCGAGCAGCACGGAGATGATGGTTTTGACGGCGTCCGTAATTACAACAATAAGGATGCCTCTGGAGCCGAAAATACGCGCAAAATTTGTAAGCCCCGCATTTCCGCTGCCGTAGTTGCGGATATCCTTTTTGAAAAAGCTTGTGGAAGCGATTATGGCGCCGTTTATTCCGCCGAGGAGGTAGGATGCAACGCCTGTTATCGCAAGAAAAATAACTAATTTCGCAGTAATCATTCCTTGTCGCCTTTCTGCCGTATTACGATGCGGATGGGCGTGCCCTCCAGTCCAAAAACGCTGCGAATTTGATTTTCGAGGTAGCGCTGATAGGAGAAATGGAAAAGCTCGCGGCTGTTCGCAAAAATGACGAAGTTCGGCGGGCGAACGCCCGTTTGGGTCATGTAGTAGATTTTTAGGCGCTTACCCTTGTCGGAGGGGGGCTGAACTCTTGCCTGTGCGTCGGCAAGAATGTTGTTTAGCATTCCGGTGGTGATGCGCATGGCGCTTTGCTCATTGACGTAGTTGATAAGCTCAAAAATGCGGGTGGCGCGCTGGCCTGTTAGCGCGGAGATGAACAAAACGGGGGCATAGGACATGAAAGCGAGGTCGCGCATAATTTCCTTGCGCATGGTGTCCATGGTTTTGGAGTCCTTTTCAATGAGATCCCATTTGTTTACGATGATAACGCTTGCCTTGCCCGCTTCGTGCGCGAGGCCGGCGATTTTTGTGTCTTGATCTGTAACACCCTCGCGGGCGTCAATCATTACAAGGCAGACATCCGAGCGCTCAATGGCAAGCTGGGCGCGCATGACGGAAAATTTTTCGATGCGGTCGTCAACCTTTGATTTGCGGCGAATTCCCGCGGTGTCTATGAAAAGATATTTGCCAAATTCGTTGTCGAAGCGGCTGTCAACAGCGTCGCGCGTGGTGCCGGCAACGTCGCTGACGATTACGCGGTTTTCACCGAGAACGAGATTTATGAGCGAGGATTTGCCAACATTCGGCTTGCCGATAACGGCAACCTTTATGCGGTCTTCCTCCTCCTCATCGCTTCCCGTGTCGGGAAATGCGGCAACGCAGGCATCGAGCATATCGCCCGTGCCGTGGCCGTGAACGGCGGAAACGGCTATGGGGTCGCCAAGACCGAGAGAATAAAATTCGTAGATGGTGGGGTCCACATTGCCGGTGTTGTCAATTTTGTTGACAACAAGCACAACCGGCTTTTTTGAACGCAGAAGCAGATTTGCAACATCTTTATCGGCGGCCGTAACGCCTGTGCCGATTTCGGTTACAAGGACTATAACGTCTGCCGTGTCTATGGCGATTTTCGCCTGCTCACGGATGAAAAGCAGAATTTCGTTGTCAGCGGTGGGCTCAATTCCGCCGGTGTCCACAACGTCAAATTTGACGCCGTTCCACTCGCAGTCTGCATAAAGCCTATCACGGGTAACGCCGGGTGTGTCCTCGACTATTGACAGACGCTGTCCGACTATTCTGTTGAAAAGCATGGATTTACCGACATTCGGTCGTCCAACTATGGCAACAAGCGGTTTCATAAAACGCCCTCCTTTGATTTGATGGTTTTTTCTGTTATGAAGAATTAAACGAATTATTTTCCCGCAAATGCTCTAAAAAGTGCGGCGCCATCCTGAGCGATGGGAACAACGCGAACATTTAGTGCCTGCTCGACCTGTTCCGTTGTGATGTCGTCCAAAAATACGCCCTCGCCGTCGCGAAGCATGGATTGGGAGATTAGAAGCTTTTCGCCAAGCGGTTTGTTTTTGAGCTGGGCGATTAGGTCGCCGCCGGTTATTAGACCCGCAACATTTATTGTGTGTCCAAAAAAGTCATTTACTATTGGAAACACCTTACCATTTATAATATCATACTTTTCCGCCGCTGTCATCAACAGCTTTTCTAAAAAAGGTGCCGCAGAAACGCCTGTTGCAAGAGAAAATGGAATTTTGGAGCATTCCTCGTCCCAATTTTCAAATTCTGACATAAATTCAACCTGCAAAAGCCGCAAAAGACCGACTCCGTTTTCAAGCTGGGTGTAGTCCTCATAGTATGCGTCGTCCGGAATTGGGCGCTCGGCTTTGATATAAAATTCGTCCGAGGGGAAGAAAATTCGGCTGCCGAGAGTTTTTTTGCATTCGTCACCAAAGGCATTTATGCGGTCTATGGTTTCGTTTGCGCCGCGCTTGTCGAAGGGCACAAGGGGAGCAAGGCGCTCGCGGAATTTTGTAAGTCCGACGGGAACAACGGAAACTGTGTTCACTTGGGGGTAAAGCGCCGCCAAATCGCTCATGCTCTCCGAGAGCGCCTCGCGGTCGTTAAGGCCGGGGCAGCAGACAATTTGACAGTTCATGATTATGCCGCCGTCTGCAAGCCTTTTCATAAGCTCAAAGCCCTTTGCACCGGCGGGGTTGCCCAAAAGCCTTGCGCGAAGCTCGGGGTTTGTTGCGTGAACCGAAACATTGATGGGGCTGATGCGCAAATCCACAATGCGCAGAAGCTCCCGCTCGGAGAGGTTTGTGAGCGTGATGTAGTTGCCGGTTAGGAAGCTTAAACGCGCATCGTCATCCTTAAAATAGAGCGTTTTTCTCATGCCGCGCGGGAGCTGGTCAACAAAGCAGAAAACGCAGTGATTTTGACAGGGGCGCGGCTTGTCCATGAGGTAGCTTTCAAAGTCGATGCCAAGCTCGCCGCCCTCGTGCTTTTTTATGCGGACTGTGCGGTGCTTGCCGTCCGGCGCTTCGAGAATAAGGGTAAGTCGGGTTTCGTAGGCAAAATATTTGTAGTCGAGCACATCGACGATTTCACGGCCGTTTATGCTCAAAAGCTTGTCGCCGACCTTTGCCTTGTGCAAAA
The DNA here is from genome assembly GCA_036653035.1 of Oscillospiraceae bacterium. Lineage (GTDB taxonomy): Bacteria > Bacillota > Clostridia > Oscillospirales > Oscillospiraceae > UBA2658. Next base: position 3,278 of record JAVVUU010000073.1, read on the forward strand.
GGGGGCTGTGCTTTTCGATGTTTGTTATAACAGCGCTCATAGCGCACCTCCGCGGCAGGAAAGCCGCCGATAATGGGTGTTTGTGGAACCGAACGCAAAAAGAGAGGGGGCGTGTGGCCTCCTCTCCTCAAGCAAGTTCGGTTTACTTCTTTACCTCAAGAACCTTACGACCGTTGTAGTAGCCGCAAGCCTTGCAGACGCGGTGGGACAGATGGTACGCGCCGCAGTTGGGGCACGCAACGATACCGGGGGCTTCAAGCTTCCAGTGTGAGCTACGTCTTTTATCTCTACGTGCCTTTGAGATTTTACTTTTTGGAACCGCCATGGTGACACCTCCTAATTATTAGCTGAGTTGACAGCTTTTTTTCAAGCTTTTTCAAGCTATTTATCCAAAAGCTGCCCTAGTACAGCCAATCTTGGATCGATTTCCTTGACGCAGGCGCAGGCGCCGTCGTTAAGGTTTTTGCCACAGGTTGAGCATAGCCCCGCGCAATCTTCTTTGCAGAGGAACTTCGCATCCGTGGCGAGAATGAAGCAGGTTTCGAGCAGGTCGCTCAAATCGAGCCAGTTGCCGTCCAGAGCGAAGATTTCGGGGTTGTCCTCGTCTGTAAGCTCCGCCGCGAGCTTTGCTGTTAGGGGGATTTCCCTTTCGCAATGAAATTCGGCAGAGCACCTGTCGCAAATGCAGACCATGTCGGCGGTTATGGTTCCTGTAAGTGTTAAGGCACCCGCAGAATTGCTGACCCAGCCGGTGGCGAGCGGGGGAGAAATAAAGCTTTTTATAGCAGGACAAAAAAGACGTTCCGTTTCGAGTGAACAGGAAAACGGAAGGTTTTTGCCGGGCATTTCGATTATTTCACAGAGATTTAGTCTCACTTTGCACCTCACATAGTTGCTTAAGCATTATAAATTATATATTTCGGCTTGTCAACAGAAAAATGTTATATACTAATCAATATTGTATGTGATATACTTGCCTCATAGCGCTTTTGGTATTTTGAGAGCAAAGCTTTGGATAATATCGAAAGAACACAAGCTTTAACATTATACTACAATATCCGAAACAATACAAACTTTTTTACACATATTAAGGAAACCGATAAAATGAAAGAACTAACCGTAATGAAAAACGACGCGAACCAGCGACTGGACCGCTTTGTCGGCAAGGCCGTGCCCCTGCTGCCGGACGCGCTTTTACAAAAATATATCCGCATAAAACGCATCAAGCTAAACGGCCGCGGAGCAAAGCGCGATGAGCGCGTTTCCGTCGGCGATGTTTTGCAGCTCTACATCAACGACGAGTTTTTTGAAATTCCAACAGAGGAAAACGCCTATTTAAAGGTTGGAACCCCAAAGCTCATTATAGTATATGAGGACGAAAACATTCTTTTGGCGGACAAAAAGCCCGGAATGCTCTGCCACAGCGCGGGGGAATGGACCTACGACACCCTCATTGCAAACATTCAGGCGCACGTCTATCAGCAGGGTCAGTGGAAGCCGCGCGACGAGCACTCCTTTGCCCCCGCTCTCTGCAACCGCATCGACCGCAACACCGGCGGCATAGTAATCGCCGCAAAAAATGCCGAGGCACTTCGCGTAATGAACGAAAAAATCCGCGACAGGGAGCTTGACAAATACTATCTCTGCGCCGTACACGGCCGTCCAAAGCCGGGCAAGGGCACGCTTCGCGACTTTATTTTTAAGGATGCACAAAAAAATCAGGTTTATGTAAGAAAACAAAGCTGCCCCGGTGCAAAGGAAGCCGTCACCGAATACAAAACCTTGGAAACAAAGGACGGCCTTTCTCTCGTTGAGTGCCGTCTGCTAACAGGCCGCACCCACCAAATAAGAGCACAGCTTGCCGCCGCCGGAACCCCGCTTTTGGGCGACGGAAAATATGGCTCCGAGCGCCAAAACAAGCGCTATGACGAGGACAGCCAAGCCCTCTACTCCTACCGCCTTATTTTCGATTTTAAAACCGACGCGGGAATACTGAACTACCTTAATGGGCAGAGCTTTTCCGTCGATAATATCGAATTCGTCAAAAAGTATTTTGATTTTAACATTTCCGTTGACAAGTGAGTTTTTTCTCTGTATATTTAAACTTGCGTTTTTAATTTAG
>JAVVUU010000074.1:0-5392 GCA_036653035.1 Oscillospiraceae bacterium
TTATTTAGGTTCTTTAATAGCCAATGCCAAGCTTACGCCTTCAAAATCGGTTTCCCTAACAAAAAGCGTTCCGCCATTGCCAAGAACGGCACTGCGTTCACAGATACTATCCGCCGGAACGGTTTTGCCGACTGCTTTATAGACGAAGAAGCTGCCCTCCGCACCATGCAGCTCCGCCGCTGAGAAGCATTTTAGCGGAAGTCTGTGCATTTTGCAAAATTCGAGCAAGCCCACGCAATATTCCGTTGAGCTTTCTGTGCAGACCTCACCGACGGCAAGCGCGTGACATCCACATTCCTCAAGAAAGCCTGCAAACGAGGCTTCAAGGCTCTCAACGGTGCTGTCAATAGCACATTCTACACCCAGGGTAAGAACCGGCGGTACAAGGTGGAGAGTGCCCTCGGGAACTCCGGAGAGGTATGTAATTATAAAGTCGCACTTCTGGTCGGGGTTCGCTCTTTTTAGTCCTCTTGGGTTTGCTCCCGCAATTGGGAAAATGCTGTCATAAAAAGCCGTTCCGCCCGACATGAGCTTTGATGAAACGCGCTTTAAAGCTTCGGGGTTTGCTATTTTAAGACCCACCTCGTTTGCCCAAGCATCAATATCAAAAACATTTTCAACGGCACTTGGAATTACAGCAGTTCCGCCCGTTGCAGCTGCAAAAAGCTGCGCCAAGGCATTGGCTTTGCCATCGGGGTCGTATAAAATTGGTGTTGCAAAGCTACCAAATTCGTCGATTACAATAACGGCGGGAGATGCCGCTTTTAGCCGCAAAAACGGCGCTATTGCGCGAACGGCAGAATCGGTTGTGCCAATGTATATAAGCGCATCGCACTCCGAAAAGTGCTCATCCGTCCACGCAAAAAGGTGGTGCTCATCACACCTAAAAAGCTTCAGCTCCTCATCCGCTTGGGCTTGTAAAAGCTCGCCCAGCTCCATACCGCAATCTGTGGTTGCAACAGCCGCTATCATAAATTTCCTGCCTCCATTAGCCTGTTTATGTCAAAATAATTTTAATCAGAGGTTCCTTAGTATTATGGTTCCGCCCGCCCGTTTTGTCAAGCGCTTTACGCAAAACGGGTTTTCGGTTCATAAAAATGGTGCATCTCAAAACGAATAATTTTGAGATGCACCATTTTGAAATAGCTTAAATTACTTAAGTTCGACCTTTGCGCCGACTGCTTCAAGCTTTGCCTTGATTTCTTCGGCTTCGTCCTTGGTTGTGCCTTCCTTGATTTTTGCAGGAACGCCTTCAACCATTGCCTTTGCTTCGGCAAGTCCAAGACCTGTGATAGCGCGGACTTCCTTGATGACCTTGATCTTCTCTGCGCCGAACTCGGTCATAACAACGTCAAACTCGGTTTTTTCTTCAGCTGCGGGAGCGGCGGCTGCTGCGGGAGCGGCGGCGGCTGCTGCGGATACGCCGAACTCTTCTTCAAGAGCGTGGACAAGCTCTGCAAGCTCGAGTACGGAAAGGACCTTTATTTCTTCAATTAATGCGGTTACTTTTTCGCTGGCCATGATAATATCCTCCTAAATGTTTTTCAAATGTGTTGGCTCAATTTTGAGCTATTCGGCAGCTTCGGGAGCGCCACCCTTTTGGTCGAGAATTTGGCTCAGTACGACAGCAAGACCTGTGATAGGTGCAAGCAGTGTTCCGAGAACCTGTGAGTACAGTGCTTCCTTGGAAGGCAACGCGGAAATTTCGGTTATTTCGGAAAGAGAAAGAACCTTTCCATCCATGTAGCCTGCCTTGATGTTGAACTTGTCTTCGCCCATTTTCTTTGCATATTCGCTGATTATGCGGAAAGGAGCGATGGGGTCACCCAAGCCTGTGGCAAGAGCTGTCGTACCGTTTAGAATGGGGTCAAGCTCTGCAAGACCAAGTTCATCGACAGCACGGCGGCAAAGAGTGTTCTTGATGACACCATACTCGACATTTGCAGCACGAAGCTCGCCGCGCAGTGTGGTATCCTCGGCAACCGTGATGCCCTTGTAGTTTACAAAGACGCCGGAGCCGGAAGTCTTGATGCGCTCTACGATTCCTGCAACTACTGCCTGCTTCTCACTGAGAACCTTTGCGTTTGGCATAATTTTCACCTCCGTTGCATTACAGCCGTCTATGGCCGTAATACTGATTGAAATGCTGACCGCTGACATTTTGTGCCTGCGGGTTGAATGGTGCGCTCAAAAAAAATAAGCCCCTGCGCAAAAGCACAAGGACTGAAAGCAACTAAAAAGCTAGAAGCCGTCCTCGGCAGGGTTTATGGAAAAATTCCACCTGCTGTCTTTGGAGCGCTTGTACATAATATCAACAATGCAAATGTTTGTCAAGGGCTTTTTCAAAATAAATCTTTCCACAGCAAAGTGTCCTAACTTGTTGTAACATTTTTGGTGTATTTTTAAAAATACTGTACAAATCAAGTAAATTTATGTAGTTTTTTCTCAATTTAGCTTGTATTTTTCTGCAATCGTGTGATAATTAAGATAAGGATACATATTGTTACAAGGAGAGTGAATTATTATGAAAATCAATCCTGCAACACCACAACCGGAAATTCAAAGAAGCACAAGCATAGAAGCAAGCAGGAGTGCTAAATCATCTTCGGTAGCCGATACATCAAAAGCTCCCTCAACCAAGCCTCAACAAGATAAAATTGAGCTGAGCACCGACAAAAACAAGCCTTGGGAAAAACCCGCTCCCGAGGTAACATATTCAAAGCCCAATTTTGTCGGCGCAAGAACCGCAACGGATGCCGCAAAAAGCATAACCGCCGCTCTGCAAAACGACGATATCAAGGGTCTTTCCTTAAAAGAAAAGATTGGTTACCTAAACCAGCAGAGCACAAATTGGATGAGTAGTCTTGGTGATAACGAGTCCTCCTCCTTCAAGGAATGGAAAGCAAACAACAAGGATTTCCTTAGCACTGTTTCCACAACTACCCCCGGCACCATCGGTAAGCCCGGTAAGCCCGGCAAACCCGATTTTTCCACCGGCTTCACCATGGAAAATGTTTTCAAGTATATTAACAGCAAATAAGTGTAGCCATTTACGCTTAATAAAGATGACGCATCAGAACATTTTGTTTTGATGCGTCATCTTTGTTTTAGGTTAAATAACCGATTATTTCATTCTGGTAATAATCGCCGCAACCTGCGCTCTTGTTGCAGTTTCATAGGGGTAAATTCCGCTTGGCGTTATGCCGCTTATCAGGCCGTTTTCAACAGCCCAGCACATTGACTGCTTTGCCCAAGATGACACTGCGGCCGCATCCGTAAACGCATTAAGGTTACCGTTTGTTGCGGGTGAACCTGAATATCTGTAAATTATTGCCGCAAGCTGTTCACGCGTTATTGCGGAGTTGGGGTCAAATTTTCCGTTTGAACCTTGAACTACGCCCTTTTCTTCCGCCCAGTACACAGCCTTGGTGTACCATTCATTTGCCGGCACATCTGAGAAGCCGCTTGCTTTTGAAGGCTCGGGAGAGCCGGCACGTCTGTGAAGAACTGTTACAGCCATTGCTCTTGAGGTCGGTTGGTTAGGCGAGAAAATTCTGTCCGCTGTGCCCGCCATGAGTCCTGCGTCACTAATTTGCTTGACAGGATTATAAAACCAATCGCTTGGATTTACATCGTCAAAGCGCTCGGGGTTTGTGACCGAAACGGGAATTGAAACCGTTTTTCCTCCCGCCGTAACGGATATTGAGCCGCTTGCTGTGTCCTTGCCCGCTGTGAAGGTGCCGTCCGCATTGACTGTTCCAATGTTGCCGGAAACCGCCCAAGTGTAGCACTTGTCCTGTGAAATTAGGTCAACATGGTTCTTTTCAGCCAACGCTGTAAGCTTTGTCACACTGCCTGACGCAACGGAGAGAGAGCTTATCGACTTACCGTTTGCTTCATTTTTGACAGTGACGCTGTCGGGGGTGCCGACAACCGTTATTTGAACCGCCGCGCTTACAAGGCCATCGGCTGTTGCTGTTAGCGTTCCGCTTCCCGCACCTGTTGAAACGAATGTTCCGTCCGCGGCAATCGTGCCAAGACCATCGCTGACAGCCATTGTAACGGGTCTGTCCGGAGCAGTTGCATAACCGTTTTGGTCGGCGGCTTTGATTACGAAGCTTGAGCTTGCGCCCGAAAGGACATGAGTTGTAAGCGGATAGAGCGCAAGTCTGTCTGCCTTGCCGGTGGGAGCTTTTTCGGTTATGAGCATTATATAGTTTGTGACAGAGCGCTGATATCCGTCCGAAGGATTGTTGATTTGTGAAGCGGAGCTATCGCCTAAATAGATGGCGTTCATACTCGTTGAGCCGCCGCCGTCCATTATTGCGGCATCCGTGCAGCCAAGCTCAATCATGCGCCGCGATAGCATTTCCATTGTGACACCAACACTGTGTCCCGTTTGGCGGCCGTCCATTGTGTAAAGCACCAGTGTGCCGTCCGCTTTTTTGCCGACTGCACTGCGCGGTGCGGCGGAGGAATCCGCATTTTTCACAACAGCGCCGTTTTCAACCAGCTTATAAAGAGAGCCTATTGCATATTTTACATTTGCCCACTCTGCGGGAGCTGTGATTTTGAGGGGAATTGTTGTTCCCGGAGTTATTGCAGCAACGGCGGTTTTAAGGCCCTCCCACGCCTCCGCAGAAACGCTGAGGACTGCCTTGCCTGCGGGAATTGTTACAGCTCCGCCCGTTGTGACTATTTGCTCAACCGTTAGGGTTCGTGAGCTGTTCATGCCGATTGGGCCGTCTATTGAGCAAATTATATCTGTTCCCGCGCCCTTATTTTTTGTTGCGGCGGAATAATCGTCGGTGTAGAGAACCGCTTCGCCCGAGCGTCTTGTTTTGTTGACAGCATTGAGTAAAAAGCTGTTTCCCGCAAGCTGAACGCTTATATCAAGCTTTGGTGCGCCAAAAACGGCGTTTCCGTCATCTTGAAATCCAACCGCCCAGTGGCCTGCATCGGAGGAGAGCAGCTCGCCGTCCTGAACGACAATACCAAGCGGCTCATAGTTTGCAACAACAAAATAGTCGCCGTTTATGCCCGCAATAACGTGCTTTCCCTGCTTTTCAAGCAAGCTTGCCATTGAGGAAAAGTTACCGTAATTGCAGAGCTTTGAGCCGGAAACCACGACGGGACGAACGTCCGAGGTGGGCGTATATTCTATGTAGTTTTCGGTGCGGTAATCGGAGCCTGTCCAATAAACGCCCTTTGAAAGCTCCATTCCCGCGCCCAAAAAGGTTTCATGTCCGTTGATAAGCTCGCCCAAAACTGCGGCAAGCGCGCCCGATACCAGCGTAAAGCTGAGAACAAGTGCTATAAGGGCTGTGCGAGTAAATTTTCTTCTTTGCATAGATTTTCCTTTCAAATTGCTTCTTTAAGTTTGGCGAAAAGG
>JAVVUU010000075.1:0-5293 GCA_036653035.1 Oscillospiraceae bacterium
ACGGATACATCTAATTTAAGGAGTCAAAATTTTGGAATATTCTATGCCTTTTGCGGAAATCAGCTACAAGGAGCTGATGTTCATGCAAGCGCCGACAATACCCTACACGCACTGCTTCACAACAAGGTGGGGCGGGGTTAGTGAGGGGTGGCTTACAAGCTTGAACCTTGGGGAAAATCGGGGGGACAGCGAGGAAAATGTGCGCGAAAATTATCGCCGGTTGTTGGAGGCGCTTGCTTTGCCCGAGCAAAATTTTTGCTTTACGCGGCAGGTTCACAAAAACGAGGTTCGCATTGTGACCGATGCCGACAGGCGTGAGCTTTACACGCCGTTTCTCTACGAAGCGGACGGAATTGTAACAAACGTCAAGGGGCTTCCGCTGATTTGCTTCACGGCGGATTGTGTTCCTGTTCTGCTGTGCGACCCCGAGGCGGGCGTTGTTGGTGCTATCCACTGCGGCTGGCGCAGCACGGTTGCGGATATTTTGGGTGTTGCGGTTTCAAAAATGATATCGCTTGGTGCAATGCCGCGCTGTATCAAGGCCGCCATTGGTCCTGCAATTGATATGTGCTGCTACGAAACCGATGCGGAGGTTCCTAAAGCCATAGAAAAGCTTCTTGGCGAGGATTGCGGTGAAGCCTTTTTCGCCGTTGGCGACAGCGGGAAATATATGGTTGACTTAAAGGAAACAAACCGCCGCAGGCTCTTGCAGCTTGGCGTGAAAAACGAAAATATTGCGGTGAGTGACGAGTGCACCTCCTGCAACAGTGACCGCTACTGGTCGCACAGAAAGACAAACGGCGAGCGCGGCGCACAGGCGGCCGTCATTGTAATCGACTAGCATCGAAAGGATACCACCGATGGCAAACAAAATAAAACGTCCGCTGTTAATTGCGCTTGCCGCCGCCCTAATTGTGGGTGCGTTCTCCGGCTGTGCTCAAGACAGCAATAGCGAAGCACCGCTGCCGGACTTTTCACAGAGCGAAACCGTTCGCCCAAACCAAAATGCGGCAGATAATGTGTTTTCGCTCAATTGCGACAGGGAAATCAGCTTTAACCCCTTCACCACCACAAATTCCTCAAACATCATCTGCACACAGCTCATGTACGATACGCTTTTTGAGCTTGACGAGAGCTTTACACCCAAGGTCGTTCTCATAAAGAATTATAAAAGTGATGATGGCAAGTGCTGGTATTTTGATATTGACCCCGATGTAAAATTTTGGGATGGCTCTGCATTAACTGCTCAGGACGCGGCCTATTCCATCCAGCGCGCCATGCGCAGTCCGCAATTTTCCGCAAGATTAAAGTGCATTATCGGCGTTTCCGCAATTGATGAAAAGACCTTTGTCATCAACCTAAGCTACGTTGATATGCAGTTCCCCGCGCTTCTGAACATACCCGTCATCAAATACGGCACGGCCGAGGACTTTACCCCCATGGGCACAGGCCCCTATAAGCCGGACGAGGGACTTACAAAGCTTTCCGCATTTTCGGAGCACAAAAACGCCGAAAAGCTTCCTGTTGACACTGTTTATTTAAAGGAATACAAAATTGCGGAGGACATAATCTCCGCTTTTGAAAACTCCGAAATAGACCTTGTCACAAATGACCCCACGGGCTTTTTCAACCTTGGCTACGGCTCTGCAAATGAAATTCGTTCCTTCGCCACTACAAATATGCACTACCTTGGCTTTAACAGCAAAAGCACATTTTTCTCAAACCAATTATTTCGAAAAGCTATGGCCTATGTTGTGGATAGAGATCACATAGTTTCGGACGTTTTAGGCGGAGCGGCCTCTGCGGCAACTCTCCCCATAAATCCAACCTCTCCCGCCTATAACGACAGCTATTCCGAAAACATCTCATATTCCGTCAAAAAATGCGAAGCCGAACTCGACGCGGCAGAGGTTCAGGATTATGACACCGACGGCAGGCGCGAGATAAAGGTTACAGGCATCCCCGTGGAGCTTGACATAAAATTTGTCGTTTGTAACGACAGCCCAACAAAAGTCGCGGCTGCGCGTGCAATTGCTAAAAACATGGATGAATTGGGGATAACCGTCACTCTGCACGAGCTTTCATGGGACAGCTATGTTTCGGCGCTTAACAACGGCAATTTTGATATGTACTATGCCGAAACAAAAATGACCTCGGACTTTTCGCCGCGTGAGCTTTTGCGCACAGGCGGAAAACTAAACTACGGCAAATTTTCAGACCCCGTGCTTGAGGAAAACATCAACGCATATATGGCCTCAAAGCCCGAGGGGCGTCAAGAGGCCGCGAATAATATGTTCAAGCAAATCACGGACACCGCGCCAATAGTAACCATCTGCTTTGAAAAGCAGCAGGTCATAACGCATAGGGGCGTAATAACGGGCATGAAGCCAACGCAGGCAAATGTTTTTCATGGGCTTGACAAATGGAAAATAACCATGAACTGAAAATAAAAAAGGGGTTTTTGGCTATGACAGACAGAGAACTTATTAACAAGGCAATAGCATCGGCAGAAAAAGCCTATGCTCCATATTCGCGCTTTTCTGTAGGTGCGGCGCTGGAATGTGAAAATGGAGAAATTTTTACCGGCTGCAACATCGAAAACATCGCGCTTGGAAGCACAGTCTGTGCGGAGCGCGTGGCAATGTTCAAAGCTATAAGCGAGGGAAACCGAAGCTTCAAGCGCCTTGCAATTTATGCCGACGGAATGGACTATTGTATGCCCTGCGGTGCTTGCCGTCAGGTGATGAGCGAATTTTCCCAAGACATGGAAATTCTTTGCGCAAGAGCCATGGGCAGCTATGTCAGCTACAAGCTCTATGAGCTTTTGCCACACACCTTCAAATTTGGAGATTTTTAAGGCAACATCGCACAATTCACGGCGGATGCCTTAAAATTCCTCTCTCCGCTTGAAATGACAGCGGCTCGTGCCTGCAATGACAAAGGCTTTTGCTTAAAATCTGCGGCAAATTTTCGGGAAAGTCCGAAAAAGCCTTTGCCGCGCCGATTTTTATACTTTTCAACTGTCGAAAAACAGATTATTATGAAAGAAACGGGGACGCTCCATGAATTTTGAACAGCTCAAAATATTCATCGCCGTCGTCGAGCACGGCAGCTTTACCAAGGCGGCGGAAACGCTGTACATAAGCCATTCCACAACCAGCCGCAATGTTGCGGCTTTGGAGGAATATCTTGACGTGCGGCTTCTAATGCGCGACAACCGAAGCGTTCGCCCAACCGCTGCGGGTGAAATCCTCTACCATGAGGGCGCACAGCTTCTGCAAAGAGCAGAGGAGCTTGAAGCCACCGTTAAAAATGCCGGCCGTGGTCTTGTCGGAACACTTACGGTTGCGAGCATAAACCTATATTCCTATGAGCTTTCAAATGGCTATAAAGAATTTTGCAGCCGCTACCCGGATATTGTCCTTGGAATGTATCACCGTGAGCTTTCCGAGATTTTCGGGCAGGTATGCGGCGGCGAAGCCGATCTTGGCGTCACCTTTTCCTATGCCCTGCCGCAGGACTTTGGCGGCTATGCGCAAAAACCTGTTGCGAAGGAAAAATTTTGCGTTGTCACAGCATTGAACCACCCCCTTGCGCTTAAAAAGTCCGTAAAGATTGAGGAGCTTCGTACATCAAGCTATGTAAGCGTGGGTGTGCAGAGAAGCGAATATGCGCGAAAGCTTGAGGACGTGATTTTAAAAGACAGGCAAAAAAGCGAGATACTTTCCGTTCCAACTCTGGAGTCCCTGTTTTTGCAGGTGCGCAGCGGGAATGGCGTTTCGCTTGTGCCCTACCCCATGGCATATGAATATGGTGATAACTGCGCAATTTTGGAGGTTGAAGATTTGGATACAGCCTTCGATATTGTGGTTTTTTGGCGGCGCGATAATGAAAACCCATCCCTTCCGCTCTTGGTCGAATTGATGTCCGAAAACGCTTCGGCTAGCCGCCCCGAGCAATTGCGGCCGAGCTGACCGCATCCGCCTACAAAGTGTCCGCACAAAATTTCGAAACGAGGTGTATAGTTTGAAAATAAAAAAATACATATCACGAAGTATTCTAATCACGCTTGCGCTTGTAATGCTGCTGCAAATTCCCGCAATGGCAGCGCCCGCGCAAGGCTCCTTTCCCGATGTGCCATCGAGTGAGTGGTTTGCCGAAAATGTAACGCTTCTCGCGAAGCACGGAATAATTTCCGGCTATCCGGACGGAACCTTCAAGCCGAACAATCTGCTTACCCGCGGTGAATTTATAAAAATGCTTACAACCGTTGCGGAAATTTGGACGGACAAGGCTCCAAGCGGAATTCACTGGGCGGAGGACAGCTGGAACGCCCTAAATGATACGGGTATTACGGAGATTTCAACGGGCTACAATAGCAATGGCGTTATTTTTCCGTGTACACGAAAGGCGCTGGATGCGCCGATTACACGCTATGAAATGGCATTTCTGTTAAATGGTGTGCTCTACATGGCATTTTATGAAAATCCCATGGCGCTCTCGAACGCCAAGGACAGCTACGCAAACCACATTTCAGATTACAACTCAATGGACAAGGGCTATCAAGGCGCTGTTGAGCAGGTTTTTAGCAAGGGCATTCTCTCCGGCTATAATAGCGACGGCAGCTTTCAAGGCGGCAACAACCTTACCCGCGCAGAGGCGGCAACGGCAATTGTGCATCTCGCGTGGAGCAACACCCGCAAAAAAGTTGATTTTGCCACAGAAACCGAGCGCCCCGCCGTTGACCCCGGCTTTGTATCCTTTGCAATGCAGTACCGTACAATGTCGAACAGCCAGCGTCGTCAAGCGCTGTTCGGGAACCCCAACAAAACGCATTTCACGAGCGCGGCGGATGCCAAGGGGCACATGACCACGGTGGAGGTTCCAATTTGGCGGCTGAACACCAAAACCGGCGTTAAAACCGCCTCAAAGACTTGGGTCGAGGTTAACAATGTTCTTGCCAAAGAGGTCAAGGCGATTTTCACCGAGATATACAATTCACCGGAGCGCTTTCCGATGAATGGCGTTGGCGGCGCGAGATATTCCGATACAATGCGCCACAGCTGGGGTGCCGCGATTGACATCAACGCCAACGAGAACTACTACATAAACTACAAAACCGGCCAAACAGTTGGCAAGTTCTGCTATAAAAACGGCAGTAGTCCATACTGCATAACCCCGAACAGCAGTGTCGTCAAAGCCTTTGCCAAATACGGCTGGGGTTGGGGCGGCCAAGGCTGGAGCACCGCCGCGGACTATATGCACTTTTCTATACTCGCGAGCGGGGGATAGG
>JAVVUU010000076.1:0-5166 GCA_036653035.1 Oscillospiraceae bacterium
AAAAAAAGGCCCCCCAAGGGAGCCTTTAATCTCGTTATATAGATTACCGGAGAAGCTAAAGAATAGCCTGCGCTGCCGGTTGGCCTGTGCCAACATGGCATATTATTCCACAGTTACGCTCTTTGCGAGGTTGCGGGGCTTGTCGATATCGCAGCCGCGATAGAGGGCGACGTAATAGGCGAAAAGCTGTAGGGGCAAAACCGCAAGCGAGGGCAAAAGGACTTCGTGCGTATCGGGGATTGTGATGATTTCATCCGTTGCCGCGCCAACCTTTTCCTTTAGGCTTTCGGTTGTAATACCCATAACGTGTGCGCCGCGCGCCTTGACCTCCAGTGCGTTGCTGAGGGTCTTTTCAACTAGCCGTCCATAGGTTGCAACGGCGATTACAAGAGTGTCCTCCACCACGAGGGAGATTGTTCCGTGCTTTAATTCACCGGCGGCATAGGCCTCGGAATGTATGTAAGAAATTTCCTTTAGCTTTAGGGAGCCTTCAAGCGAGAGCGCGTAGTCGATGTTGCGGCCGATAAAGAATAAATCCTCGCTGTTAAAGTGCTGATAGGCAAGATATTGGATGTTCGCCTTGTCCGCCAAAACGCTCTCAAGCTTTTCGGGCAGACCTATAACCTCTGTCATTATGCTGTCATATTCGGCTTTTTCAACAGTGCCGTGACATTCCGCCATATAAAGTGCCATGAGAACGGTTACGGCAAGCTGTGTGCTGTAGGCTTTTGTTGTGGCAACGGCAATTTCGGGGCCGGCCTTTGTATAGATTACTCTGTCCGCACTTTTCGCGATTGAGCTGCCCTCGACATTTACAATGGCGAGAGTCAGTGCGCCAAGGCGCTTTGCTTCGTTGAGTGCTTCGAGCGTGTCCGCCGTTTCGCCGGACTGGCTGATGCAGACAACCAAGGTGTTTTTGTCCACAATGGGGTTGCAATAGCGAAATTCGGAGGCAAGCACGACTTCAACGGGAATACGCGCAAGCTTCTCGATGTTGTATTTTGCGATTACGCCGACATGATATGAGGAGCCGCAGGCAACGACAAAAACACGGCTGAGATTTTTGGTGTATTCGGTGTCGAGAACATTTGATAAATCGGCTCTGCCGTTTTTGATGTAGGGGGTAATGGTGCGCCGAACGGCTTCGGGCTGTTCCATTATTTCCTTGAACATATAGTGCTCATAGCCGCCCTTATCGGTTGCGGAAACGTCCCAATCGACCGTGCAGCGCTCTTTTTTGATTTCGTCCAAAAACGGCGTGTAGAACTTGATTTCGCCGCCGCGAATGAGGGCGATTTCGTCGTCCTCCATGTAGGAAACGGTTTTTGTGTAGCCGACAACCGCCATAACGTCCGAGGCAAAAAAGCTGCCGTCCTCACCGTATGCAACGATTAAGGGTGCGTGGCTTTTAACGGCGACAAGCGTGTCCGGCTCGTCCGCGCAGACAATTCCAAGGGCATAGCTGCCCTCAAGCTCGCGCGTTGCCTTGGCAACGGCCTGCAAAATATCGCCCTCGTAGTAGTAGTCGATTAGCTGGGCGGCAACCTCCGTATCCGTTTCGGATTTGAAAACCTTGCCGCGATTTATGAGCATTTCCTTGAGCGGTGCATAGTTTTCGATTATGCCGTTGTGGACTATTGCAACGCGCCCGTTATCGCTGACGTGGGGGTGGGAATTGATATCCGAGGGCTTGCCGTGGGTTGCCCAGCGGGTGTGACCAATGCCAACACAGCCGGGAGCTTTTTTCCCATCGTCGCTTTTTTCACGCAGAATGGCAAGCCTGCCCAAGGACTTTACAACATTTATGTTTTCGCCGTCGCTGATTGCAATTCCGGCGGAGTCGTAACCCCTGTATTCAAGGCGCTCCAGTCCCTCAAGCAAAATCGGCGCCGCCTGTGATTTTCCTGTATATCCAACTATTCCGCACATAGATTTTTACCTCCATGCCCAAAGTGAAACCGCCTTGGGCAATATATAATTATTCCTTACCGCTCGAAAAAATTCGTTTTTTGATTGCTTTAAAGGATTGCGCAAATGCGCTCAACTGCAATTTTTGTTGCCTCCGCATCGCCAAAGCCGGTTAAGCGGATATAACCCTCGCCCTCCGGACCAAAGCCCGCGCCGGGAGTTGTTACAACATTTGCTTCACGCAGAAGCTTATCGAAAAAGCCCCATGAATTTGCGCCATTCGGCGTTTTAACCCAGACATACGGTGAATTTACGCCGCCGAAAACTGTTAGTCCCGCGCTGTGAAGTCCCTCGCGGATAAGCTTTGCGTTGTTCATGTAGTAGCCAATTGTTTCGCGATATTCGCGCTCGCCCTGCTCGGAATAAACCGCCTCTGCTCCGCGCTGAACGACATATGAGGTGCCGTTAAATTTTGTTGACTGGCGGCGCATCCACATATCGTTCAGGCTCTCGCCGTCACGCATAAGCGCCTTTGGAATTGTGGTGTAGCCACAGCGCGTTCCTGTGAAGCCCGCGGTTTTTGAAAAGCTGCAAAATTCAATTGCACAGCTTGTCGCGCCCTCAATTTCATAAATGGAGCGCGGAATATCCTGTTCCGTTATATACTCTCTGTATGCCGCATCGAAAAGGATTACAGCGCCGTTTTTGTTGGCGTAGTCTACCCAAAGCTTTAGCTGCTGCTTTGTTGCAACAGTGCCCGTGGGGTTGTTTGGGAAGCAAAGATAAATGAGGTCGGGGACGCGCTCCGGCAGCGGCGGCATAAAGCCGTTTTCCGCGTTGCAGGGCATATAGACAAGGTTTGTCCAACGCGCTCCGTCATAGTCGCCCGCTCGGCCGCTCATGGCGTTTGAGTCCACATAAACGGGATAAACGGGGTCGCAGACGGCGACGATATTGTCGGCTGCAAAAATGTCGCCAATGTTGCCGCAGTCACTTTTTGCGCCGTCCGAAACGAAGATTTCGTCGGCCTTAATTGGTGCACCGAAGGGCGCATAGTCGTGACGCACTATTGCTTCGCGCAAAAAATCATAACCCTCGTAGGGGCCGTAGCCGCGAAAGGTTTCAGCGACGCCCATCTCGTCAACCGCCTTGTGCATCGCTTTGAGAATTGCGGGGGAAAGCGGGCGCGTAACGTCGCCAATGCCAAGCTTTATAAGCTTTTTGTCGGGATTTTCGGCTGTGTATGCCGCCGTCCTTTTAGCGATTTCGGCAAAAAGATAGCTGCCGGGAAGCTTTGAAAAATTATTGTTCACCTTAACCATGGGTTACTCCTTTAAATATCATATCAGCTAAATGTATAGCTCGCCGTCAAAAACCGTTACGGCGGGGCCTGTCATGTAAAGCTCATTTTTTGTCCTGTCCCACTCAACGAAAAGCTCGCCGCCGGGCAGACAAATTGTTGCGCAGTTTTCTGTGTGACCGCAGAGGGCGGCGGCAACGAGAATAGCTGTTGCGCCGGTTCCGCAAGCGAGGGTTTCGCCGCTTCCGCGCTCCCAAACTCTTGCTTTTAGGGTTTTGTTGTCTATAATTTGGACAAATTCGGTGTTGACTCTGTCGGGAAAAAGCGGGTGCTTTTCGAAACGCGGGCCGAGGCTTTCGAGGTTTAATTCATCGACATTATTGACAAAAACAACGGCGTGTGGGTTGCCGACGGACAGCGCCGTTAGGTGGTATTCATCATCCCCGACTATAACCGCGCGGTCAATAAAGCTCCTGCCGTGCTCCGCGATTGGGATGTATTGCGGACGCATTTCGGGTGCTCCCATACCGACACGGACGGTTTTTACTGTGCCGTTTTCAAGAAAAAGCTCAAGGGATTTAACACTGCCGCCGGACTCGACCGTTAGGCGGGTTTTGTCGGTTAGACCCTTGTCAAAAACATATTTTCCGACACAGCGGATGCCGTTGCCGCACATGGGCGAAGCGCTTCCGTCCGCATTGTACATATCCATTTTAAAATCGGCGATTTTGGAGGGGCAGATGCAAATAAGCCCGTCACTGCCAATGCCGAAATTTCGGTTTGAAACAAGGCGCGACAATGCGGGTCTGTCGTCAATCGTTTCGTTGAAGCAATTGACATAGACATAGTCATTTCCACAACCCTGCATTTTGGTGAATTTCAAAGGCGGCACCTCTCTGTAATCAAAAAATGTTGAACGTCTTGTGCAGACACACACCGCGTGTTCGCACACCTCGCGCTCGTTGTCTGCTCCCCTACAATTCGTAAAATATTATAGCAATACTTAGATATTATAGCATAGCCGCTATTCAATTTCAACATTTTATGTATGGCGCAAAATTCGGGTGGTGCTTGCACGATATGTGTACACATGATAGAATATCGTATTATTTAAATGTAAAGGAGGGCATTCCATGAGTCTGTTTTGCTGTCCCGTCTGCGGGGCACCGCTTGTGCGGGGTGAAAAAAATTATGTCTGCCCGAATGGGCACGGCTATGATAGAGCACGGGAGGGCTATGTCCACCTTTTGCCCGCAAACCACATACATTCAAAAGCGCCGGGTGACGACAAGGACATGGTTTCCGCGCGAAACCGCTTTCTCTCCGGCGGGTGGTATTTACCCCTGCGAGAGGAGTTATGTAAACTGGCTGTCGCACACGCTCCCGATAATTGCGCCTTGCTGGACTCCGGCTGTGGCGAGGGGTATTACACGTCGGGACTTTTTGAAGCGCTTACGGCGGCGGGAAAAAATCCGTGCGCCGCGGGAGTTGACCTCTCCAAGCCCTCCCTCAAATATGCTGCAAGGCGGGCGCAGGAGGTTGAATTTGCCGTGGCCTCCGTCTATCATCTTCCTGTTTTGGATTGCTCTGCCGACCTGCTCATAAACTGCTTTTCTCCCTTGGCGCTCGACGAATTTCGGCGTGTTTTAAAACCCGGCGGGGTGTTTTTATACGTTGTTCCCGCCGCCGACCATCTTTGGGAGCTAAAGAGCATTCTCTACGAAAACCCCTATCAAAACCCCGAGGAAAACATCCTCTACGAGGGCTTTGCATATGAGGAGGTTCGCGAGGTTAAAACGCTTATGCCTATAAACAGCGGCGCTAAGCTAAACGATTTGTTCCGCATGACCCCCTATTTTTGGAAAACTCCCAAGACCGGCAGTGACAGACTCGCCGCCTTGGAGGCGCTCGATGTAACCGCATCCTTTAGGGTTCATGTGTTTCGGCGGGAAGGCTAG
>JAVVUU010000077.1:0-5144 GCA_036653035.1 Oscillospiraceae bacterium
TATACCCCAATAAAGATGGCTCCTCGAACATTCTGTTTGAGGAGCCACTTTTTTTATTACGAGGGCAGTTTACCACCGCTACGGCGGCTCAAAGGTATTACTCGGTGTTGACAGCTTGATTTTGCGACCTTATAATCAAAAGACAACGCGGAAAAATGAGCTTGAAACAAAAGGACGGCATAAAATGAAAAATGCAGACGCTTATGTAATATACAATTTCCCCTGCGGAGCACTGAAAATCGGATATACGGACACGGCAATAACAGGAATTTCAATATCCGACGAGAAAGCGGGGGGAACCCCCTCCGCCTTGAGTGAGCTTGCAAAAACACAGCTTTGCGAATATTTTGACGGCAAAAGACAGGAGTTTAACCTCCCGCTGGAGCTTCGCGGGACGGACTTTCAAAAAAAGGTTTGGGCGGCACTGTGCGACATTCCGTATGGTGAAACGCGCAGCTATAAGGACATTGCCGAGGCGGTTTCAAACCCCAAGGGCTACCGCGCTGTCGGTATGGCAAACAACAAAAATCCTGTTGCAATAGTTGTTCCCTGCCATCGCGTAATCGGTGCGGACGGCTCCCTTGTCGGCTACGGCGGTGGGCTTGACATGAAGCGTCTGCTTTTAAAGCTTGAGGGGAGCACTGTGGGTTGAGAAAAGTTTATGAAGAAATACAGCAGCGGCTGCTTGCACTGTCAGAGCCGAAATACCGCGAATTTTCAGCCAAGCTATTGCCAAATTCCGGAAATATAATCGGTGTTCGCCTGCCGGCTTTACGCGGACTTTCAAAGGAGCTTGCAAGGGGAGCGTGGCGGGAGTACTTTGCTCAAAATCAGCACGAATATATGGAGGAAACCATGCTTCAGGGCATGACAATCGGAGCTTTGAGTGAGGATATTGATGCTGTGTTGGCGCAGGTGCGCTGTTTTTTGCCGCATATCAATAACTGGTCGGTATGTGACAGCTTCTGTGCGGGACTAAAAATCACAAAATCCAACAAGGAGAAAATGTGGAGCTTTTTGCGGGAATATCTGCAATCAGACAGCCCCTTTGAGATACGCTTCGCATTGGTGATGCTATTGGACTATTATATAGATGAAGAACATATAGAAAACATACAAAAAGCGTTTGACGAAATCAAAAATGAGGACTACTATGTAAGGATGTCACTTGCGTGGGCGCTTTCCATGTGCTATGTCAAGCTACCCGCACAAACGCTTCCATATTTAAAAAACAATACCTTGGACACATTTACATACAACAAGGCACTCCAAAAAATTTGCGAGTCGCGCCGTGTGGACGACGAAACAAGGGCGCTCATGCGCAGCATGAAGCGCAATGCGAATAACCCGCTTTCAACGTGAGTTGTAAGCCATAATTATGATTGAGAGGTCATAAAAATGTTATTTTTTATCAGAAGACTAATATTACGCGGTCACAGCCCCACAGATGTTGATATCAGAAGCCATGCGGGAATAGTCAGCGGTGCTGTCGGAATTTTACTAAACGTACTGCTGTTTTTGGGCAAGCTTATCGTAGCTTTGCTTTCAAACTCCGTTGCCATCATTGCCGATGCTTTCAACAACCTTTCCGATGCCGGCTCCTCGGTTGTTGCAATGGTTGGCTTCAAGCTTTCGGGAAAAAAGCCCGACCCCGAGCACCCCTTTGGCCACGGGCGCTTTGAATATGTGACGGGCTTTATAGTTTCCATAGCAATTATTGTCATGGGCTTTCAGCTGGGTGTCAGCTCATTGAAAAGCATAGGGACACCATCGTCTGTTGCGTTCAGTGTGCCCATGGTTGCAATGCTCTGCGCTTCAATTGTCGTAAAGCTATACATGGCGCTATACAACACCCGCCTTGCAAAGCTTTTCGACTCCGCCACGATGAAAGCAACCGCAACGGACAGCCTGAGTGACGTTGTTGCAACCTCCGCTGTTCTGATTTCACTCATAATTTCCCATTACACCGCCCTAAATCTTGATAGCTACGCGGGCTTGCTTGTTTCCGCGTTCATCATATATTCGGGAATTTCTGCCGCGAAAGACACGCTGGAGCCGCTTTTGGGAGCACCTCCCGACAAGGAATTTGTCCGCGAGGTTGAGGAAATTGTCATGCAGCACCCGCCGATAGTCGGAATGCACGACCTTGTGGTTCACGACTACGGCCCGGGCAGGCTAATGCTCTCTCTCCATGCGGAGGTTCCCTCGGATATCGACGTTTTCCATGCGCACTGCATCATAGACGACCTTGAAAATGTGCTTGACGAAAAGCTCGGCTGTGAGGCCGTAATACATTTTGACCCCATCAACACCAACGACAAGGAGCTTGACAGGCTCAAAGCAATTGTTGCGGAGGTCATAAGCGGCATAGACGGCAACATAACAATGCACGACTTTCGCCATGTCCCCGGCGAAACGCACACAAACCTGCTTTTTGATATTGTCGTTCCCTTTAGCAGCAAAAAATGCGACGATGAATTGAAGCGGGAAATTAGCCGCCGAGTGGCCGAAAGGCTGCCTAACCATCTATGCGTTATAAAATGCGACCGCGGCTGTGTATAATAAAAAATAAAATTCGGAGCGTTACATTTGCAAAGCTCCGAATTTTATTATAATGTCCACTGAACAAATGCACTTCGCAAAATGCATTTGCCCAGTGGACATTATTATGTGTGTTTAAAAGAATTTTGCGGTTTGCTGGGCGGATTTTGCGATTATTACGTCAAGCTCCGGAAAGCCTTTTTTTAACATATCGGCGAGCACGGGGACAACGACATTTTCTGTGCAGAAGTGGTCGGCATCTATGAGATTTAAACCAAGCTCCTTGGCGGTTAGAAATCTATCGTATTTGATGTCCGCCGTGACGAGGGTGTCACAGCCGAGCCGAACGGCTTTTTCGACAAATTCGCCGCCGGAGCCGCCGCAAAGAGCAAGCTTACAGACAGGCTTGCCGGCGTTATGGTAGCGAAGCCCTGCCGTACCGAGAGCGTGCTTGACAAAGCTCAGATATTCCATGAAATCAACGGGAGCGCGGAGCATACCATAACGCCCCATGCCATATTCGACGCCCGTGTGCGTGAAGAAAGGCCCTTCAAGAGCGCCATCGCAGCACACGCCGAGCTTTGCGGCAAGCGCATCGTTTACACCGCCGGAAACGCTGTCCAAATTTGTGTGCTGGCAGAGTGCGGAAATGCCGTTTTGGAGCAGCTTGATAATTTTTTTGCCCGTGGGATTGTCGTCATTCACCTGCTTTAGGTCAAAAAACATGGGGTGGTGGGAGCAGATTAGCTGTGCGCCAAGCGAAACGGCCTCGTCAATCACCTCGGCAGTTATGTCGAGCGCAACGAGAACGCGCGTAACCTCCGCATCGTTTATGCCGACAAGCAGTCCGACATTATCAAAGTCCATTTTCATTTCCGGCGGTACGAGAGTCGAAAAATAGCTGACAATTTCATTAACCTTTGGCATATAAAACCTCCAAATTTTGCGCTTTATACATTTAATTCTTCTTTTATTTCAAGCAGTCCGTCCAATGCTTTTTGCAATTGGTTCAAACGTGCTTGCTCCTCCGATTGCAACGAAGCGGAAAGACCCAAAATGGCTTTTTCCTTTTTTGAGATAAGGGTATTGAGCTTTTCGCAAAAAAGTGCATCGCCGTGTATCAGTGCTCTGTGACCCGTTAGAAGCTCGGCGGGGGAGTAGGGGGAGTCGCTTCCGCCGACAGCGCAAATAATTTCATAAATTTCGCCATCACGGACAAGCTGCTCCGACACTGCGCGGTAGCCGTTTTCAAAGAGCCATTCGCGGAGAAAGGGAGCTTTTGTCATAGGCTGAAGTATGAGAAAATGAGCGGGAAGGCTTGTCCAAGGCGCGGCGGATAAAATTGCGGCAATTGTTTCGCCGCCCATGCCTGCGATTATTATTGTGTCCGCATCGGCAGGGGAGAGGCCTGCAAGTCCATCGCAGAGAATGAAGCTGATTTTGTCCTCAAGGCCGTATTCTGCGGCTGTTTGCCTTGCGTGATTAAGCGGGCCTATGTTGATGTCCGCGGCGGTTAGGCGGCCAATGTGACCCTCCTGCACAAGCCAAACGGGGATAAAGCCGTGGTCTGTGCCAACATCCGCAACGGAGCCTGTTTTTGGAACAAGCGCAGCGATGGCATTCATTCGGCGCGAGAGCTTTATTTGAACCAAGGGACATACCTCCAAAAAAGAAAACCACCACAATATTTTTCGGTGGGAGGGCAAAGAAAGGTTCGGTAAACACAAAAATGTGAATAGAGGAACACTGCCTGCCCGAAAGCGAAAATAATTTGTGGCGGTTCTGGTGGCCTGCAGAGCTTGGATGCTACAGGCTACTGGTTGTTTTTTTAAGTGTTGGCAGCATCCTGCTGGGTAAGGTAGGTGTTTACCTGTTCAACAAAATCGTCAACATCAAAGCCATGCGCGGCACAGGCTTGAGCAATGTTTTCATCGGCAGCGAGGACGCAGGTTAGGCAATGCATCCCGATTGCGTTGAAAAAGGGCGCGGTCTGCGGGGCGTTTTCCAAGACCTCAACGATAAGTGAGTCTTTACTGATTGTATACAATGTGCATACCTCCCGAAACTTTATGTATTTTAGATTATACCCATTTTCAAAGCTAAATGCAAGGTCTTTTGTAAAAACACCTGTTAATTTGGGGATAACTTTTTTGACAGGGATTTTGCAGGGGAAAAACAGTTTGTTGAGCAGCCGGTTATTGCTCTTAAAATAAAAAAGAGCTAAAATCCACTGAAAATACAGTGCTTTTAGCTCTTTTTGATGGAGGCGCCACCCAGATTTGAACTGGGGAATCGCGGATTTGCAGTCCACTGCCTTACCACTTGGCTATGGCGCCATAGCTTAAATTTTGTTGGGATTTAAAGAAGCTCCAAAGCACTTTAAGAATATATGAAAGTGAAATTGAAAATATATCGCAAAAAGGCGGACGAAGGGATGCTTAAAAAAGTGTTACGTTTAATGTGGAAACCTAAACGAAAGGAATATGGGGCCGGGGCCCCATAATTAAAATAATCTCGTCGCCCACTCCAAAAAGGAGAGAAGCGACAGATTTTTTTTGGAGCGGGCGACGAGATTCGAACTCGCTACCTCCACCTTGGCAAGG
>JAVVUU010000078.1:0-5070 GCA_036653035.1 Oscillospiraceae bacterium
CTCCCGCATATTATATATAGTACCCAAAATTGATTGGTAGGAGGGAGCTATATGGGGGAGGACATTGATGATCTCATTTATGGCAACACGGAAACCGCACCCAGTGACCGATGAACGCGAGGATAAAGAGCCAAAGCTCTTTATCCTACCCGGAAAAAAGCCTTCGTGCCGAAAGGCGCTCAATAGAATAAAAACCTCATAGAGTTTCCCACAGGCGGGAAGCTCTATGAGATTTTTTGACAGAATAAACCCCCGCCGAAAAAATTTCGGAGGGGGTTTATTAAATGTGTTCGGTTATTTTTGTTGTGACATCAGGTAGTCGAAATTCGCCGTTATTGCATCGGCGGTTACGGTGTCGGACATTACAAGCAGAACAAATCTTCCGCTGCTGCGAACTGCAACCTTTTCGGCTTCAACACAAATCCACTTGCGCGGGTCGGCGTTTGCGGAGATTGTTGCGGCGGTTGCGGCAGAGTCTGTGCCCTCGGGCAGCTTTAATACAACAACGGAGTGCGCAATGGAGCCTATGAGTGCATCACTTGCCATGGCTTCAGCGCCGTCTATGTAGTCAATGAAAAGGTAGCTCTTAAACATATCGCTCGATACGGTGGTGTTGCCAACCTTGGGCAAATCAACCTCGTATTGGATGCTGCTTATAACATCGGAGAGCGAAAGCGCGGGCTTCGGCGTGGGTGCGGGGGTTGGTGTCGGAGTTGGCGCGGGGGTGGGCTTTGGAGTTGGCTTGGGGGTTGGCTTTGCTGTGGGTGTGGCGGCAGGCTTGTCTGTCGGCTTTGCAGAGGCTTCGGGAGCTTTGGATTCGGTGGCATCGTCCTTTTCGGGCGTTTCCTTTTCGGGGGCATCGGCCTTATCCTTGCCGGCATCGGCATCGGCATCGACAGCGGGGGTGGGGGACTCCTCGGGGGCGGGCTTGTCCTTTTTTGCACACGCGGCTAGGCTTAGCAGCATGGTGAGGGCGAGTGCGGCGCAAAGTATTTTTTTCATGCTCAGTCTCCTTTATTTTAAAAGTTAAAACTTTTCTTTTTGATATGACGTTATTCGTATGCAAAAGTTCCCTTGTTTCGCCAAAAAATGTGGGTAATTGCGCCTAAAACGGAATATTGGGGAAAAACGCTTTTAAAACCGCAAGCAAAATTGGAAAAAGCATGGCGGGGAGCAGGTTTCCAACCTTTAATTTTTTGCCGAACACCACATTTATGCCGATTGCGACAATGAGGATGGAGCCAACGCAGGAAAGCTGGCCTATAAGCTCCGCCGTCATGTATGGGCGGATGAGCTGCGCAAGCAGGGTAATGCCGCCTTGATACAAAAGCAGCGGAATTACGGACATGGCAACGCCAAAGCCAAGTGAAGCCGAGAGCAGAATGGCGGTTATGAAGTCCAAAACGGATTTTGTGAAAAGGATGGTGCAGTCGCCCGTCAGTCCGTCATTCAGAGAGCCGACAATTGCCATTGCTCCGACACAAAAAAGCATGGATGCCGTTACAAAGCCATCCACAAAGGTGCTTCCCGTAAGCTTTTGCGGGAGCTTTTTTTTGACCCATTCGCCCGTGCGGTCGAGCCGTGCTTCGATGTCAAGAAGCTCTCCGAAAACAGCGCCGAGCACGAGCGCCAAAACTATCATCATTGTGTAGCGCGTTGAAATTGCCGTGCCGTCTATTACGAGAAGCTGTGACAGCGCACCGCCCAAGCCTATGAATATAACGGCAAGTCCAACGGCGGAAAAAATGGTTTTTTCAAAGCGCTTTGGCAGACCGCCCTTTGCCAATAATCCAAAAACGGAGCCGAGAATAACGGCACCGCAGTTTACAAGCGTTCCAATTCCGTGCATAATTGCGACCTTCTTTATATGTATGCCTTTAATTTTTTGTAATTTTCCAAATTGCTGTTCAATGTAAAAAGCGAAAACGGCGCTTATGCGGAAGCTCTTTCGGATGGCTTCCAGCCCTCAAGCGGGAGCCTTTGCATTGCGCCGAAGATTTTTGCCTTTAGGTCGGGGTATTGCGGCTCAAGACCTGCTATAAGCTCTTTAATTTCGCGGCGCTTGCTCTCCTTATCCTCGGGGCAGGAATTTTCAACAAGCGGCAGTGCAAGCTGTTCACAAAGCCTTGCTATGCGGGCTTCATCCGCGTAAATCATGGGGCGAATTTGAAAAACCTCCGCGCGGCTCATGAAGGTTACGGGCTTAAAGCAGCTTATACGCCCCTCGAAAAGCAGGGACATCATAAAGGTTTCTATTGCGTCATCCGCGTGGTGGCCGAGAGCAAGCTTGCGAATGCCGCGCTGCTTAATGGCTTCGTTTAGCGCACCGCGCCGCATTTTTGAGCAGAGCGAGCAGGGGTTTTCCTCGCGGCGAACATCAAAAACAATTTCGCGTATGTCGGTTTTGATGCAGGTGTAGGGGATGCCGAGCGCGCCGCACATTTTTGAAACGGGGGCAAAGTCCATGCCCTCAAAGCCAAGCTCCAGGGTTATTGCCTCCAAGCGGAATTTTTTGGGGTAGTAGGTTTGCAAATGCGCAAGCGAGCGCAGTAAAACAAGGCTGTCCTTCCCACCGGAAACGCCGACGGCGATGGTGTCGCCCTCCTCAATCATGTTGTAATCATCCACGCCACGGCGGACAATGCTTGTAAAATCGTTTAAACAGTCCAATATTTCACGCTCCAAAAACAAAAATTAAAATCGAGCAAACAAGAGCATAATGGAGATAATTGACGTAAATTGAAGCACCCCGATATGTATATAAATTTTGAAGAAATAAGGTGTTGACAGGGCTGTGGCGCTGTGGTATAAAAATAGAGCGCCAATGACGAATTGCGGTCATACCAACCATTCTAAGGGCGCAACGAATAATTGTCAAAGCTTTTTGCGGCTTTTCATAAAACAGCCGCGAAAACAAGACGGCAAATGCCTGCGACACAACCCATCTCGGGCGCCGCCGTCATTTATACTATATCTAAATTGGAGGCAGAAAAAATGTCCACTTACATGGCAAACGCGGACACCGTTACCCGTAAATGGTATATCCTTGACGCGGCCGGAAAGCCCATGGGCAGAACAGCGGCTCTCGCAGCCGATATTCTTCGCGGCAAGCTCAAACCCACTTACACACCGCACGTAGACTGCGGCGATTTCGTTGTCATCATCAACGCCGAAAAGGCGGTTCTAACCGGCAAAAAGCTGGAGCAAAAGTATTACTACACCCACTCCGGCTATGTCGGCGGCCTAAAGGCCACACAGTACAAGCGTCTTATGATTGAAAAGCCCGAGTTCGCAATGCAGCTTGCCGTTCGCGGTATGCTCCAGAAGAACAAAATCGCAAGCGCACAGCTCACACGCCTAAAGGTTTTCCGCGGCGAAGAGCATAATCACCAGGCACAGATGCCTGAAGTCTGGGCACGCTAAAAGGAGGAGATAGAATATGTATCAGAGCAAAAAGCCTTATATGTATGGTACCGGCAGAAGAAAGTCTTCCGTTGCCAGAGTTCATCTGTTCCCCGGCGGAACAGGCAAAATCACAATCAACGGTCGTGACATCGACGATTATTTTGGCCTTGAAACCCTCAAGCTCATCGTTCGTCAGCCTCTTGCCACAACCTCAAACATCGACAAGGTCGATATCGAAGCAACCGTCACAGGCGGCGGCGTAACCGGCCAAGCCGGTGCCATCCGTCACGGCATTGCGAGAGCACTGCTTGTAGTTGACCCCGCATATCGTGCCGCACTAAAGGCCGCAGGCTTCCTAACCCGCGACCCCCGCATGAAAGAGCGCAAAAAGCCCGGTCTTAAGGGCGCCCGTCGCGCACCGCAATTTTCCAAGAGATAACAAACGAATTATTAAATTCCCCGAAAGCATTTTGCTTTTGGGGAATTTTTTTGATTTTCACATTATAAAGAATTGCTAAAACTTGGCGGTTTGGGTCTATATTTGTTGGACATACTGTGAATTTCTGTGCTATTATGATAGTGGAACAATGGCTGTTTCATCATCACATTAAATTAAACGGCGCATCGCGCCATTCAAGACACCAAAAATAGTCCCCGCTTTATGAACGGAGGTCAATACAATGCCAGAAGAAATGGAACTTCAACCAATGGGCAAATCCGTCCGCACCCGCAAAAAGGGCGACGAGCACAACGCCAGCAGTATCTTTTATTTAGACGAGCTTCGGCAGGCACGGGACGAAACGGGGATGGAGGGCTTGGACGGAGCTTCTGCCGCCGTGCTTTCCGCATTTGACGAAACGCCCGAGGGCGAAACCGAGAAAAACCTCATTGAGCTTCAGGACAGCACAGGAGAGAAGCAGGAAAAAGCGGAGGAGCAGGAGCTTGGCTTTGGCGGCAAAGTCGGGCGTTTCTTTTCGCGCTCTGTGGATTTTTCAATTAACGGCACTCACATAAGCGGCAAAAACGGCTACCAGGTTCGGGGCGGCAGCATGATTTTGGACCGGGGCGCAGCCTTGGATTTGGCACCCGCCCAGCTTGTTGGCCGCCGCTCCGGCAGTCAGCACATTGCGGAGGGCAGCGGAGCGCAGCTTTTTATCGCCCCGGAGCAGAGCGGCGCCGTAACAAGGCAGGCAATGACTGATATTTATTTGGACAAAAGCGGAACCATCCGCGCCGTTGGCACGGAGCCTTCAATTATAAAGCTTGCAAACGGTCGCTTGGAGCTTGGCACCGCATCTATTTTGCAGATTGGCGGAGATAAAACCGCCACCCTCAGCTTCGCCGGCGCAAAGCTGAAAACAGAGGGCGAAAACGAGATTGACGCCGTCGCCATGGGCAATGTTTGCATGGACAAGGGCAAGCTTTCGATGGAGCACCTTTTGCTGAACATTTTGAGACACAGCGTAAGCCTTGACGATGTGACGCTTGATGAAAACGCCCTTCGTTTTAATGGCGGCGAAGCCGACAGCGATAGGCTTGAGGGCGGCGTTATTGACGGCACCTCCCTTACCCAAGCGGTGCTTGCCGCCGCTTCCCCCAAAGAAGACGAAACAAAGGCTGCGGCTTCCCCCACGGCGCTTGCTTCGGCATTGAACACAGCACCCA
>JAVVUU010000079.1:0-5065 GCA_036653035.1 Oscillospiraceae bacterium
GCCCATGCCCATGTCGATAATCATTTGACCCATGTCGTATTCGTGCTGGAGGAAGTCCGTCAGCGCGGGGTCGGCGGCCTGACCGCTCATGCAGGCGTTTGCAATTAGCAGACGGCCGGGGAGGGGGCAGGGCGTGTGTTTTCTTTGGTTGGCACATTTTACAAGAAGCTCTGTGGAGGCGTTTGCAATCTTCATTGTTTCCTTGAATTTGTCCCAATCGAATTTTGTTCCCGTAAATTCCTCCATGAATGCTATAAACTCATGGGTTTGCTTTATGAGATATTGCTGGCCGCGCTCGTCACGACGGAAGGGGGTGTCAAAGGTGAAGGTGGGCTTGTTCAGAATTTTTTGCATATTCGGATAGGCAATTCGGGAGGAGTCGCAGGGGACGGTTGAATATACAAAGGCATCAGGCTCAACGCCGTATTCGCCGGCAAGCAGAGCACCAAGCTCTATTTTGTCGAGGGCGCACATACTTTGGTTTGTGTGGCGCTCGCAGAGGTCTATGTATTTTGAGGCGATTTCGGTGTTTGGAGCAAGACTCAGCGGGAGCTGGTCGAGATAATAGGGCTGGCAGTCAAAGGCATAGATGAGGTCAACGGGAACAGGGCCGCCGAAGAAAATCAGCTTTTTACCGTTTTTGTGGGCATCGCGAATTTGGCACCATGTTGCAATTTGGATGTCGTAAGTCCATAGGGAATCGGGGTCTTTTTCCTTGCAGCGTGCGTGCTTACTCTCAGCGGTGCTGCAGATGTAGTCCATCGTGCTCATTTCACCGCTTAGTACTTTACTGGTGTTGTCAACATATTCTGCCATTGCTCAGACCTCCTTCTCAATCATTTCAATAAATGCTTCTACACGAATTTCGAGTTGACCGACGTTTGCAAGCTTTTGCTCACGCTCGAGGTTCAAAATGGGGATGCCGGCATCCTTAAGCTCTTGCTCGAGGAATACGTTCTCGCCGCCCCAGCACTCGCAGTTCTGCATTTTTTGATAGATAAGGCCGTCTATTTTGTAGTCCTTTGCGCGGCTTAAAATAAGCTCATGCAGAGCATCGCGGTTGTCAATCATGCGCGGGCAGACGATGCGGTTGAGGTAGTAGTTTGCAATGGAGCCGAGAACGTCGTTTTTGTCGAGTGGAAGCTCGTCACCAAAGGTCATGCTGCCAAGGCAGAGAGTGTCGGCAACGACGAGTCCGCCCTTGTCTTCCATTACCTTAATGTATTCGGGGCTGTCAAGAGCACTGCCAATGACCATAAGGCGTGCGCGGTAGCCGGAGGTGGTTTTTCTGTTTTTGGCATCCGCAAGCAATGCTTTTAGAAGCTCTATGTATTCCGTTACGGGCATATTGGTGGAGGACAGCATGATAGAAAGTGCCTCCTGCCCGGTGATTACGGGGTTTTCCGCCTTTTGAAGCTCCAAAACCTGCTTTACAAGTCTGCGTGCTTCGTTGTAGCGTTCAACGGAGAGAATTAGCTTCTCGTCGGTAATTTTTGTGCCTGTAAGCTTTTCAACAGCCTCGACCAAATCCATCAGCTCCTCTTTATAGAACTGCATGGTTGTTTTGCTGCTCATGCGGGGAACGCCAAGCTCAAAAATAAATTGTTCCTTGCCGGTTTTCTTTGTGTAGGCTTTCCAGTTGTCGTAAATTCGGACAGCCTGCATACAGCCGTCTGTGGCGATAAGACCATCGAGGTCATAAACGCCGTCGATAAAATATTGAAGAATTGATTTTGCAAAGCTGCAGCTAAAGCTCGACATCCACACCTCAGCCTCGCTGTAATCGTTGCAGCCTGTGGCACGAAGCCGTACGGGCAGCACATCCGCCGCATCGAGTATTTCGTGCGGGACATGAGCGCAAACTATGCCCAGTGCCTTTTTGCCGGTCGCTCTCCATGACGCGATCGACTCTTTTGAGATTGTTGCATCAAAAAGCTTTTGGTAATCCATTTGTCTCCTCCTTAGTTTTGTAAAAACACTTTCAGAATATCGCAAGGAATGCGGGATGCTAAAAAACACCTATTCAGTCGCATACTGAATTTTGAACGCAGAGTATTCGAAATGCCATGTCTGAGGAAGGAATATTATAGGGAAGTTGAAATACACAAATTTGCCTCCTAGTAACACTTCGATTATATGAAATACTTACATTTAATAAAGAAACTCTTTCCAATAAACGTGCTATTGTGGTACAATATAATTAAACTGTACCATTTGGGGGAGATTTCATGCAGCAATTAACGAAGGACCACATACTTCAGTCGTTCAACTCACTTCTGCGCGAGTGCCCTTTTGAGAAAATAACGGTCAAAATGATACTCGATAGGAGCGGTGTTTCAAAGTCCACCTTTTACAGACTATATTTGGATAAGTATGATGTTATGTTTTACAACTACAAAAGAAGGCTTGATAAGTGGGTCGGCTCGGAGGAATGTAAAAGCTGGCGCGAGCTGTATCTTCGCATTTTCACCGCCACAAACAAGGACAGAAAAAGAGAAAAAAACGCCTTTTCATATGTCGGAACAAACTCCTATTTTTCGGCGCTGTATACATATTCGTTTGAAAAAATTGAAAAGATAACCGTTACTGCGCGCGGAACACCGCTAACGAAGGAGGAACGCCTGCAGCTCTCTTTGTTTTGCTACGGAGGAATATCCGTAAACATGGATTGGATAAACAACAAATTCGAATGCAGCATTGACGAGATGACAGAGCAAATCTTTATGGCGATGCCGGCAACACTGCGCTACGAGTGGTGCAATCTCTGACAAACTTATAAAAAACCTAACAGAAACAATACCCGAAAGCTTTTCGGACAGTGAGGATTATGCGCTATGACAAGACAGGAAATTATTGATTATTGCCTTACATACCCCGATGCTTATGAGGACTACCCCTTTGAGGAAAAGAGCGACCCGGGAGCAAGCACGGCTATGCGCCACCGTTCAAACAAAAAAATATTTGCACTTATCAACGAGCGCCACGGCTTGGGCGTAAACCTAAAGTGCGACCCCATGCGGGCAGATTTTCTGCGCGGCGCCTACGAGGGCGTTCGCCCCGGATACCACATGAACAAAATGCACTGGAACACGGTTGCCATCCCCTCCGATGTTACAAATGATGCACTTTTGGACATGATAGACCACAGTTATGAGCTTACGGCACCAAAAAAATGCACAAAATGACGGAGGATATGCACCGTATAAGTTCTCAACACCCATTGAACATTCAATAAATTTGGTGTATAATAACAAAATCAAGTAAAATGCGCATAATAGATGAACAAACATTGTTTGGAGGATTCATATGGACAACAAAAAACCACAGGGCAGGGCAAAGCGAACCATAATAAACCTGCTCATTACTCTTGCGGTCGGTATCGTTTATTTCTATTTCAAATTACCCGCAATCAACCTGCAAGACCCCGCCTTCTACACCTTTTTCCTTCTGCTGGCGGCAGTATACTGCTTCCTTTCCATACTAACGCAGGGACTTTTCAAGTCCGAAACAGGGCATGAGCTTTGGCAGAACATCAAATCACATTGTGCAGTTCCCGTAATCATCTGCCTTGTGCTTGCAGGAGTTTTCATCATTGGTCAGCTAATCTCCTCGCCCATCATCCGCTCCCGCTCATATCGCGACCTGCTGGATGTTCAAACGGGCGACTTTGCAAAAGAGGTTGAGGAAATATCCTTCGACCAAATCCCAATGCTGGATGAGGACAGCGCCATGAAGCTCGGCGACAAAAAAATGGGCGAGCTTGCCGATATGGTATCCCAGTTCGAGGTTGCCGACGACTACACACAAATTAACGTAAACGGCCGCCCCGTTCGTGTAACCCCCCTCCGCTACGGCGATATTTTCAAGTGGCTTACAAACCGCGGCGAGGGTCTGCCCGCCTACATCATCATAGACATGGTAACACAGGAGGCCGAGGCCGTTCGCCTTGAGCAGGGCATGAAATACACCACCACGGAGTATTTCTTCCGCAATGTGCTTCGCCATCTCCGCTTCAACTACCCCACCTTTATTTTCGACACCGTAAACTTCGAAATTGACGATAACGGAACCCCATATTGGGTTTGCCCCCGAATTGTCAAGCGCGTCGGACTGTTTGGCGGCACGGATATTGACGGTGCTGTTTTGGTAAACGCCATCACCGGCGACTGCACCTTCTATGAGGATGTTCCAAACTGGGTTGACAGAGTTTACACAGCAGATCTAATCATCAAGCAATACGACTATTACGGCAAATATCAAAACGGCTGGATAAACTCCTTTATCGGTCAGCGGGATGTAACCGTCACAACAGCCGGCTACAACTACATCGCAATTGACGACGATGTTTATATGTACACCGGCATCACAAGTGTGGCAAGCGATGGCTCAAACGTCGGCTTCATCCTCACAAATCAGCGCACAAAGGAAACAAAATACTACCCCTGTGCGGGTGCGCAGGAATATGCCGCAATGTCCAGTGCGGAGGGAATTGTTCAGTACATGGACTACCGTGCAACCTTCCCGCTTTTGCTCAACATTTCAAAGCAGCCAACCTACTTCATGGCTTTGAAGGACACGGGCGGTCTTGTCAAAATGTATGCAATGGTCAATGTTCAGCAATATCAGCTTGTTGCCTCCGGCACAACGGTTGCCGAATGCGAGCGCAACTACAACGAAATGCTTGCGGGCAGCAACCTTGCTCCAGAGAGCGGGTTTGAGGGCAAAACCGTAACGGGCATTGTCAGCGACATTCGCTCCGCCGTTATCGACGGCAACACAAGCATCTTTATCAAGCTCGATGCGGACGATTTCTACTACGTTGTGTCGGTTGCGGACAGCAAGCTTGCCGTTGTTTTGTCAAAGGGCGACAAGGTTGTAATTTCACCGACCTCCGATAAGGGCGACCTTCGCAGTGCGGTGGACGTTAAACGCGCAAAATAATATACCATAGCCGCAGCGCGGCGTCATGGTATATTGTTTAAATCGGGTATAATATCTGCTTGCAGATATTATACCCCAATAAAGATGGCTCCTCGAACATTCTGTTTGAGGAGCCACTTTTTTT
>JAVVUU010000080.1:0-5053 GCA_036653035.1 Oscillospiraceae bacterium
TCCAATCCCCCGTTTCGGAATAAGAGCTTTGCCAAAGGCAAAGCTCTTATTCCGGGGCCTTTAGGCCCTAGGGGTTCATAGTATAGTTAGGCGCTTCCTTAGTAATATAGATGTCGTGCGGATGGCTTTCTTTAAGTCCCGCGCCGGTAATTCTGACAAAGCGGCTGTTTTTGCGGAGGGAGAGAACATCGGGAGTGCCGCAGTAGCCCATGCCGGATTTCAGTCCGCCAATCATTTGGAAGATGGAGTCCGAAACGGAGCCACGGTAGGGTACGCGCCCCTCAACACCCTCGGGAACGAGCTTTTTGTTGTCCTCTTGGAAATAGCGGTCGCGTGAGCCCTTTGCCATTGCGGCAAGGCTGCCCATGCCTCTGTATACTTTGAATTGACGGCCTTGGTAGACCTCGGTTTCACCGGGGCTTTCCTCGCAGCCTGCAAAAAGTGAGCCAAGCATTACGACAGATGCGCCCGCCGCCAAGGCCTTTACGATGTCGCCGGAGTATTTGATGCCGCCGTCGGCTATTATTGGGATGCCGTATTTGTCTGCCATTGCGGCGGATTCGAGAACGGCTGTCATTTGAGGAACACCAATTCCCGCAACAACGCGGGTTGTGCAGATGGAGCCGGGGCCTATGCCGACCTTAACGCAATCCGCACCCGCTTTTATGAGAGCTTCCGTTCCCTCGGCTGTTGCAACATTTCCGGCAACAAGCTGAACATCGGGATATTTTTCCTTGATGAGGGAAACGTTGCGAAGAATGTTTTGCGAGTGGCCGTGCGCGCTGTCTAGGGTTAAAACATCAACACCGGCGGCAACGAGAGCACCGGCTCTGTCGAGAATGTCGGAGGTTACGCCTATAGCGGCGGCGCAGAGCAGACGGCCGTGGCTGTCCTTTGCGGAATGGGGGTAGGCGAGAGCCTTTTCGATGTCTTTTATTGTTATAAGACCGCAAAGCTTGCCGGCATCGTTTACGATGGGGAGCTTTTCGATTTTGTGGGTGTGAAGAATTTTTTTCGCTTCCTCAAGGGTTGTTCCAACCTTGCCGGTGATGAGGTTTTGGCTTGTCATAACATCGGAGATGATTTGAGTCATGTCCTCCTCAAACTTCATGTCGCGGTTGGTTATTATGCCGACAAGACGGCCGTCCGTATCGACAATGGGAACGCCGGATATGCGGAATTTTGCCATGAGCTGGTCGGCTTCGCCAATTGTGCGCTCGGCGGTGAGTGAAAAGGGGTTTGTTATAACGCCGTTTTCGGAGCGCTTTACAAGGTCAACCTGCTCCGCCTGAGCGTCTATGCTCATGTTTTTGTGGATGACGCCAATGCCGCCCTCGCGAGCTAAGGCAATTGCCATACGGTATTCCGTTACCGTATCCATAGCGGCGCTTATCAGGGGGATATTAAGCGCAATTTTTTTTGTTAGATGTGTGCAAAGGTTGATATCGGCGGGTAGTACATTGCTCTCGGCAGGTACTAAAAGAACATCGTCATAGGTGAGGCCGTCGCCGATAAAACGGTCGGCATATATCTTGTTTATTTCCACTTTCACCGCTACCTTTCAAATTTGTTTCGCCTATTGTACTCCACACGCGGACACGCTGTCAATCATTTTCGGCGGACGCAGTGTGACTATAAGAAAATATCCGATTTACGGATGTATTTGAATAATTATTTGCTTTCGTTTGAACGTGCATAGAAGAAAATATATTGCTGTGCAAGCCCCGCATAGGAGCCGAGAGCTTTCGGGTCAAAGTCGGGCGGGAAATGCTTGTCCAAGGCGCGTTTAATCCAAACGTCTATGGGGAAGGAGTCCATTTTGTGAAGTCCGAACAGCACAGTGCAGGAGGCAACCTTTTTTCCGACACCGTGTATTTTTGAAAGCTCCGCAATCGCGGCGGGAGCGTCCATGCTATAAAGCAGGTTAAAATCAAGCGATTTTTCCGCAACGGCGCGGGCGGCATTTATAATGTAGGCGGCTCTGTAGCCGCTGTGGAGCGGGGCTAAATCGCGTTCCGAAAGTACAGCCAAGCTCTCGGCGGAGGGAAAGGAGAAAAGTCCGCTCGGCTGAAGCTCTCCAAAATTTGTGCAAAGACATTCAACAATTTTTTTGATGCGCGGGATGTTGTTGCATTGTGAAATGATAAAGCTGCAAAGCGCTTCCCAAGGCTCCTGTTTTAATATATGTATACCCTCGCCGTATTTTGCGCAGCTTTGCAGATAATCATATTGTGTAAAATCGGCGGTTGCGGCGGCGTAGTTTGTGTCCAAATCAAAATAATCGCGCCAAAAGGGGAGGTCGCAGTCCGGCGCGTCGCAGATGATAAGTCCGTTTTCCTCCCAAATTTTGAGGGAATGCCCATAGGCTATGCCTGTGTATATGCCGCTTTTGTTGACATTCCAACGAAAACACTGGCCACATTCAAAGGTTTTTGAAAGGTTTAGCTCCTGTGTGGAGGACAAAACACATCCGGCACTTTGCAAGGTTTTCATAGCTGAAAGCTCCCTTCGTTTGGATGAAATAAGATTTATATTACAAAAATCCCGCCCCTTATGAGGCGGGATAGTTGGTTTTTAAACTAATAGGCGCGCTTGTTCTTGTTCTTGCGTGCGGCCTCAGATTTTTTACGGCGTTTTACGCTGGGGCTTTGGTAGTATTCCTTTTTTCTGAGATCAGAGAGGACTCCGGATTTTGCACAGCTTCTCTTAAATCTTTTCAGAGCGCTGTCCAGAGACTCGTTATCTTTAACACGTACTTCCGACATTCTATTTCCCTCCCTCCAAATACGCCACGGGGCGTCTTAAGGGCCATCATCTATGGCTTTAACACCGTCATTATAATGGCTGTTCGCGATATTGTCAAGCAAATTTGACTTTAAGACTATACGCAAATTGTCCCTTTTAATTCACACAGCGCCCAAAGCGTACGCAAATGGCTGATATATTTGAAATAAGACTTGTAAAATTTGTTTAGAATGATTATAATGACACTAATAATAGTATGTTTTGGGGGTGCGGATATTGGATACAAATCCCGTATTACTCAGTTCGCTGTCCTTAGATAGTGACATTCCGCTGTATTCTCAGCTTGTCAGTATAGTTAAACGCAACATTACCGCAGGGACGCTCAGTCCCGGCGGACTTTTGCCGTCCGAAGCGGAGCTTTGCAAAACCTTTAATGTCAGCCGTAGCACGGTGCGCCAAGCCATTGGCTCTTTGGAGTCCGAGGGGCTTGTCGTTCGCAAGCAGGGGCGCGGCACCTTCGTTGCCGAACCAAAAATGCGCCGAAAAACCGAAAATGTCTACTCCTTCACCTCCGAAATCAGCGCGATGGGTCTAACGCCATCCTCCACCCTGATAGAATTTGAGGTAATCGAGCCGACCCCCGATTTAATAAAAATGTTGGAGCTAAGCTCTGCCGAGGGCGGCGTTTATCGCTTTACCCGCATCCGAAATGTTGAGGGTGAGCCGCTAATTCTCGAAACCTCATTTTATCCTCAATACATATACCCAAAGCTCTCCCGCGAGCTTTTGCAAACCCACAGCTTCTACAGCCTGCTTTATGAGGTTGGCATTGCACCCGCCTCCGCAGTCGATTCCTATGAAGCCGTTGTTTTGGGACGAGAGGAAGCCGAAATGCTTGCCTGCCGCCCGGGTAGCTGCGCATTTTCCGTTCAGCGCCGCACAAGAACCGAAACCGGCATGATTTATGAATACACCCAAAGCCTTATCCGTGCAGACAGAGTCACGCTTGACGTCTATCTCCACAAGGACGGCGTTTCCTTTGCACGCTGTGTCGATAAATAGCCGCCCTTAGGCAGCGCGGGGCGGGAGCATAAAACCGTCACGATGTATATTTACAATGCCGCTGTTTTGGCGTATAATAACAAAGCAAGAGGCATATGCTAAAGAACTGCGGGTTAAATCCCCCACCTTAATTTAATCCCCAATTCCCAAAACATACGATATCAATAAACGAAACGCAGGAGGTCACAAACATGAAAATCAGAGTTGGAATAAACGGCTTCGGAAGAATTGGCAGACTTTTTTTCCGTGCAGCAATGAACAACGAGAACATTGAGTTTGTCGGAATTAACGATATGCTTGCCCCCGACTACATGGCATATATGCTCAAGTACGACACCGTACACGGACAAGCCAAGGCAGAAATCGGCCACACGGACAACAGCATCGTTGTCAATGGCAAGAGCATCCCCGTTTTTTGCGAAAAGGATCCCTCAAAGCTTCCCTGGGGCAAGCTCGACACAGATTTTGTCGTTGAGTCCACAGGACTTTTCACAACCGTTGAAAAAGCAACTGCACACCTAACCGCCGGTGCAAAAAAAGTTATCATCTCCGCCCCCTCGGCAGACGCAAAAATGTTTGTTATGGGCGTTAACAACGAAACCTACGAATTGGGAACCAACATCTTCTCAAACGCATCCTGCACAACAAACTGCTTGGCTCCGCTTGCAAAGGTCATTCACGACAACTTCGGCATCGAAAGCGGACTTATGACAACAGTTCACTCCACCACGGCAACCCAGCGCACAGTTGACGGCCCCTCCGCAAAGGATTGGCGCGGCGGCAGAGCTGCGGCGGGCAACATCATCCCCTCCTCAACAGGTGCCGCAAAGGCCGTTGGAAAGGTCATTCCCGAGCTTGCGGGAAAGCTAACCGGTATGTCACTGCGCGTTCCCACGCTTGATGTTTCCGTAGTTGACCTAACAGTCAACCTCAAAACCGCAACCACCTATGAAAAAATCTGCGAGGTTATCAAGGCCGCTTCCGAAGGCTCCCTCAAGGGCATTCTCGGCTACACGGACGAAAAAGTCGTTTCCTCCGACTTTCTCGGTGATTCCCGCACCTCCATCTTCGACGCCGAAGCCGGCATCATGCTGAACGACAAGTTCGTAAAGCTCATTGCCTGGTATGACAACGAGTGGGGCTATTCAAACAAGCTGCTCGACATGATTCAATATGTCAGCGCGCTTGAAGCAAAGAAATAAAAAAATAAAATCCTGCGGCAAATAAATTTTGCCGCAGGATTTTT
>JAVVUU010000081.1:0-4955 GCA_036653035.1 Oscillospiraceae bacterium
TTCTACGTCGGGGTGGGTTAGGGGTTTGTAGTCGGTGGGGAACAGGTTGCAGCTTTCGGCTATTTCGTGGAGCTTTGAATCGTCGGGTATGCCAAGCTCGCGGAGGGAAATGGGCGCGCCGATTTCTTTGAAAAAGCTTTCGAGTGCGGCGATGCCCTCAAGAGCTATTTGTTCGTCGGTTTTGCCGTCCGGGGAAACGCTCCAAACATTCATGGCGTAGCTCTTAAATTTGTGCAGTCCGCCTCTGAAAATAAATCTGTAATATGACGCGGAAACAGCCGCAAGACCCATGCCGTGGGCAACGTCGTAATATGCGCCGAGCTGGTGTTCAATTTGATGAACCTCCCAGTCCTGTTTTTTCGCGCAGCCCAAAATTTCGTTTAGACTTACGGTTGCGCCCCACATAATATTGCTTCTGGCGGTGTAATCCTGTGGATTTATAAGCGCGAGCCTAGTATTTTTGACTATACTTTTCATCATTGCTTCGCTGAGGTCATCGGACACGTTATCATCGTTGCCGCTGAAATATTGCTCCATTAGATGGCTTAAAATGTCGCAAATTCCGCTTACCATTTGGTAGCGTGGCAGGCTATATGTGTAGGTCGGGTCAAGAATTGAAAACTTCGGATAGACTATCTCCGAAGAAAACGCACTTTTAATCTTAATTTCCTCATTTGTAACAACTCCGCCGCCGTTCATTTCGGAGCCTGTGCCGACCATTGTCAGCACAGCGGCAACCGGAAGCGCCGCCGTTACGCTCTCTCTTCTCTCGAAAAACTTGCCCCAAAAATCCTCGTCAACCATACTGCCTGCCGCAACGGCCTTAGAGCAGTCAATGGTGGAGCCGCCGCCAACGGCAAGGATTAGGTCAACGTGGTTTTCCTTTGCAAGCGCAATGCCCTCGCGCACCTTTGCGGCTGTCGGGTTTGGCATTATGCCGCGAAATTCGACAACGGTTTTGCCGCAATCGCGCAGAATTTCCGTCACCGCATCGTAGATGCCGTTCTTCTTGATGGAGTCGCGCCCATAAGCCAAAAGCACGGTTTTGCCGTAATTTTCAAGCTCCTTTTTGAGGTTTTTGATAGCGCCCTCGCCGAAATAAATCCTTGTGGGATTGTAGAAAGTAAAGCTCTTCATAATGTATCCTCCTATTTAATATTGGCTGAATTATAACGCCCCCCTCGGAATGCGGGGGCTTTTTTTATTTTATTACAACATTCTCCTGCCCCAACATTTCGTTCAATTCGCGTATCAGTGCGTCATGAATTGTGCAGCGGGCGGTCATGCGTTTTTTGGTGTCCTCAAAATAAATTATCATGCGCTCATCGCCCTCAAACATTTCCAAAATCAGCTCAAGGCGCTTCATGCGCGGGTCGTCCTTTGTTGGAAAACGAAGCCAAAGAGTTTTTTCGGTTTGCGGGAGAGCTTCACCCGCCGGCGCGTCAATATCTGTCAGCGGACGGATGGTTTCAACCATGATTTGCGGCTCTTTTTCATCGCGGATGGAGATGCGGCCTTTCACAACTAGGGGCGCGTTTTCCTTGATATAGCCGCCGCTCGTGTCCAAAACGCGCTGAAAGGCTATAAGCTCCATTGCGCCCGTGGTGTCCTCAAGCTGAATGTATGCCATCATGCTGTTGTTGCGTGTTGGGCGGGTTTTGTAGGCCTCAACAACGCCTGCAAGCGTTACGAAGCTGTCGTCCGCAAAGCTTTTTGTGCCGCCCTCCTGTGCAAAATCGGCAAGTATCGTGCCAATGGGCGTTGCCCCCGCGCGCCGCGCCGCAAGGCGGTATTCGTCCATAGGATGCCCCGAAAGATAAAGACCCGTTGTTTCCTTTTCCATTGCCATAAGCTCGCGCATTGAAAATTCGGGGATATTTGGAAGCTCCGGCTCGGCGGAGAGCATTTCCCCGCTCTCGACGCCCATTGAGAAAATGTCGAGCTGACCGTCTATATTTTTTCTTGCGGAGTCGTTAACGCTGTCTATCACAGCGTCCACAACCTTTAAAAGCTGGCTGCGCTTATGACCCATGCTGTCAAATGCACCGCTTCGCACAAGGCTTTCAACGGCGCGGCGATTTAGCTCTTTTCCCTGCAAGCGCCTGCAAAAATCGTTAAGACTTGTAAAGCCTCCATCCCGCTCGCGCTCCTGCATCAGCGAAGCTATGAAGCCGCGGCCAATGTTTTTTATGGCGGCAAGACCAAAGCGAATGTTCTCGCCGCTAACCGTAAAGTCCGCCTCGGATTCATTGACATCCGGCGGCAAAAGCTTAATTCCGCAGTCGCGGCACTCGCCTATATATTCTGCAACCTTGACGCTGTTATCCAAAACGGAGGTTAGCAGAGCCGCCATATATTGGCGCGGATAGTGGCACTTCATGTAGGCTGTGCGGTATGAAATTATCGCATAGGAAACGGCGTGTGCCTTGTTGAAGGCGTAGTTTGCAAAGTCCAAAATCTCGTCATAGATGCTCCCCGCAACGGACTCCGACACGCCGTTTTTGACAGCGCCCGCAATGCCGCGCGCTTCATCGCCGAAAATAAACGACTCGCGCTCCTTTAGAATTTCCTTTTCCTTTTTCTTGGACATTGCGCGGCGAATCATGTCCGCCTGCCCAAGCGAAAAGCCCGCCAAACGGCGGAAAATTTCGATTACCTGCTCCTGATAAACTATGCAGCCGTAGGTAACCTCTAAAATATCGCGCAGCATTTCGTGCTTATAGCTAATTTTTGCGGGATTGTTTTTGCACTCTATGAAGCGCGGAATACTCTCCATGGGTCCCGGGCGATAGAGCGCTATAACGGCTGTGATATCCTCAATTGTGCGCGGTCTTAACCCCGTGCAAACGCCGGTTATCCCCGAGCTTTCAAGCTGAAAAACGCCGGAGGTTCGCCCCTGTGTAAGCATATCGAAAACCGCCGAGTCGTTGTCGGGAACATTTTCAAGGACAAAATTCGGCTCCGCCTTGCGCACCAAACGCTCCGCCCTGTCCAAAACGGTTAGGTTGCGCAGACCCAAAAAGTCCATTTTTAGCAGACCCAATTCCTCAAGCGTTGTCATAGGATATTGACACACGAGGGACTCGTCATTTTTTGCAAGCGGGACATATTCATACACCGGACGGCCTGTTATGACAACGCCCGCCGCGTGTGTTGAGGCGTGGCGCGGCATTCCCTCAAGCGCCCGCGCGGTGTCGATTAGTGTGCGAATGCGCTCATCGCCGTCGTACATTTCCTTTAGCTGCTTTGATAATTTCAGAGCCTCGTCAAGCGTAATTCCAAGTGCTGTCGGCACCTGCTTTGCAACCGCGTCGCACTCCGCGTAGCTGACATTCAGTGCGCGTCCAACATCGCGAATAGCCGCGCGCGCCGCCATTGTGCCAAAGGTGACAATTTGCGCAACGTGGTCGGAGCCGTATTTTCTGTTGACATATTCAATGACCTCGCCGCGCCGCTCAACGCAAAAGTCAATGTCGATATCCGGCATTGAAATGCGCTCGGGGTTCAAAAACCTCTCGAAAAACAGGCTGTATTTGATGGGGTCAACGTCCGTAATATTGAGGCAATATGAAACAATGCTGCCCGCCGCGCTTCCTCTTCCGGGGCCGACGGGAATTTCTTGTGACTTTGCATAGCCGATAAAGTCGGACACGATTAGAAAATAGTCCGTAAAGCCCATTTTGTTAATCATGTTCAGCTCGTAGGCAAGCTGATTTCGAAGCTTTTCGCGCTCCTCGCCCTGCGCTTCGCCATAGCGCTTTTCAAAGCCGGCATCGCAGAGCTTGTTGAGATATTGAAAGCCGTCATGCTCGCCCTCCGGCAAGGGGAAGCTCGGCAAATGATAGCGGCCAAATTCAAAATCGAAATTGCAAAGCTCCGCAATGAGCGCCGTGTTGTCGGCGGCTTCGGAGGCTTCGGGGTGCTCGGGCATTAGCGCGCGCATTTCATCCTCGGTTTTGAGGTAAAACTCCTGACCCTCGAATTTCATGCGGTTGGGGTCGTCCACGGTTTTGCCCATTTGTATGCACATTAAAACGTCCTGATTGCGGGCATCCTCTTTTTTGAGGTAGTGCGCATCGTTTGTCAGTACAAGCGGTATGCCGGTTTCGTTGTGGATACGGATAAGTCCATCCGTTGCTATGCGCTCCTCCCGTATGCCGTGGGCTTGGATTTCAAGGAAAAATCCGTTTTCACCAAAAAGCTCCGCAAGCTCCAGCGCACGCGCTTTTGCGCCCGCGTAGTTATCGTTTATGAGCTTTTGCGGAATTTCACCCGCAAGACAGCCGGAAAGGCAGATCAGCCCCTCCGCGTGCTCGCGCAAAATGGCCCAGTCAATTCGCGGCTTGACATAAAAGCCGTCCGTAAACGCTTCGCTGACCAAGTAGCAAAGATTGCGGTAGCCGATTTCGTTTTTGCAGAGCAGAATGAGGTGGGAATATTTGTTGTCAACGCCATATTCCTTGTCCGTCATGCCGCGCGGCGCAACATAGACCTCACAGCCTATAATCGGCTTGATACCTGCCTTTTTCGCCGCCTTGTAGAAAGCCACTGCGCCATACATAACACCGTGGTCGGTGATGGCAAGCGCGGTTTGACCAAGGCTTTTTGCGTATTCTGACATAGCCTCGATGCGGCAGGCGCCGTCGAGGAGGCTGAATTCACTATGGAGGTGGAGGTGGGTGAATGACATTGCAATGGCTCCTTATGGGGGGGTCGCGCCCATAGGCGCGGAGGGGGGATTCGCGCCGACGCGGCGCGGAGAGGGGGCACCCCGCTTTAGCGGGGTGGAACGGCGCTAACAACCGTTTCTCTTATTTCTGCGAAAAAAGAGAAATGGTTTTTAGCAATTTCCAAAGAGAAAAAAGGCTAAGGTCAAGGGATTTAAGTTCCGCTTCGCTCGGTTTGCGGCCGGCAGGCATGCCGGACTGTCCGCCCGCGCGACTTCGTGGCGCGGG
>JAVVUU010000082.1:0-4952 GCA_036653035.1 Oscillospiraceae bacterium
CACCCCTTCTCAGCAAGGGCGCACTTCGCAACATCACCGTTGGCAACACCACCGATAACCTCGACCTTATCCGCGATGCTGATTGGGTTCTTGAAGTTATTGTTGAGCGTCTTGACATTAAGAAGAACCTTCTTAAAACAATCGCTCCTTATGTTCGTGCCGATGCCATCGTAACCTCCAACACCTCCGGTGTTCCCATCACCAAAATTGTTGAAGACATGGACGATGCTTTCAAGGCTCGCTTCATGGGCACCCACTTCTTCAACCCCCCTCGTTGGATGGGTCTGTTCGAGATGATCCCCACCAAGTGGACTGCCAAAGAAACCATCGAAACAATGGCACACGTTGGCGGCGACATCCTCGGCAAAACCTGCGTTTATGCAAAAGACACCCCGAACTTCGTCGGCAACCGTATCGGCTGCTATGGCGCAGCTCAGGTTATGCAGCTAACAGTTAAGTATGATTACGACCTCTCAACTGCAGA
Source organism: Oscillospiraceae bacterium (assembly GCA_036653035.1). Taxonomy (GTDB): domain Bacteria; phylum Bacillota; class Clostridia; order Oscillospirales; family Oscillospiraceae; genus UBA2658. Next base: position 485 of record JAVVUU010000082.1, read on the forward strand.
CTACATCACAGGCCCCGTAATGGGTCACCCGAAATCCGCAACCTTCGGCACCGGCGACATGGTCGGTATGGACATCATTGCAAACGTCTCCAAAAACGTCTGCGATGCATCCAAGGATGCCGTTGAAATTGCCGAGTACACAGTTCCCGACTATGTCAACGAGCTGATGGAAAAGGGCTTCTTGGGCAACAAGTCCAAGCAGGGCTTCTACAAGAAGGACGTTGTTGACGGCAAGCGCGTCAAGTATCAGTTCAACTACAAGACCCATGAGTATGACCTCATCGACGGCAAGCCCTCCCTTGACACCGTTAAGGCAGCGCTGAAGTCCGACAACAAGTACGAAGCAATGGCATACGGCGAAGAAAAAGAATGCAAATTCTATTGGGATTGCGTTAAGGGCATCTGCCTCTACAGCTCAAAGCTCGTTCCCGAAATCGCCGATGATTTCCGCGAAATCGACAAGGCCATCCGCACCGGCTACAACTGGGAAGTCGGCCCCTTCGAGCTGTGGGACAAGATTGGTGTACGTCGTGCAGTAGAGCGTATGCAGGCTGAAGGCGCAACTGTTGCTCAGTGGGTTCTTGATATGCTCGCAAAGGGCAAGGAAACCTTCTACACAGCAGACGATGCAAAATCTCCCTACATCAAAATCAGCGAAAAGACCGTTGTCAGTGAAAATGAAGACTGCTCACTCCGTGACCTCGGTGATGGCGTTATGGGTCTTGAAATTCACTGCGCAGCAAACGCTATCGGCCCCCGCGTTGGCGATATCGTTCTTGAAGCTATTGACAGACTTGACAGCAACGACTGGCTGGGCATGGTCATCGGCAACGACGGCAAAATGTTCTCCGCAGGTGCTGACCTCCTAACAATTTGGAGCATGGGTACAGAAAAAGAGTTCGTAGAACTCGAAAAGCTCATCCGTCTGCTCCAGAGTGCAACCGGCGCTCTCAGATATTCCAAGAAGCCCATCGTTGCGGCTCCCTTTGGCCAGGCTCTCGGCGGCGGCTGCGAAATCATGATGCACTGCCCGAACGCAGTTGCTTTCTCCGAAACCTACTCCGGTCTTGTTGAAGTCGGCGTTGGTCTTATCCCCGCAGGCGGCGGTACAACAGAGCTAACCCGTCGTATCATGGATCGTTGCTTCGGCGACGCCAAGACCGACCGTTACAACGCAATTCAGGCAGCATTCCAGAATGTTGCAACCGCAAAGATGAATATGTCTGCATATGAAGCAATTGAAAACGGCTACCTCAACAAGGGCACAATCGTTGAGATGAACCGCGACAAGATTGTCAGTGTTGCAAAGCGCGAAGTACTTACTCTCTCCGAGAGAGGCTATATGCCCCCCGTTAAGCAGACCGTTAAGGTCGTTGGCGAGTATGGCTACGGTATGCTTCTTGCCGGTATCGAAATGGCTCGCGGCAGCGGACAAATGTCCGAGCACGACGAGTACATCAGCAAGTTTATCGCCCGTGCAATCACCGGCGGCGATCTTCCTTATGGAACCGAAGTTACCGTCGAGCAGCTCCACGATATCGAGTGCGAGGGCTTCTTAGCACTTGCAGGCACCGAGAAGACCCAAGATCGTATCATGGCAATGCTGACCAACGGCAAGCCACTGCGCAACTAAGGAGGGAATAATACAATGAGTGAAATCAGAGAAGCTGTAATCGTAGCCTACGGACGTAGTGCTATTGGTAAAGCAAAACGCGGATCCCTTAAAGACACCAGACCCGAAGTATATGGTGGCGAGGTTCTAAAGGGCGTTCTTGCAAGAGTTCCCCAGCTCGACCCCAAGGATATCGACGACGTTATCCTCGGCTGTGCTTTCCAGGAAGCAGAGCAGGGCAACAACGTTGCTCGTTACGTAATGTTTAACGCAGGAATTCCCCAAAGCGTTCCTGCACAGACCGTCAACCGTTTCTGCTCCTCCGGCCTTCAGGCCATCGCCATGGGTGCAAACTCCATCATGGCAGGACAGGCAGACATCATCCTCGCCGGCGGCGTTGAGTCCATGTCCATGATTCCCATGGGCGGCAGCCTTGCCACCACAGAGGTTGGCCTTGCAATGGCAGACCCCAAGGCATATACCCAAATGGGTATCACCGCAGAAAACATTGCAAAGCGCTACAACATTTCCCGCGAAGAGCAGGATAAGTTCGGCTGCATGAGCCATAACCGCGCAGAAGCAGCTCAAGTTGCCGGCAAGTTCAAAGACGAAATCATCCCCGTTGACGCTGTTAAGGTTCGCGTTGACAAGGACGGCCGCGTTGAGAAATACATCGAGAAGTTTGATCAGGACGAAGGCATTCGCTACGGTCTTACCACCGAAGCAATGGCAAAGCTCAGACCTTCCTTCATCCCCAAAGTCGGAACAGTTACAGCCGGTAACGCATCTCAGATGAACGACGCAGCAGCTGCTGTTGTCATCATGAGTGCCGATAAGGCAAAAGAGCTTGGAATTAAGCCTATCGCTAAGTTCCGCAGCTTTTCTGTCGCAGGTTGCGAGCCCGATTACATGGGTCTTGGCCCCATCTATGCAATTCCTAAGGCCCTCAAGGTTGCAGGACTCACCATGGATGACATCAACGTATTCGAGCTTAACGAAGCATTTGCTTCACAGGCTCTTGCTTGCGTCAAGGATCTCGGACTTGAGAGCCGTTTGGACGATATCAACCCGCTGGGCGGCGGCATTGCACTGGGCCATCCCCTTGGCTGCACCGGCGCTATGCTGACCTGCAAGCTCCTCTCCGAGCTGAAGCGTCGCAACAAAAAGTACGGCGTTGTTTCAATGTGCATCGGCGGCGGCATGGGCGCAGCCGGCATCTTCGAAATGTGCGACTAATTCCCAACTAAACAATGAATCCCCCCGCCTTTTGGCGGGGGGATTTTTAGCTTATAAAGTAAGCCATTTGTCAAGGAAGTCCTTTGGGTTTCCTTGACAAATGGCTTTGCGCTTCGTGTCCACCGGGTGCTCACTCCGCTTTCTTATCCACATACACGGGGCGAAGCTTGGAGTACATAATTTTTTGTTCGGTGTATAGGCTGTAATAGCCGGAAAGCATATAGGAAACTGCACAGGCAAGTGCAAAAAGGGGCATTGAAACGCCGCCAAAAACCTCCATAGCAAGCAAAATTGAGGTCAATGGGCAATTCGTTACGCCGCAGAACACTGACACAAGTCCGATTGCAGCGCCAAAGGTTGGCGACAGACCTATGAGCGGCGCGACAACGCAGCCGAAGGTTGCTCCGGTGAAGAATACCGGAACAATTTCGCCGCCCTTGTAGCCCGCGCCAAGGGTTATTGCAGTCAGTAGCATTTTTAGAAAAAACGCTTCCGGCCGCGCATTTCCCGCCATTGCCGCGGCTATAATCTGTGTTCCTCCGCCATTATAGTCCCGCGTACCAAACAGTGTTGAAAATGCTATAACAATTAGTCCGCCAACAACGACACGCAATATGGGGTTTGGCAAAAATCTCTGATAGAGCTTAGGCGCAAGGTGCGTCAAGCGGCAAAACGCAATTGAAAGTACCGCGCAGGCAATGCCCATTGCAATTACCTGCAACAAAACCACAAGCGAAATTTCGGGCACACCGCTAAGTACAAACGCCGTTGGCGCAACGCCGAGCAGCTTTGCAAGGGATAACCCGACAATGGCAGAAAGTGTGCACGGAACAATGGCGGCATAGTACATAACGCCAACGCTTACAATTTCCATGGAGAACACGGCGGCGGCAAGCGGCGTTCCAAAAAGCGCCGAGAAAGCGGCAGACATTCCGCACATTGTTATGATACGGCTGTCCTTGTCGTCAAGGTGCATAAGCCGCCCGATGGATGCCGAAATGGAGCCGCCAATCTGCAAAATTGCGCCCTCCCGCCCCGCCGAGCCGCCCAACAAGTGGGTTATGAGGGTTGAAACGAACACCAAGGGAGCCGTTCGCAGCGGCAAAACAGCGTTTTCCCGAACCGCCAAAAGCACAAAGTTTGTGCCCCTGTCCTTATCCACTCCGCACAGCTTATAGAGCAGCACAATTGAAATTCCGCCAACAGGCAGGAGAAATAAAATCCAACTGTAGGTATTGAAAAGCATGGTTACATAATTAAACGCAAAATAAAATCCCGAGCTGACTCCGCCGACAACAAGCCCGATTATACCCGCAAATGCAATCCACTTCAAAAGAATTATAGGCTGTTCCGCTATTTTGTTAAACTGACCGCGCTGACATTTCAAGACAAATTACCTCGATTTTTGCAATATTGCATTAATTATATCACAATTTATTTCATTATCAAAACTTTTCAAAAAAAGTTACAGGACACAAATTGCGCCCTGTAACTACATATCTAAAATTCTCTGTCATTCCGAGCGAAGCAAAAAAGCTTAATTCACACAAAGCTGTGCATTTTGCGGCTCCCTAGACGGTTTATGAATTTGCTTTTGCGGCGGCTCTTTTTTCATCAGCC
>JAVVUU010000083.1:0-4929 GCA_036653035.1 Oscillospiraceae bacterium
AAATTTAGGGGGGATCGAATATGGGACCTTATTTTGCGCCGGAAGCCGCCATCATCTTTTCAACACTATTCGCTTGGATAATGTGCTTTAGCTTCGTTTCAATTGCGGCGTTTGTGGTAACAGTTGTCGCACAATGGTACGTTTTTGAAAAGGCGGGAAAGCCCGGCTGGGCTTCGCTCATTCCTTTTTACAGAAGCTATGTCCTCTACGAAATTACGTGGGGCGAGGGCGTTATGTTCCTGTTCACCCTAATTCCCGTTGCAAATGTTGTTTTCTCAATTCTAACCAACATAAAGCTCGCAAAAGCCTTTGGAAAAAGCACGGCCTTTGCCGTGGGGCTTGTTTTTCTCTACCCAATCTTCCTTTGCATGATAGGCTTTGACAAAGCCTCCGCCTATTTTGGCGTTCCGTCAAGCAATGGTGGCTTTGAGCCTAGCTCCAACGGACAGGGGAGCTATCAAGACCCCTATGGCCGTCCGAACGGCGGCGCACAGCAGGCGCAGGGTGCTTATCAACAGCAGAGTGCGCAAAACGAAAACTACTACTATCAGCAAACACAGCAAGCTCCCTCCCAAGAGGAAGCTTCCGAGTCTGCCGAGCAGTCCGCCAAGCCGGAAACCGGAAATCCCGAGCAGCCGCCGACCGCCGAAGTCAAGTATTGCCCAAGCTGTGGCGAGCCTTTGGAGCACAACGAAAAATTTTGCCCAAAATGCGGCACAAAGCAGAATGTAACCTCTGAATAAATCATATCAATCGGTGTGGGGATTGCTCCGCGCACCGGTTGATTTTTTAACCCAAAACAGCAAAGCTGCCAAAATGCGACCAAAACACTTTTAATACTACAAATTATATGCCTTTTTACGAAAAAAATTGACATTGCGCCCTCTCCCATGGTAGAATTATACAAGTTTTGAGATATGGAGGACTACATCATGGCAATTGCAGCATTAGTTTGCGGCATTCTCGGCATAATCGGCGGATTTATCCCCGTTGTATGCTACTTCACTCTTGTTCTATCCATTCTGGGCATCATTTTCGGTGCAAAAGCACGCAAGCAGGTTGCAGAGGACGGCAAGCAGGGCATCGCTCTTGCAGGTCTAATCTGCGGCATCGTCGGCACAGCCTTCAGTGCTGTCGGAGTAATTTGCGTTCTTTGCACAGCCGGCATAATTGGCGCTGCCAGTGTAGCCGGAATGTAACACCCGCTTTACTGAAAAAGTGCTATGAATTTTCATAGCACTTTTTATATTTATGGAGCCGCCAATTAAGGAACCTCTGAACAAATCCCGCCGCACGTCCGGGCGGATTTAATCGGAAATTCCTTAAATCGCCGCGGTCTTGGAAAAATTGAGGTCACCCTATGTTTGAACAAATTGAGCTGTTCGGCAAAACCATATCACCATACATGCTAATGTCGCTTGTCGGAATTTTTGTCGCCGGCATCTATGCCCTCAAAATGACGAAAAAAATGGGTCGTGATGACAACGACACATTATTTTTACTGCTGTTTTCCTCAATCGGAATTGTATTCGGCGGGCATATTCTTTATGGAATAACTAACTACAAGGTCGTGGCGGAGCTTCTTGCGGATCTGTCCGTAATCACAAGCTTTGAGGTTTTTGTGCAATACACCATAAGCGTTTTTGGCGGCAGTGTGTTCTATGGCGGCCTGCTCGGCGGGCTTGCCGTCGGTTATATCTACATGAAAAAGAAGAACTACGACATTCCTTTTTTCACGGATATCGCCGCGCCCACCATTCCGCTGTTCCATGTTTTTGGCAGAATTGGCTGCTTTGTCGGCGGCTGCTGCTATGGAATTGAGAGCGATTTTGGCTACACCTACCACCATTCGCTGATAGAAGCCGCAAACGGCGTTTCACGCTTTCCCGTTCAGCTTCTTGAGTCGGCTTTTAATCTTGCGCTGTTCTTCGTTTTAAATAAGCTCCTCAACTCGCAAAAATTTAAAGGAAAGCTGCTTTATATCTATCTGATAAGCTACGCCATTGCCCGCTTTTTTATCGAATTTCTCCGTGCCGACACCTACCGCGGCTTTTTGTGGGGACTATCCACCTCACAGCTAATCAGCATCGCCATAGTAGCTGTTACCACGACCCTGCTCCTAAAAAAGCAGCGCACCCACTAAAACAAAAGGACTATCAAGGAGTGAACGCTCCCCGATAGTCCTTCTGTTCCCTAAACGGGCATATCTACCGACCATGAGGGCGTTTTTTCGCCGTAGATGCGGTAGGTGCGGCGAATGTCGTTGACTAGTGTTTCAACGCTTTCGTCCTTTGTTGCCCAGCTTGTTACGAAGCGGACGGCGGTGTATTCGTTCGGGAGCTTTTTCCAAGAATTGAAGGAATAGCTTTTGGACAATTCACAAAACACGGGGCGGCTTAAAATTGGAAATTGCTGGTTTGTTGGGGAGTCGTATAAAAATTCACAGCCCATGCTCTGAAAGGCTTCCTTAATTCGCATTGCCTGCGCAACGGCAATGCGGCTGATTTCGAGATATAGTCCGTCGCGGAAAAGGGTTTCGAATTGAATACCCAAAAAGCGGCCCTTGGCAAGCATTCCGCCGTGCTGCTTGATGTGGTAGCGAAAATCTTCCTTATATTTCTCGTTGCAGATGCAAACCGCTTCGCCGAACATTGCGCCAACCTTTGTGCCGCCAATGTAGAAAACGTCGCAAAGCTTTGCGATATCCGCCATGTAAACGTCGTTGCCCTGCGCGGCAAGAGCGTAACCCAATCTTGCGCCGTCGAGATAGAGCGGAATTTTCCAATCGTCGCAAACGCGGCGAAGCTCGGTTAGCTCGCGCTTTGTGTAGATTAGTCCCGTTTCTGTTGGGTGGGAGATGTAGACCATTGCAGGCTGGGGCTGGTGCTCGTGGGTGGGGTCGTTCCAATGCTCCTCGAGCAGCTTTTTGATTTGCACGGCGGTGATTTTTCCGTTTTCGGTGGGCAAGGTTATAACCTTGTGGCCGCAGGCTTCAATTGCGCCCGTTTCATGACCGGCAATGTGGCCGGTTTCGGCGGAAATAACCGCCTGATGCGGGCGAAGTATTGAGCCTATAACTGTTGCGTTTGCCTGTGTACCGCCAACGAGAAAGTGAACATCCATCTTCTCATTTCCACTGGCAAGGCGAAGAATTTTTCTCGCGGTGTCGCAAAAATCATCCTCACCGTAGCCGGGCGTTTGTTCGCGGTTGGTTTTCATAAGGCTTTCGAGTATGCGCGGGTGTGCGCCCTCCGCATAGTCACATTCAAATCTTAGCATTTTAACGACTCCCCTTTATACGTCCGCCGTTTTTCGGCATTTTTCTCATAGTTATACATTATATGTATCTACGGCGCAATTGTCAATTACCCGAAAAGCGGCAGGAGCTGTTATTTTGTGGATTTTGCAAGATTTTAAGCAAAAATTCAAAACTTTTGATAAGTGAATTTACAACTCCGCTCCATTGTGTTAGAATATAAGGTACTGTACATATTTTTGTACTTTTCTTGTGTTTTTCAGCCAAGAAAAGGAATTTCCGCTTTGGAGGCACTATGAATTATAGCTTTTTTGCGCTCATTTCCCGAATGCGCTACATCGGACGATGGGGACTTATGCGGAACAGTCTGCCGGAAAACATCCAGGAGCATAGCCACATGGTTGCTGTGCTTGCCCATGCGCTCGCCCTAATCGGCCGCGATATTTTTGGCAAAAGCTGCGACCCCAACCTCTGCGCAACCGTTGCGCTCTATCACGACGCCTCCGAAATTCTCACAGGCGACCTGCCCACCCCCATAAAATACCACGATGAGGACATCAAAAACTCCTACCGCGAAATTGAGCGCAAGGCCTGCGGCAAGCTTTTAAGCTTTCTCCCCGAGGAGCTTCGCGCCTCCTACGAGCCTCTGCTTTTGGAGGCCGACCCCCTTGTTCACAGCTATGTCAAGGCGGCGGATAAGCTCTCCGCATACATTAAATGTATTGAGGAGCGCAAGGCGGGAAACAACGAATTTATCTCTGCCGAAGCACAAATCCTTGGCGCTCTGCGCGAATATTCCATGCAGGAAGTAAACTATTTTCTTGAAACCCTAATCCCTGCCTTTGAGCTAACGCTCGACGAGCTGGGTACAATATAATTTGAAGGAGCAAAATTCATGCGCGCTTTTGTAACAGTTATCGGAAAAGACAGGGTCGGCATCATGGCCGCCGTCTGCACCCTCCTTGCGGAGAAAAAGGTCAACATTTTGGACATCAGCCAAACCATTCTGCAAGATTGTTTCTCCATGGTCATGCTTGTAGACGCCGCCGAATGCACAGTTCCCTTTGATGTGCTTGCCGAAAATTTAACGGAAATCGGCAACAAAATGGAAGTTACCATCCGCATCCAGCGTGAGGAAATTTTTAACGCCATGCACAAAATATAAGGCCTTGCATTAAACCCCTCGCACAGCGAGGGTACGAGAGCAAAAACGCAATTTTATAGGAGTTATTTATGATAAATCAAGGCGAAATTTTGCAGACTATCGAGATGATTGACCAGCAGCATTTGGATGTGCGCACCATCACCATGGGCATTTCCCTGCGCGACTGCGGTCATCCCGATATGAAAACCTGCTGCACAAAAATATATGACAAAATCTGCCGCTATGCCGGAAACCTTGTCAAAACCGGCGAGGAAATTTCCGCAGAATTTGGCATTCCAATCGTCAATAAGCGCATTTCCGTAACGCCCATGGCAATGGTTGCGGAGTGCTGCGACACCGAGGATTATGTCCCCTTTGCCATAGCTCTCGACAGAGCCGCGCATGAGGTCGGCGTTGATTTTCTCGGCGGATTTTCAGCCCTTGTCCAAAAAGGCTGCACGGTTGGCGATGCCCGTCTTATCCGCGCAATTCCGCAGGCGCTTGCCGAAACAAAGCTCGTTTGCGCAAG
>JAVVUU010000084.1:0-4912 GCA_036653035.1 Oscillospiraceae bacterium
GGCTCCCTAGACGGTTTATGAATTTGCTTTTGCGGCGGCTCTTTTTTCATCAGCCTCTTTGCGCTTTTTTGAGGGCGCAATGATGAAGGCAAGCGCGCTGATAGCCATTAAATATGGATAGACGAGGTAGGGCATTATGGCAAACGGTGTCAATGCCGTAAGCTCCGAGGCGGAGAGAATTTGTGCGCCGTAGGGGATTATGCCTTGGAAAACCGAGGCAAAAATGTCCAAAAGTGACGCGCTGCGCTTTGGCTCAACGCCGTATTCGTCGGAAATTTCCTTGGCGATGGGGCCGGCGAGGACAATTGCAATGGTGTTGTTCGCCGTTGCAAGGTCGGTTACGGAAACGAGAGCCGCAATGCCAAGCTCTGCGCCGCGCTGCTTTTTAATGCGCTTTTTGATGCTTTGAAGCAGGAACGCGAAGCCGCCGTTTGCACGGACAAGTCCGCTTATCGCCGCAACGAGGATTGAAATTATTGTGATATCGTACATTCCGGTGACGCCGACACCGATGGAGCTGAAAATTTCGGAAACGGGCATCGCACCGGTAAAGACGCCGATAACGACGGAAACGACCGTGCCGCCGATTAGGACAACAAAGACGTTAATGCCGATAAGTGCGCCGATGAGCACGAGCAGATAGGGCAGAACGCGGAGCAGATTGTATTCCAAATCCAGTCCTTCAACACCGCCGCCATTGCGGGTAAGTAGGAAAAATACCACGATTGTAATAAGGGCAGCCGGCAAAACTATTAGGAAGTTTGCCTTAAACTTGTCCTTCATTTCGCAGCCCTGAGTGCGAACAGCGGCAATCGTTGTGTCGGAAATCATGGAGAGGTTATCTCCAAACATTGCTCCGCAGACAACGGCGGCAATGCAAATCGGAAGCGCAAAGCCGGTTTTTTGAGCAATTTCGACTGCCATTGGCGCAAGCACTGCAATGGTTCCCATGGAGGTGCCCATGGAGATGGAAATGAAGCAGCCAATGACAAACAGACCAACAACGGCAACAGACGGAGGTAGGAGCGAAAGGCCGAGGTTAACTGTGCTTGATGCGCCGCCCGCTGCTGTTACAGCACCGGAAAATCCGCCTGCGGCAAGGAAGATTAGGCACATCGTGATGATGTTGTCGTCCCCGACGCTTTCGGCAACGACATGGACTTTTTCGTTGAAATTGAGCTTTTTATTCTGGAAAAAAGCAACTATGAGCGCGATGAGAAATGCAACCACAGCGGGCATACTGTAGAAGCTGCCCGCAACAACGCCCATTCCGACAAATAGGACCAGAAACACGAGAATGGGCAAAAGCGCCCATCCGTTTGGCTTGATGCTTGTTGAGTTCATTATTTTTCTCCCAATCTTTTGAGCCGCTCCGCAAATTTATTTGTTAGTAGGACAAATTTTGCGTATTGACCCTTAGTATAATCCCTGCGCTTCGTTTTACAAAACGCATTTCAATGGTAACAAAATTCACTGCTATTGTCAACAAAAGAACAGTAACAAAAGCTGAAATAAATAGCTAATAAGTAAATACCAAAAAGCAATGCTTGCCCTTCCCTATTATAAGTTGTATAATATATTAGCTTTATATATGTACTTATATACTTTTCACATTCCCAATTGGAGGTGCCCGACATGAGCATGGCAGACGAAATTTTTATTCAAAATTGCAGGGACATACTAACCTCCGGCACTTGGGACACCGACAGACCCGTTCGCCCGCGTTGGGACGATGGCGCTCCCGCGCACACAATTAAAAAATTTGGCATCGTCAACCGCTACGATTTATCAAAAGAATTTCCCATCCTCACCCTTCGCCGCACCTCCCTAAAATCCGCGGTGGATGAGCTTTTGTGGATTTGGCAGGCAAAGTCAAATAACGTCCATGAGCTTTGCACAAGAGTTTGGGATCAATGGGCGGATGAAAACGGCAGTATCGGCAAAGCCTATGGCTATCAGCTCTCCTTAAAGCACCACTACCCCGAGGGCGACATGGATCAAGTCGATAGGGTACTTTTCGACCTGAAAAACAACCCCGCCAGCCGCCGCATTATGACCAACATCTATAATTTTACAGACCTCTCCGAAATGGCGCTTTATCCCTGCGCATACTCCATGACCTTCAATGTCACGGGAAACACGCTGAACACAATCCTCAATCAGCGCTCCCAGGATATGCTGACCGCAAACAACTGGAACGTCTGTCAATACGCCGTCCTAACTCAAATGATGGCGCAGGTTTCGGGACTGAAAGCCGGCGAAATGCTCCACGTTATAGCCGATGCCCACATCTATGACCGCCACGTTCCCGCCATCGAAAAGCTCATTTCAAACGAACCAAAAGCCGCACCAAAATTCACACTCGACCCCGACATCCGCGATTTTTATAAATTCACCCGCGACAGCTTTAAGCTGGAGGGCTATGAATATTCCGAATTTACACAAAAAATTCCTGTTGCGGTGTAGAATCGCAACAACAAATAAGGAGAAAAAATGGAAGCAATTGTTGCAGTATATCAAGATTGGGGCATTGGCGCACGCGGCACTCAGCCCGTCGTTATTTCCGCAGACAGAAAGCATTTCAAAGAACTGACAGAGGGTGCCGCCATTATTGTCGGTCGCCGCACCTTTGCCGATTTTCCCGACGGCAAGCCTCTCCCCAACCGCGTAAACATTGTAATGTCACACCAAGACATCAAGATTGAAGGCGCAATTGTCGTCCACAGCGTTGAAGAAGCGCTTGAAGAAGCAAAAAAATACCCCCGCACAATAGTCGTTGGCGGCGCAAGCGTTTATGACGCACTGCTCCCCTTCTGCGACATTGTCCATGTCACAATGGTGGACACGAACCCCAAGTCCGACGTATTTTTCCCGAACCTCGAGTTTGGCTTCGATTGGTACTGCGACGAATATGGCGCAAAGCAAACCGAAAACGGAATTAAGTTTTCCTTCTGCGATTACCACACCTACAACATTATGGACGATATCAAAAAATACAAGTCCCAAGAGTAAATCACTCTTGTCAAAAACCGCACAAAGCACGGCGGATTTAATCAGAGGTTCCCCCGTTGCAATCTTTGTGCGGTTTTCCCCTTGACAACGCCGCAAAAAGCTAGTATATTAAATGAAATATTCTTTTGCTCGTTAAATTGTAAATATCCACAAAGATGTCGATGGGGACAGGGAATCGTCCCCCGGTTTTCAGAGAGCTGCCGTTTGGTGCAAGGCAGTAGCCGGGTCTGTTTCCAAATCACCCCTAAGTCGTGTGCTGAAATATCCATTAAGTAACCGCCGCTTTAATCGGCAGCTACTTCAAGTAAGCATCACCGGGGCTTCCCGTTACAGAAGCGGCGCTTTTTTGAGCGCCATGAGTGGCCTTCATAGGCAACAAGAGTGGTACCGCGAATTAATCTTCGTCTCTTTTTCGTTAAGAGATGGAGATTTTTATATTTTATGTACAAATCAAACTTAAAAGGATTGTGAAAAATGCTGACACTTGACAAGGTATACCACGCGGCGTTTACAATGAAAAACGTCGTCCGCCGCACCGACCTAATATACGCCCCGAACATCCCCTGCAACGGCGAGCTTTACCTCAAAACCGAGAATTTGCAGGTTACAGGCTCGTTCAAGGTTCGCGGGGCGTTCTATAAAATCAACCAGCTCTCGGCGGAGGAAAAGGCGCGCGGCGTTATTGCCTGCAGTGCCGGAAACCACGCCCAGGGCGTTGCCCGCGCGGCGGCTATGGAGGGCATTTCCGCAAAAATCTGCCTGCCGGACAGCGCACCAATCAGTAAAATTGAGGCAACTAAGCGCTATGGTGCGGAGGTTGTCCTCGTTAACGGCGTTTATGACGATGCCTATGACAAGGCGCGTGAGCTTGAAAAGGCCGAGGGGCGAACCTTTATCCACCCCTTTGACGATGCGGATGTCATTGCGGGTCAGGGCACTGTTGGGCTTGAAATTTTGGAGCAGCTCCCCGATATGGATGCGGTAATCGTTCCCGTTGGCGGCGGCGGGCTAATCTCCGGCGTTGCCTACGTTATAAAAAGTCTGCGCCCCGAATGCAAGGTCTACGGCGTTCAGGTTGCGGGCGCGCCCTCCATGGCAAACTCCATCGCGCACGGCAAAATTGAGGGTTTGGACAGCGTTACAACCTTTGCGGACGGCATTGCCGTAAAGCGCCCGGGCGAACTTACCTTTGAGCTTGCAAGCAAATATGTTGACGAGATTGTAACCGTCACGGATGACGAGGTTGCAACGGCTGTGCTTGCTCTGATTGAGCAGCAAAAGCTGATAGCAGAGGGCGCGGGTGCAGTTGCCGTTGCCGCCGCGATGTTTGGAAAAATTGATTTAAAGGGCAAAAAAACCGCCTGCTTGGTTAGCGGCGGAAACATTGATGTTACAATTTTAAACCGCGTTATTTCACGCGGTCTGCTAAAGGCGGGGCGCGTTGCAAACCTTACAATTCCGCTGACGGACAAGCCGGGACAGCTTGAGCAGGTTTCAAGAATAATCGCACAAAAGGGCGGGAATGTTGTTTCAATTCACCATGACAGGGGTGAGGAGAACATGGCTATAAACTCATGCTTCCTTACCTTGCAGCTTGAAACGCGTGACCATGAGCAGGTGGAGGAGATTAAAGCGGCGCTGCGGGCGGAGGGGTTTGAATTGCAGCAGCACATATAGCTTTTTTTGTGTTTTTATGCCCTTATGCCCTTGGGGGATATCGGGCCGACCACGGTGCGGGGGATATCGCGCCGACGCGGCGCGGAGAGGGGCACCCCGCTTTAGCGGGGTGGAACGATGCTAACAACCGTTTCTCTTATTTCTGCGAAAAAAGAGAAATGGTTTTTAGCGATTTCCAAAGAGAAAAAAGGCTAAGGTCAAGGGACTTAAGTTCCGCTTCGCT
>JAVVUU010000085.1:0-4856 GCA_036653035.1 Oscillospiraceae bacterium
GCCGCAAAAAAATAGCACTTATATTGGGCAATACCGCAAGCCGCGGCATTACCTTGGATATTCAAAATCGGAGATGATTTTTACTATATGAAAGAACGCCTGTTCAACGCATTTTCATGGGGCTTTGCGATTTCGCTTATTTTAACACTTGTAAAGTGGTTCATAAAGGGCGAGAGCTTTAATTGCCTGCTTTGGCTCGCTCTTTGCCTTGTAATCACCGGTATCAAATTCCTAATCGACACCCTTTTTTCCAAAATTCGAAAATAGCCATGAAAAAGCAAGGCGCGGTGGAAGTAAATTTCGCCGCGCCTTGTCTGTTTCTCAAAGAAACGCACACATTGGTGTGCTTGGGCACGATAGTTTTTTCCTTATATCTCAATATATGGAAAAATGTTAAATATTTTGAGTAAAATGCAAAAAAACCTTGCAAATTCACCCATAAAAAAGTAGAATTAAGAATATTATACAAACCGCATCCAAAGGAGCGAATAATGAATATCCTTACAGATGAGCTGCGGCCCATAGCGATTGACTACCTGTTTCCCGGAATGAGAGTTACCGAAAACATTTATAACCATGACGGAAGTGTGCTTTTGGTTGGCAAGGGCACAATCCTTACCGAAAAAAACCTTAAAATGCTAAAGCGTTTTAATTCCTCCACCCGCAATATTTCTGTCTATGCCACCACCTACCAAGCTCTCCTTGATCACAACACCGGAAGTCCCGAGTTGTTTTCGCAGGAATATTTGGAGGAAGCCGTTGGCTACGGCGAACTAAAAAGCGATACTGAAAATTTGCTTGAGCAAATCAAAAACAGCGAAACGGTTTCCAAGGAGCAGAGCCAGCAGGTTGCTTCGGGAATTGCGCAAAAGCTTCAAAGCACCGACCCCTCCCTCATTCTCCAGTGCATCAACGCGCCAAAGCCAATTGACGAATATCTGCATCGGCACAGCGTTAATGTCAGCTTTCTGAACGGCCTTATCGGAAAGTGGCTCGAGCTTCCCGAGGAGGACATTGCAACACTCACTCTCGCCGGACTTCTTCATGACATAGGCAAAACAAAAATTCCCTCCGAGATTGTCGATTTTCCCGGCAAGCTCTCCCCCGAGCAATTTGAAATAATGAAAATGCACACAATATATTCCTTTGAGCTAATTCAAAACAACCCTCTGTTTTCAGAGTCAATCCGCCTCATAGCGCGGCATCACCACGAAAAAATGAACGGCAGCGGCTACCCCGATGGATTGAAAGGCGACAATATTTCATACTTCGCCCGCATTACCGCCGTTTCGGACATCTATGATGCCATGGTTTCAAAGCGTCAATACAAGGAGGCTCAAAGCCCCTTTGCAGTTATGTCACAGCTGTCCACCGAAAAATTTTCGGGGCTTGATATGCAAATTGTCAGCGTTTTTATTGAGCGTATGCCAATGGAGCTTATCGGCAAGCCCGTTCTTCTCACGGACGGCAGCATTGGAAAAATAAGGTTCATAACTCCCAACGATTTGGGACATCCACTCATTGAAATTAACGGCAAGCTTAGGAAAACAGATGATGAGTGGTACTGCAAACGGATGGTGCAATAGGTCTGCGTTCCCAAAATCAAGAGCGTGTATGAGAAACACTAAAGTGCTTTTCATACACGCTCTTAGTTTGATTATGGGGGCGCTGCACCCAATGGGCGCGGGTTGGACGAGGTTATGAGGCTAGGATTTCTTTTACTATAAATTCGCGCCCGCTTAGAGCTTCAAGCTTTTCGGAATTGCATTTGGGGCATTTTAGGTCGCATTGAACGGCGTTAAATTCCTCTCCGCAGTCGCGGCAGCGAGCTATTCCGGGGATTATTTCAAGCTCCAGCCTTGTGTTTTCAAGCGTTGTTTTGTAAACCGCGGCGGGGTAGCAGTCCTCTATGTAGGAGGGCACCATGCCGGATAGCTCGCCAACCTGCAGAACGATTTTTTCGATTGTCGTAAGGTTTTCTTCAAGTGCGATTTTTTCAACGGTTTTTACAACCTCACATATTATTCCAAGCTCGTGCATAGCTTTTTCTCCTTTGCACCGCTATTTTTTGACGGCTTCCTTGACAGAGGTTGCCGCAATTTTTGCGCTGCGCTTTACGGCGTATTTTGCAACACGAATTGGCAGCTTCTCAAACACATCCGCAAATTCGTTGTATTTTTTGACAAGCTTAATCGCGTCAAACTTGCACTTCGTTGTGCACTGACCGCAGCCAACGCACATATATTCGTCCACCTGAACCGCACCGCAGCCAAGGCAGCGCTCGGTTTCTTTTTTCATCTGCTCCTCGGTGAAGGTAAGGCGCGTATCCTTGAAGCTCTTTGCGCTTTCGTTGCTGTGGCCGGCTGTTTGACGAACGGTTGAGTCAAAGCCGCCGACAACGATGTTTTCCTTGTCGAGAGCGTGATAAATGCGTCTGTCGCGGCCATAGGTTAGGCTTTGGCCCGGCTGTACATAGCGGTGCAGGGAAATTGCCGCCTGCTTGCCCGCCGCGATTGCGTCAATTGCAAACTTCGGCCCTGTCAGCACATCGCCGCCGACAAATACGTCAAGCTCCGCTGTTTGATAGGTCAGTAGGTCTGCAATGGCTGTGTTGTTGCGGTTTGTTGAAACGCGGCTTCCGTCAAGAAGCTTGCCCCAGTCTATGGACTGACCGACGGACAGTAAAACATGGTCTGCCGCAACGGTTATAACATCTTCCTCGTTATATTTTGGCGAGAATTTGCCGTTTTCGTCGAATACGGCTGTGCATTTTTTAAACTCTACACCCGTAACTCTGCCGTTTTCAACGACAATGCGCTTCGGCCCCCATGAGTTGTTGATTTCGATTTGCTCATCTGTCGCTTCCGCAATTTCGTCGGGGAGCGCGGGCATTTCTGTAAGACCCTCAAGGCAGAACATTGAAACCTTTTCGGCTCCGCGGCGTGTTGCCGTGCGCGCAACGTCAATCGCAACATTTCCGCCGCCGATTACAACGACACGGCCGGAGAGCGCGATATCGTGGCCGAGATTAACCTCACGGAGGAAATCTACGCCTGTGATTACGCCCTCGGCATCCTCGCCCTCAATGCCAAGCTTTTTGCCCGCCTGTGCGCCGATTGCGAGATAAAACGCCTTGAAGCCCTGCTCACGAAGCTGTGCCAGCGTGACATCGCGGCCAACCTCTGTGCCTGTTTTAAATTCAACGCCCATTTCGCGAAGAATGTCAATTTCGGCATTCACAACCTCTTTTTCCAAACGGAAGGAGGGAATACCAAGCGTTAACATTCCGCCAAGCTTTTCCTGCTTTTCAAAAACTGTGATTTTGTAGCCGTCCAGAGCGAGATAATATGCACAGGAGAGTCCTGCGGGGCCGGCACCGACTATGGCAATTTGCTTGCCGTATTCGTGGCGCTTTTTTGGCACAAAGCGTGTTTCGGCATTAAGCTCCTTGTCAGCGATGAATTTTTTGATTTCGTCTATTGCTATGGGCAAATCAATGTCGCCGCGCGTACATTCGGACTCGCAGGAGCGCGGGCAAATTCTGCCGCAGACAGCGGGGAAAGGATTTTCCTTTTTAATAAGCTCCAGAGCTTCGGTGTATTTGCCCTGTGACGCAAGCTTGATGTAACCCTGAATTGCAATGTGGGCGGGGCAGGCGGTTTTGCAGGGGGCTGTGCCCGTGTCCACAACGTCGCGGCGGTTTTCGCGGTAATCGACGTTCCAGTCCTTTTCGCCCCATGCGTGGTCGCGAACGGTTTTTATCGGGGTCACGGCTATAGGAGTTTTTGCGCAAAGCTTTTGACCCAGCTTTAGGGCGTTTGTCGGGCAGTTTTCAACGCACTGACCGCAGGCAACGCAATTTTCGGTGTTGACCTCGGAAACGTAGTTTGAGCGGATTGCATCGGGGTTTCCGAACATTGTTGCAACGCGCATGGCAAAGCATGAGCATGAACAGCAGTTGCAAATTGCCGCCGTGTCGCCCAAGCCCTCAATGTTTGGAATTTGGTGCATAAGGCCGTTTTCCTCGGCTCTTTTGAGAATGTCCATCGCTTCCTCGCGGGTAATTTGTCTTGCTCTGCCCGTGCGGATATAGTACTCTGCTCCCGTGCCCATTTGTATGCACATATCTTTTTCAAGGTGTCCGCAGCCTTGACCCAAAAATCGGCGGGATTTTCGGCAGGAGCAGTCGGCAACCGAAAAGGTATCGTATTTGCTGAGGTAGTAGGAGAGGTGCTCATAGGGAACGGATTTTGAGTTGCCCTCAATTGCGGTTTCTATGGGAACAACGCGCATCATCGCCTGACCCATGGGGAGCATTGGCGCGATGGAGGAAATGCGTATTCTTGTGTATTCCTCAAATGCCTTTGCAATTTGGGGATATTTATTGATTTGTGCATCGTTATTTACCATCATTTCGAGTATGCCGGGTGCAAAAATTTGAACCAAGAAAAGTTCATTTCCAACGCTGTCATGATAGACCTTGCAAACGCCGATTTGCGCAAGCTCCATTGCGATTTTATAGGTTTCTTCAACGGATTTGCCGCATTTTTTGGCTATGTATTCAACCGTTCTCTCCTTGCGAAGTCCCATTGCCAAGGCAACCTCCGCCTGCTCATCGGAAACGCAGCAGTCAAGCGCGTAATACTCCGGCGCGTTCTCGTCGATTTTGTTTACCATGCCTGTAAGTCCGCCGACCATTTTGCATAGCTTTACGATTTTTGGTCTTAATTCCATAGCTAAATCCCTACCTTTTCTATTAAATTTTAACTTTTGGGGGAAATACCTCTCCCCCATTTATATTGTTCAAAATGCTTTTATAGTGCAAATTACAGCAAAATTTCCACATCGCTGATGGG
>JAVVUU010000086.1:0-4721 GCA_036653035.1 Oscillospiraceae bacterium
TATATAAATGTTCTGCGAACAATTTTGTCTTTGATATCCTTGTTGTGCTCTATGTAAAGGAGCGCACCGGCTATTATTAGAACCGGCCCCAAACCGCAGAGCGTCCAACGGGGGAAAAAGCTGTGGAAAAGGTAGTTTCGCGAGAGCATATCCGCTGTTATGGAAACAGCGCTCAAAGCCACGGCGCCTATTGCAAACTTGTGCAGAGGGGCAAGGCGGGTTTTTGACATTTTTATAAGGCCGAAAACGGCGGCACCAACCAAAAATGCGGCGGGGATGCCAAGCGGCAAAAGCCAAGCCATGTTGCCTGTGAGGTAGGCGATTAGGGTTAGGTAGAGTCCCGTAACCGAAACATCCGCCGAAATGCAGGCGAGTGATTTGGGGCTTTTTAGAACCACGGGCAGGGTTATGAAGGTGTATGCAACAAGCTCTCCGCCCAAAACATAGAGCGACCAGCTAATCTTGAAATCGGAGAATAAATCGCACATTAGGCAAATTATTGCGGGGATTAGCATGAGCAATACACCCAAGATAACGACATTCCAAGCGCTTATTTTTTTCTTTTGGACAGCGGCGGGGTATGCGCGCTCGGTTATTTCCTCCGACGGCGCATCGGACGGACGGCCGCAGAGGGGACATTTTTTTTCGGTGGCGGAAAGCTCCACTCCGCAATTTACACAATAAGCCATAGGGTTCCTCCATCAGCAAATTTTTTTGACTCAAAACTACTTTTATTGTTTTTTGAGGCTTTTAATATGCCGCCGCTTATTAGGCGGGCGGTACGCCGATTACGAGTGCTTCGTACTATTTTAGGTTGCTTTCTAATTTTACATTTATGCCCATTTTTACGAGCAGACCGATAAATTCGCGCTCCAAAAACGGCTCCGTAACGGTTCTTGTGAAGGTAAAGTTGCAAACTCCCTTGTAGCTCATGCAGGAGCAGGCAACGGGATTTACGCCCGCGCCAAGGTGACAGACGATTTTATCGACATATTTTTCCATTTCGTCCGGCAGCTTGAAAAGACCGATGTTTGTTAGTGTTACACTGCTGGCACGGCTTCCGACCCTATCGACAATTAGCTTCATCACTCGGTTTTTTATGAACAGCGGTGTTATGCGGATTGCCTTATTTCTTCCGGAGGTGACATTGGTGCTCATTTTGGCGTTTAGGACTTTTTCGGTGGCTTCAAGCGCCATGGTGTGGTGGACAACGGCAATGATTTCCTCAAGCGAGTATTTGCCAAGGAGCGGCTCTATTCCGACGTTTACAAAGGAGGTAAAGTTCCGAAGTGTGTGGGAGGAATAGAACTTTCGCATATTGATGGGCACATTGACCTTTATGGGCTTTATCTTTTTTGAAGCTCTCGCTTCACGTTGTTGTATATTATATACCGACATAATCAAAACTGCAACCAATAATTCATTAATAGTTGCCGAATACTCTTTTGCCTTTGAATGGATTTCATTCAAAGGGATTTGTGCGGTGATAATGTGCAGCACGCCGGGTGCTTCGCGAGTGCCGCCCATGTGGTAGGCGGGCTTTTCGTCGCGGCCTATGCTGATGGGGCGCGCGTGCTTTAAAAAGCTGTCCTCGGTTTCGCGCTCCTTTGGCATTTCTCTGCAATCCAGCAGGCCGTCATCAAAGGGAATTTGCGCATTGTATTTAAGGATGAGGTACTCCGCAACCAGTGTTTTGAAGAACACCATAGCGCCCATACCGTCCGACAGCGCGTGAAAAAACTCGGTTGAAATGCGCTTTCCGAAATATCTGACACGAAGCATGAAGTTGTTGTTGCTTTTCCCGTCGAGATAGCCGCAGGGACTGTTTACCTCCGGCAAAACCGGCGGGGCATTGTCCTGATGCTCAAAATAATGCCAAAACAGACCAACTCTCAGTCTTTGGGCAAAGCCCGGCAGGCGCTTTAGCGTGTGCTCAAGCGCAATTTTTAAGACCTCCGGATCAACCGTTTCCGTCAGCTCCATTGAAAGACGAAACATCGAGGGGTTTCGCTTTGTGCTGATGGCGGGATAGATGGTTGCCGCGTTGTCGAGCCGCATCCAGTCCTTGTATTGGTATTGCTCCTCGGCGTGTTTTTTGTTGTTGGCATTTTGAGCGCTCATATTATTTTTTCCTCATGCTTTTAATTTTGCATATATAAAACACCAGTGCGGCAACGGCAAGATATAGGAGATAAATTATCCACGCAACGCTCCACATATGGTTGAAGTAGGACACTATGAGGTAAATTGCGGTTGTTAGCAGAAGTCCCGCTCCCGCAAGCTCCAGTCCAAAGGCAAGCTTTCCCGTTTTTCTTGCGAACACTATTAAATCCGCCGTGACGTAGATGAAAAGGATTATGGGAATTATAAGCCAGCTGTGCGCCCAGCCCGAAACACCCAGCATTTCCATGCAGAAAAGGTTTGGAAAAACATAAATCGGCGGGATAAAGCTGAAAAATAAAAATCCCATCATACAGCGGGCAAACACCTGCATATCAAACATTCGTGCATAGCTCAAAAGTGTTGCGGCAAGATATATGAGGTAGATGAAAGCGCCCGCAACGCCAATCAGCCATGTGCGCTCAAAGCTTTTTACAAGCACCATGCTCACATAAAGATAGGCTCCGGTGAACACTATAAAATACAAGGCGCTGAATGTCAATGTTCCGATTAGCTTTTTTCGGAGAGCGCCAAGCTCGCTGCCTTTTTCGACCTCTCTTATGGCCTGCTTGTAGCTGTCCATAAAGGTCAGTGCTTTTTTGTAGCTTTTTTCCTTTGACATACCGCTGTTTTGGTAATCCCTGTATTTGTCGCGCATCATTGAGAACAGCTCCTCGCGAAGCTCGAGTATTTCATTCGTTTTGGGGTAGATTGCGAATTTTCGGTCAACATATCTCCTCAGCTTTTGTTCCATTAGGCCACACCCCCGATTAGGCTGCTGTCCACTCGCCTAATGTCCTCCTGCTTGCGAATGTTTTTGAGAAGGTTCTGCTTTCCGAAGCGGCTTTTCGTAACTGCAATGGCAAGCTCAAAGCTCTTTTGCTCGGACATCCCGTAGTGGCGGCAATCCGCATATTTATCAAGCATAAGTGTTAGCAGCGCTTCACGAAGCACCATGATTTTTTCCGTCTGCGGATATACCGTGAACTCTGTTTCAACATACTCTTTAATTCTGTTCTCCATTTTAATTTCCTCCAATTAAATTGTTTAAAATTACGTTTATTTCTTTCCATTCTGCCGCTTTGGTATAATAGTAGTCCTTGCCTTTTTCGGTTATTGAATAGTATTTGCGACGGGCGCCGTTATCCTCGCCGCCCCAATAGGTTGTGATAAGCTCCTCTTTTTCCATTCGCTTGAATGCCGTGTAAATTGTTGCGTCCTTAATGTCCAGCAAACCCTCGCCCTCTTCAAGAATGGTTTTTAGGATTTCGTAGCCATAGGAGTCCCTATCCTTCAGCAGTCTTAGAATGATGGTTTCCGTGTGGCCTCTTAATATCTCGCTCGAGTAGCTCACTGCCTCGCCTCCCTTGTTACCTAATCACGTTAGATATAAAATAACACTTGCTATTTGCTTTGTCAAGGGCTTTTTTAAAAATTCTATTTTTCCCAACAAATATTGTCGGCTTCCGTGCGCATACTCATTAGAGAACAAACGGCCGATTTTAAAAATCCGCGGAGGATTTTTTGAACAGGCTGTTTGGGGAGGTAGACATTTGTTTAAAAAATTTATTGCGGCGGCGCTAACGCTTTCCTGCGCACTTGCACTTTGCGGCTCCATGGCAAAATCGAAAGCGGAGGGCGGCATTTCGTTGCCGATTATAATGTATCACCACATCAGCACAGCGCCGGAGCGCTGCGGCGATTATGTTGTTTCGCCCGAAACTCTGGAGGGCGATTTTAAATATCTGTCCGAAAACGGCTACACGGCGATAAGCCTTAAACAGCTTTTGGCGTATGTGAACGGCGAATATGCGCTGCCCGAAAAATCTGTTATGATAAGCTTTGATGATGGTCAGGAGAGCTTTGGTGTCTACGCCCTGCCGTTGCTTGAAAAGTATAATATGTGTGCAGTTATGGCAATTGTCGGGCGTTTTACCGACTTTTACACCGAGTTTGAGGACCACAACATCGCCTATTCCTATTTTTCTTGGTCGGATTTGCGGGAGCTTGTTAAATCTCCCCGCGTGGAGCTTTCCGTACACACCTACGATATGCACGACATGGGAAGCCGCCGCGGCTGTAAAATAAATGCGGGCGAAAGCAAGGAAAATTACACCGCCGCATTTTCCGCCGACCTTGAGCGCGTGGAACGCTGTTTTGTCAGTGCCCTCGGCGAAAAGCCCTGCGCCTTTGCCTATCCCTACGGTCTTTATTGCGAGGAAGCCAAGGAAATTCTCATGGCGCGCGGCTATAAAATAATGTTCACCTGCGACCAAGCCGTAAACACGCTAACGGGCGACCCGAACGAGCTTTTGAGCCTTGGCCGCTTCAACCGCCCAAATTCCGCAGAGCGCATCGGTTTTTTCAACAAGCTTGGAATAAAGCAGGGGTAAAAGCTCCTCGCTTCGCTCGGAACGGCAGGGTCTTATCGGCAAATAAAAGGGTGCTGTTGCAGCAATTTGCAACAGCACCCTTTGCTTGTCAAAAAACCTCAATGTTTTTAACTGAAAATTAGTTCCACTCCAAGAGCTTTCCGAGAAATTTTTTTAGCTGCTCCGTTT
>JAVVUU010000087.1:0-4688 GCA_036653035.1 Oscillospiraceae bacterium
GGGGGGGATCTACCAGTGGGAGAATTTGCACATGGCGTCAAAGCTTTTGTCGCTGATGTCGTGCTCCATTTTGCAGGCGTCGTCGCGGGCGGTTTCTTCGTCAACTCCGATGGACATTAGGAATGCGGTCAGCATTCTGTGGCGTTCGTACATACGCAGAGCGATTGCGTGACCGGTTTCGGTTAAGGTTATCAGCCCGTCGGCATCCATTGTGATGTATCCGTTTTCACGCAGGCGCTTTGTGGCATAGCTAACGCTGGGCTTCGTGACGGACAGCTCCGAAGCTATATCTATGGAGCGGGCGAAGCCTTTTTTTTCTTTGAGCATGAGAATCATTTCAAGATAATCCTCTGAGGATTTTTGAATTTTCATCATAGGGCAAGCCCTCCACAAATTGCATTTGTGTATATGCTAACATTTTGTTGGAAATTTTTCAAGCTGAAAATTTACGTAGCTTTTTATAGATTGTCAAGCTGTGAAAGCCATGCAGTGGCGCAGGCGTCCGAGGGCATGACGAAACCGGAACGCGGTGAAAGGCTCATCGTGCCAACCTTTGGACCGTCCGGCAGGCAGCTTCGCTTGAATTGCTGTGCGAAAAATCGCGTGATAAAAACGCGCAGCCATTTGAGGATTGTTTCTCTGTCGAAAAGGCCGTTAAAAGCGTATTCCGCAAGGCGCAGAACTTTTTTCGGCTCACAGCCGCAGCGGATGAGGTGGAAAAGGAAAAAGTCATGAAGCTCATAGGGGCCGACTAAATCCTCGGTTATCTGAGAGCTGTCGCCGTTCTTTGCCGGCAGAAGCTCGGGGCTGACGGGTGTTGCAAGAATATCACGCAAAACTGCCGCAAGCGCCAGAGTTTCGGCGTTTTTGGTGCAGAAATCGACCAAACAGCGCACCTGTGTTTTCGGAATGCCCGAATTAACGCCATACATGGACATATGGTCGCCGTTAAAGGTTGCCCAGCCGAGAGCAAGCTCGGACATATCGCCGGTGCCAACAACCAAAGCGCCGCAGGAATTTGCAATGTCCATCAAAACCTGTGTGCGTTCACGCGCTTGCGCGTTTTCATAAACCACGGAAAGGTCATTTTCATCGTGCCCGATGTCGGCAAAATGACGGCGCACAGAGTCCGTGATGTCAATTGTTCGAAGCGTGACGCATAGCTCGGAGCATAGGGTTTCGGCGTTTCTTTTTGTGCGCTCGGAGGTGCCAAAGCAGGGCATGGAAACGGCGATAATATTTTCGCGCGGAAGCCCCAGCATATCGAGTGCGCGAACCGAAATTAAGAGGGCAAGGGTGGAATCAAGCCCGCCGGAAACGCCGATAACAAGCTTTTTTGTGCCTGTGTGGACAATACGCTTGCGCAAACCAAGCGCGGCAAGGTGCAAAACATCCTCGCTGTGGCTAAGCTTTCGTGAATCCGGAATAGGCAAAAATGGAGTGGAGGACATTTTCCGCGTTAGCTCGGTTTTTGTAACAATCAGCGAAAAGTTGACATATTTAAAGACTTTTTCGGTGACGGCAGGGAACACATTTATGCGGCTACGCTCATAATTGAGGTAATTTACATCCAATTCGGATATTGTAAGTCCGGTTTCAAAGCGGCGCTCGGTAAGAAGAACGCCATTTTCCGCGATTAAATTGTGCCCGCCAAAAATTAAATCGGTGGTGCTTTCGCCCTCGCCCGCAGAGGCATAGACATAGCCGCAAATAAGCCGCCCGGACTGGCTTGTAACAAGGTTTCGGCGGTACTCGTCCTTTGTGGCATATTCGGGGCTTGCGGAGAGATTAAAGATAACTGTTGCGCCGGCGGCCGCAAGAGCACAGGAGGGCGGCACGGAGGTCCAGAGGTCGGCGCAGATTTCAACGCCGACAAGAAGCCCGTCCATAGTGTCACAGGGGAAAACGAGGTCGGCACCAAAATGGGTTTCGCGTCCGGCAAAGCAGATAATGCCGTCATTTTCGCCGCCGGCAGTAAACCAGCGCGGCTCGGAAAACTCGCTGTAATTGGGCAAAAATGTTTTGGGAACAATCCCCAAAAGCTCGCCGTGACAGCAAACGGCGGCGCAGTTATAAAGCTTTCCCAAGCGGAGCACAGGCAGGCCAACGGCGAACAGGAGGTCAAGCCCCGCTGTAGCCGCCAAAATCTCCTGCAAGGCTTTTTCCGCCGCGTGTTGGAGCGCTTTTTGGAAAAACAAATCACCGCAGGTGTAGCCCGTGATGCAAAGCTCGGGCAAAACAAGCAGCTTAACGCCCTGTGAAGCCGCACTTCGAATTAGTGCGAGCAGGGCGTTTTTGTTATATTCGCAATCTGCAACATGGATTTTCGGCGTTCCCGCCGCAGCTTTTATAAAGCCGTCCTTCATGAAACTTCCTCCCCAACGAATTGAAATAGGTTTTCATCGTAGTATTTTAAAATAGCGCTACGGGTGGCCTCAAAGTCTTTTTGGTCAATGATTACAGTTAAAAACTCGGGGTTCACATCACAGCGGATAACGCCATTAAGCTTTGGAAAAACATTTGCTTCAAGCTCTGTTTTAAGCTCCGCAAGTCCTTCGCTGCTTTGTGTATAGTAGGAGGATTCATGCGGAGGTGTATAGTCCGCAAGCGCGGGCTTTTTGTAGGTGAAGCAAAAAACCAGATACAGAACAAATATCAGCAAAAACAGAACACAGCCAACAGGACGAATCATTTTAACAAAGCCCTGTCCCGCGCTCATGGAAGCTTCCTTTTGTGGCTCCTTTAGCATGACTTCCTCCTTCCGCGCCGAAAAGCTCGGGAAAAGTCCCGGGCAGTGGCGCTGTAATTTTTTGTGGTGTTAAAACGCAATTCTCTTATTGATATAATCGGCAAGCTCGTCAATTTTTATACGTTCCTGCTCCATTGTATCACGATTTCGAACGGTAACACAGCCATCGGCGGGGGTTTTGTCATCACCAACGGTTTGGAAGTCGAGAGTTACACAGAAGGGTGTGCCCGCTTCATCCTGGCGGCGGTAGCGCTTGCCTATTGAGCCGGCATCGTCGTAATCCACCATGAAGTGCTTTTGCAGGCTGTGGTAAAGCTCCGTTGCCGCAGGCGCAAGCTTTTTTGAGAGCGGCAGAACGGCGCATTTTATGGGTGCTAAGGCAGGGTGAAGGTGAAGCACAACGCGGATATCGTCCTTGCCGTCCTTGTCTTGACCGACAACCTCCTCGTCATAGGCTTCAACCAAAAACGCAAGAGTTACGCGGTCGGCACCCAGTGAAGGCTCGACAACATAGGGAACATAGTGCTCGTTCTTGTCCTGGTCAAAATATGTCATATCCTGTCCGGAGATGTTTTGATGCTGAGTGAGGTCGTAGTCCGTGCGGTCGGCAACGCCCCAAAGCTCGCCCCAACCGAAGGGGAACATAAACTCAAAGTCGGTGGTTGCCTTTGAATAGAAGGAAAGCTCCTCTTTTTCGTGGTCGCGCAGGCGAAGATTTTCGTCGCGCATTCCAAGATTTAAGAGCCACTCGTGGCAATAGGTGCGCCAATATTCGAACCATTCGAGGTCGGTGCCCGGCTCGCAGAAAAATTCAAGCTCCATCTGCTCAAATTCACGGGTGCGGAAGGTAAAGTTGCCCGGGGTGATTTCGTTGCGGAAGCTTTTGCCAACTTGGCAGACACCAAATGGAATTTTGCGGCGGGAGGTGCGCTGAATATTTTTGAAGTTTACAAAAATGCCCTGTGCGGTTTCCGGACGGAGATAGACCTCTGTTGAGTTGTCCTCCGTAACGCCCTGATGGGTTTTGAACATTAAGTTAAATTTGCGGATATCTGTGAAGTCGCTCTTGCCGCAGCCGGGGCAGGGGATGGAATTTTCGCGGATAAAGGCGACCATTTCGTCGTTCGTCATGCCCTCAACATTAACATCGTCACGGCTGTTTTCGTGGAGCCAAGCTTCAATGAGCTTGTCGGCGCGGTGACGCATTTTGCAGGCCTTGCAGTCGATTAGGGGGTCGTTAAAGGTGGTGACGTGACCGGAAGCCACCCAAACCTGCGGGTTCATGAGTATGGCGGAGTCCAAGCCGACATTGTAGGGGTTTTCTTGGACAAATTTCTTCCACCAAGCTTTTTTGACGTTGTTTTTCAGCTCAACGCCGAGGGGGCCGTAGTCCCATGTGTTGGCAAGTCCGCCGTAAATCTCCGAGCCGGAGTAGACAAAGCCGCGGTTTTTGCAAAGCGCGACCACCTTATCCATTGTTTTTTCTGTGTTTTTAAGCATTTCTTTCTCCTTCTCCATAGCTGGCAGCTATGTGGGTTTATTATATTTTTCCGCCGAAAAGCCGTGCCTTTGGGCGAAACCAATATCGCTTTTTGGGGATTATTTTTTGTTCAGCTTCCGCTTGTTGCCCTTTTCGTCCACAACATAGGTGTTTTCCAAGGTTGCGGTTGCGCCGCGCTTCCATTCGGCGATATATTCCCCGCGGAGAACCTCGCGCTCGGCGGTTTCGGCGGCGTTTAGCTCCCGCTGCTTTGCAAGATGTGCAAGCTCGTTGATGCGGTCTAATTTTTGTTGTTCCATTTGTACTCCAAATTCAAACTGTCGGCGGGAAAAATTTTCCCATTATAGTTTAGTTTTTAAGGCTGTGCAGGGGTGCGGGAATTCTGCCGCCGCGGGCTATAAATTCGGCGGGAGAGCAGGTGTTTACGGGCATAACGGG
>JAVVUU010000088.1:0-4657 GCA_036653035.1 Oscillospiraceae bacterium
TCATGCCCTGATAGAACTCATAGGTGTCGGGGAAAAGGAAGCCCTCCAGCCTTGAGGCATTGCCCATGGGGATGTCCTTGAGGAAATTGTAATCAAACTCCTCGTTTGCGGCACATTCCATAAGCTCGTCGTATTGGCAGATTTTGTTTTCTTCAAGTCGCAGGAAAATTTGCTTGTTTGTGAAGCCCTCGGGGAAGGTGACCTTTGTGCGGACTTGGGATTCACTGCCAAACTGCATTTTTTTGACTATTGCGCGGTAGTCGAACTGGGTGGAAAGCTCATAGGTGCCGGGGTCAATTTTGATGTTGGCATTCGAAAAGCTTGAATAGAGCTTGAAAAGGAATTTGTATTCGATTATGCCGGCATCTTTAAGGATTTTTGCAACATCGCCCATGCTGTTTGCTTTCCAATCGGGCTTTGTGCCGGTGACCTTGCCGTCCTTGTCCTTAATTTCGCGGTCGTACTTTGTGAAAATTTCTTGGGGCAGGACAATTTCGGCTGTAAGCTCCTCTTTGTTGAGGGCAAGCACGTCGCTTGCCGCCATCCATGCAAGGCAGGCAAGAATTGTACTGACGCTGACGATGAAAATAAAATACATTACCCCGCCAAGGCAGCCTGTTTTGCCGTCCCGCCTTGTGCGGATGGGGCGGTAATCGCGCTCGCTTGGTTGGCGGTCGTCATATAGCTCGTTTTCGTCAAGCTCATCGGAAAAATCGGATTTTGATTTACTTCGCGGCTGTTTTGCGGGCAAATCATCCTGCGGGAGGTCACTTTCCTTGTAGCTCCAAAAGCCTTTTTTGGGCTTGCTGCCGGCAGAGTCGGCAGAGCGGTCATCGTTATAGTTTTTTTCAGACATAGAAAACTCCTTAACTTTTTTGATAGACTGTAACCGCAAAGCGGTAGAGGGCATAGTATGGGTCAAAAGGCGACGAAAGCAAAAACGCCCCTGCCTTTTTGAATCTCGGTTATATAGTCTGCTCACCGCGCAGGGTGGCAAATTAAAAAATAGTTGTGCGCGGAGAAAGGGAAAAAATAATGTTTGGTGGATGTGGAAATGGCGGAAGTAGCTGCCTATGGATTATCATTATTGTTATTCTGATTGCTTGTTGCTGTGGCGGAGGCAATAGCGGATGCGGCAACGAGTGCGGCAACAGCTGTGGCTGCGGATGCGGCAATGGCAACAGCGGCTGCGGCTGTGGATGCGGAAACAGCGGCGGCTGTGGTTGCGGCGGCGGATGCGGCTGCGGAAATACCTGCTGCTAGAAAGCTGTGAAACAGAGAGATGAAAGCCTACCTTTGCGAGACCCTCACAGGTCTCGCAATTCTTTTTTCGGTTATAAGACAGGCTGTTTGCATATCAAAGCTCTCTCTTGGAACGGCGGGAACGAGGAGCGCTTCGCGGCAAAGGCCAACGGAAAAGGCTTTACAGGAGGAGAGGTATCTGTCATAGTATCCCCCACCGCGACCCAAACGAAAATTATTTTTATCGAAGCAGAGCGCGGGCACAAGGATGAGGTCGTTCAACTGCGGAAAAACAATTTCGGAGCTGCCGGGCGGGGCGGGAATGTTAAATTCGCCCAAGGGAAGGCTGTCGATTGGACAATCAATAAGAGCAAAGCTCATTTCGCCATCATGCAAATTTGTTGGCAGGGCAAGGGGCTTGCCGAGCTTTTCGCAATATGCTATAAGCTTGCGCGTGTCCACCTCACGCCCCATGCTGAGGTAGGTGAAGATGCGGGGGGCGGAGATAAATTCGGGGAGAGCTATAAGCTCTTGAAATATGCGCTCATTGCTTGCGGAAATGTAGTTGTCGTCAAGTGCGGCAATGCGCTGCTTTACCTCTGCGCGAAAAGAAAGTTTGTTCATTTTAATATACAAGCTCCAAGCGAACCTGCTCTGCAAGCTTATCGCCGCCGATATGAGCGAGAAGCGCCAGACCAAAATCAATTGCGGCACCGGGAGCACGGCCGGTTATGAGGGTGCCATCCTGCACTGTGGATTTTGTGCAGTCGCAAAGAGCGGTGCCCATAAGACTTTCACAGCCGGGATAGCAGGTTATGTGGCGGTCGTTTATTAGACCGAGCTTTGCAAGGACGGAGGGGCCTGCGCAAATTGCCGCAAGCTCGGCACCGGCGCTTTTTGCGGAGGAGATGAAATTCATTGCGGCATCACTTGCTTTTATGGAGTCAACTCCGCCCATGCCGCCGGGAATTAGGATTGTGTCGCCCGCTTTTGGTGAGATGCTATTTAGGGGGGCATCGGCGCAAATTGAAATTCCATGTGCGCCGGCGACGGAATTTTTGTTGTCAACGGCAACAAGGCTTGTTGGGATGCCGCCGCGTTTTAGGATGTCACAGGGTGATATGGCTTCGATTTCCTCAAAGCCTGTTCCAAGAAGAATGTATACCATTATATTACTCCTTTTATCATATTGTAGATATCCTCATGTATATCTGAAACACTGCGCATTGAATTGTTTTCCAAACAAGAAATTTTGCTCCAACCAAGACGCTCGGCGGCTGTTTTTCCGGTGTTTAGACAGGCGGCAAGATAGTCCGAATTGGTTTCGTGAATATCGCCGGCAGTGCCGGTGCGCTCTTGACGGATTTTCATTTGATTGAGGCAGGTGGAAAGGTCAATATCCATATATAGGACGATATCGGGCTTTGGAAGTTCCATCAAACGAAACTCAAAATCATAGAGCCAATCCAAATAATTGCAAAGCTCGTTTTCGGGGAGCTTTGCGCCCTGATGAATGGCGTTTGAGGTGGTGTAGCGGTCGCTTATTATAAGACCGCCGTTGTTGTAGAAGCTGCCCCAGTCGGTTTTGTAGGAGGCAAAGCGGTCAACAAAGAAAAAGGTTGAGGCGGCATAGGCACTGACATCCTGAGGCTCGCTGCCAAATTCACCGGAGAGGTAGGAGCGCAGAAGCGCCGAGGAGCTTTCGTTGTAGCGCGGAAAAACAATGCGACGAAAGGGAATGCCCTCCTGTGTGAGTCTGTCCGTTAGGAGCTTGAATTGGGTGGATTTTCCGCTCCCGTCTATGCCTTCCAATACTATAAGCCTGCCCTGCATAAATTTTCCCTCTTTTGCTTATTTTTTGCGTAGCCTTTGCCCTATTACCGCAAAGACGAATTTTGGAAGCTTCATCATTCGGCCTATGCGGCTTGGTTCTTTTATTAGGCGGTAGAGCCATTCAAGACCAAGCTTTTGCCATTTTTCGGGGGCGCGTTCGGCAACTCCCGCAAGAACATCCAAGGAGCCGCCAAGCCCTGCCATAAGGCCAACATTGAGCTTGGGACCGTTTTCCAGCATCCAAAGCTCCTGCTTGGGAGCGCCGAGGCAGACAAGCAAAAGGTCGGGCGCGGCGGCGCGGATTTTTTCTGCAATTGGGGCGCTGTCGGTAAAATAGCCATCGTTCGTGCCGGCGATTACAAGACCTTCGAAGCGGCTTTTTAGCCTGCTTGCGGCTTCATCCGCAACGCCCGGCTTTGCGCCAAATAAAAATACGGACATTTTTCGCTCTGCAAGTATGGCAAAAAGCTCCTGCGCGAAGTCAATTCCGGGGAGCTTTTGCTTCATTGGTGTGCCAAGAATTTTTGCGCCCAAAACTACGCCAACGCCATCCGCAAGCACGAGCGCGGCGCTTTGAACGGCGTGCATAAGCTCCGCGTTTTCGCGGCAAAGCATTACAATTTCGGGGTTTGGCGTGACAACAAAGCCACCGCTTTTGCTATCTATAAGCTCCATTGCGGCATGGGTGGCTTCGGACATTGTAAGGTTGTCAAAGCCCACACCGAGAACATCGGTTCTAATGGTTATCAGTCCTTTCAAATGGGGGGTAGGTTAGACCTGCGCAAAAACCTCGCCGATATTTTCGTTTATTATGAGGTTTGCATGAGCATCGTAGGGTGTGGACATTTTGTTTATAAGTACAAGCTTTTTGCCGTGGTAGTAGGTGATAAGACCGGCGGCGGGGTAGACGGCAAGGGAGGTGCCGCCAACAATGAGCATATCACATTCGCTGATGCAGTGCATGGCTTCTGTCAGTGTGTCGCCGTTCAAACCCTCCTCATAGAGGACAACATCGGGGCGAATAATGCCGCCGCATTCACAGCGCGGTGCCGCCGTGCAGGCGTTAACCTCATCCTCCGGCATTTCGCGCCCACAGCGGACGCAATAAAATCTGTGCAAAGTGCCATGAAGCTCAAGCACCTTTTTACTGCCTGCCGCTTGGTGAAGCCCATCTATGTTCTGTGTTACAACAGCCGTAAGCTTTCCCTCCTGCTCAAGCTCCGCTATGCGAGTGTGAGCACGGTTTGGGTGAACCTCGTTGACATAGAGCTTGTCACGGTAAAATTCATAAAATTCCTCGGGGTGCGCCCGAAAGAAGCTGCCGCTCAAAATTTCCTCGGGCGGATATTTGTATTTTTGGCTGTACAGCCCATCCACACTGCGAAAATCCGGGATGCCGCTTTCCGTTGAAACGCCCGCACCTCCAAAAAAGACAATGCTGTTGCTGCTTTCAATCATTTCACGGAGCTTTTTTATGTTATCGTTCATAAAATACCTCTCTTTCCCATATGTGGCCTAAAGATTATTATACACATTGCAACGAATTTTAGCAAGCGTCTAAATACCAATTCTTCCACACCCC
>JAVVUU010000089.1:0-4528 GCA_036653035.1 Oscillospiraceae bacterium
ATGATTTGCCATCCCACTTAAAAGTCTTGACCGTTTACATAATGAAGCATATAATGTAAGTAGTACCCAAAATCACACATTAAAGAGGGATTGCGGATGAACAGACAACAGTTCCTTGCGGAATTAACTCAATATCTCACCTTCGTAACCGCCGATGAACGGGCGGCTATTATTGCAAGCTTTGCCGAAAAGTTCGATGCCGCCGGCACAGCGGGCGAAGCCGCACTCCTTGCGGCGCTCGGCACCCCCATGACAACAGCCATCGACCTCAAAAGGCGAAAGGACTCCGGAAAAGCCATAGACGGTCTTCAATCGGAGCCATCCACCATCGCAGAGTCCTCCGAAACCGAAATTCCCGAAATATTGGAAGCTCCCGTTCCGCCGGTGCCCGACATCAACCTCGACCTCTACGATTTAACAGTAAACGAAGGCACCTCCGCCGAGGAGGAAAGCTTCGCTAAACCGCCCAAGCCCCCAAAAACGGTGTCCGATAAGAAGGATCCACTTACCGCAAAGCGTTTGTTCTCAATCATCGGTTCTGTCCTCCTTATCCTCCTCACAGCTGTATTTTTCCTTGCAGTTGCCGCCGCGGGTGTGCTTTTGGTTGTGTCCATGGGCTACCTGCTCCTCATGGGGCTTCAATCCCTCCACTACATTGCGGATGCTCTGCTGCTCTTTGGCGGCGGTCTTGTCGGCGGTGCTTTGGGACTCCTCATCGTCTGGTTTGCCCTCTGGTCGGCAATCAGCCTCATTTCAAAACTACTTCAAGTGATAAAACGGCCGACACCCTCTGCCGTCAATGAGGAGAGTGACAACTGATGAAAAAAATTTGGAAATATGTTTTCCTTATCGCCGGCATTCTCGGCGCTGTCGGACTTGTCTGCATTGCGGTTTCCCTGTTCATGGGCGGCGGAATATGGCATTTGCAGGCAAATGAAGCAATGACCCCCATTCTCGAAAATTTCTCGCCCTCATTTATAGTCAACATATTTGGCTCTTTTTTTGCTGCTTAGCACAAATTTCACCTTGTCACGTTTTACAAAACATTGTTATATTTGTCGGGTATTTTAGTTGTTTTTGGCTAAAATACCCGCATTTTTTTCATATAGGCAAAATAATCATGGATATTTTGAACATTTTGATGTAAATTTGTGTTGTAATTTGCAAATTTACGGTTGCTTATTTTCCCGTTGCGTGTTAATATTCTATACGCGGCAGAAAAACATTTGACTTCCACAGGAGGACATAACGATGCAATCCGTAAATGAGCCAAAATATTATCTTGTTGAAGCGGGTATGTTACCCGAAATTTTCATAAAAGTTGTCAAGGCGCGAACCCTGCTTGAAACCGGAGAAGCCGCAACAGTTGCGGAGGCGACGGATGCTGTTGGCATCAGCCGCAGCGCGTTTTACAAATACAAGGATGCGCTAACCCCCTTTCAGGATCTCAAGCGCGGCCGCATCATAACCTTTCACATCACGCTTCGTGACAGAATGGGTGTTCTTTCAACCGTCCTGTCCCTATTCGCAAATACGGGCGCGAACATTTTTACAATCAACCAAAGCATCCCCATAAACGGCATAGCTCTCGTCACCATTTCCACCGAAACAACCGGCATGGTCATTACGAGCGAGGAGCTGCTCTGCAGCATCCAAAACACCACCGGTGTGAAAAAGGCCGAGGTTATCGCCGGATAAATGCTCTCTTTAAGAGCTAAAAGATATAAATATTCTTCTGGAGGATCAATAATGGCAAAAATAGCAATATGCGGCTACGGCACTGTCGGAAGCGGCGTTGCCGAGGTAATTGCGGAAAATGCGGACAGCATAGCAAGAAACGCGGCAGAGGACATTTCCATAAAATACATTTTGGATAAGAGAGATTTCCCGGGCGACCCCTGTGAAAAGCTCATCACCCACGATTTCGCGGATATAGAAAACGACCCCGAGGTCACAGTGGTTGTTGAAACCATGGGCGGTGTCGGAGTAGCCTATGAATTTACAAAGCGCGCACTGCTCGCGGGAAAAAATGTTGTCACCTCAAACAAGGAGCTTGTTGCCTCCAAGGGGCATGAGCTTATTGCAATCGCAAAGGAAAAAAATCTCAACTACCTCTTTGAAGCAAGCGTTGGCGGCGGCATTCCAATTATCCGCCCAATCACCCAATGCCTTGCCGCAAACAAGCTTGACGAGGTTTATGGCATCCTAAACGGCACCACAAACTACATCCTCACCGAAATGATTCAAAACGGCGCAAGCTTTGCGGATGCGCTGAAGCAGGCGCAGGAAAACGGCTATGCCGAGGCCGACCCCACCGCCGACATTGAGGGCTTGGACGCCGCCCGCAAAATTTGCATCCTCTCCGACCTCTGCTTCGGTAAGCACGTCAACCCCGATGATGTAAAGGCCACGGGTATCGGAAGCGTCACCTCCTCCGACATCGAATATGCAAAGCGCTTAAACTATAAAATAAAGCTTTTGGGCCGCGGACTTCGTACAAGTCACGACACCGCAACCGCCTATGTTGCCCCGCATCTTGTCAGCAACACCAGTCTGCTCTCAAATGTGGACGGCGTTATGAACGGCATAGTAGTTCACGGAAACGCGCTTGGCAATGCAATGTTCTACGGTGCAGGTGCCGGCAAAAGGCCAACCGCAAGCGCCGTTGTTGCGGACGTTATAGACGCTGTAAAGCACTTCCGCGCCCGCAAATACCTCGATTGGGACGATGCCCCCAAGGGCTACTTTACAGACAGCGGCTATGTTTCCTCACGTTGGTATCTCCGCGCCGAAACCTCGCTTCAGCAGATTGGCTGGGCGTTCGGTCGGGTAAAATTCGTAACATACCCCGGTGCGCCCGAGGATGAATACGCCTTTGCCACCGACAGCTACGACGAGAAAACCATGCTCAAGCTAACAAGCGGCATGACCGTTCGCTCAATGTTCCGTATTTTGGATTGACCACATTGCAAATACTCAAATATAATATAACAGCAATATCAATGCGAGCTTCTTGAAAAAATTCTCTCATATGCCATTCTAGGCAACTACAGCGTCAAAGCATCCTAAAAACCGCACCGCCTTGAAAACGCTCAAGTTTCTTTGTTCCCCTCAGAATGACAATGGGTTATCATCAGACCAAATAACACCCGCATTATTGCAAGTTCCGAAAATGGAGGAATGCACCTTATGCTTATAGTACAGAAATTCGGCGGCAGCTCGGTTGCGAATGCCGAAAAAGTTAATCGCGTTGCGGGGATAATTGCCGACACCTACTGCGAGGGCAACGATGTTGTTGTCGTTCTCTCCGCTCAGGGCGACACAACCGACGACCTTTTGGAAAAGGCTGCGGAAATTAACCCAAACCCCTCAAAGCGCGAGCTTGACGTTCTCATCTCAACGGGCGAACAAATATCCGTTGCGCTGATGAGCATGGCGCTTGAAAAGTTGGGGTTGCCCGTTGTTTCACTAACAGGCTGGCAGGTTCAAATGATTACAAACTTCGAATACGGCTGTGCGCGTATACGCTCCGTTTCAACCGAACGTCTGCATCAGGAGCTTGACAAACGCCGTATAGTCATCGTTACAGGCTTTCAAGGCGTCAGCGGAATTGGCGACATCACAACTCTTGGCAGGGGCGGCTCGGACACCTCCGCCGTTGCCATTGCCGCCGCTCTCCACGCGGACAAATGCCAGATTTACACCGATGTTGAGGGCGTATTTACCGCCGACCCGCGCAAGGTTCAGGGCGCACGCAAGCTTGACGAAATAACCTACGACGAAATGATGGAGCTTGCCTCGCTGGGTGCGCAGGTTCTTCACAACCGCTCCGTTGAAATGGCAAAGCGCTACGGCGTTGATTTGGAAGTTCTTTCCAGTTACGAGAGAAAGCCCGGCACAAAAGTTAAGGAGGTCGTGAAAAACGTGGAACAGATGAAAATAAGCGGCATTGCAAAGGACACAAATGTGGCAAGAATTGCGGTTGTCGGCGTACCCGATGAGCCGGGAATTGCCTTTAAGGTATTTAGGTCATTGGCAAACGCAAAAATAAATGTTGATATCATTCTCCAGTCAATCGACAGAAACGGCACGAACGACATCAGCTTCACCGTTGCCGAAAGTGAGCTTGAAAAAGCCTTTGAAATTCTGAACGAGCGTCAGGAAAACATTGGCTTCCGCGAGATTTATGCCGAGAAAAACGTCGCAAAGGTCAGCATAGTCGGCGCGGGAATGCTCTCCTCCTCCGGCATTGCTTCAACCATGTTCGAAGCACTGTGCGATGCGAAAATCAACATACAGATGATTTCAACCAGTGAAATTAAGGTTTCGGTGCTGATTGAAGAGGCTTATGCGGACAAAGCCGTTCAAGTAATACACAATAAGTTTTTTGATTAGGCTTTGCGCCAATCGGGCGCAAAAAAGCCGCACCTTTGGGGGTGCGGAGGACAATCGCGCCGACACGGCGCGGGGATGGCACCCCGCTTTAGCGGGGTGGAACGAAGCTAACAACCGTTTCTCTTTTTTGCGA
>JAVVUU010000090.1:0-3012 GCA_036653035.1 Oscillospiraceae bacterium
TTATAATGGGCATTCCCATAAAAATAACCTCCAAATTTTAGTTTTTAATTGCAGTACTCAAAAGCATTTTCACGCTCCCAAGCCTCTGCAAAAGGTCGGCGTTATTTCATTTTATCGCTTGAGTTTCGCCGGCTCATTCTCATTGTATGCGGAAGGCGATTTTTGGTGAATTGTGTCGGAACACAAAAAGGCACACAGGTAAAATCAACCTGTGTGCCTTTGGAATTTATGTAAATAATGCTTGATGGCGGGAAACTCTGCGAGGTTTTTTCGACAGACTGCGCCAAAAGCAGCTATGGTATATGTTAAATCAAAAGCTGAAATGCTCCAACAGCTTTGCTTCGTCAAGCTCTATTATCATTTCATTTTCATAGCGACGACATTTTTTGATGGCCTTTACCATTGGGATTTTTGATATTGCGTCTACGCCATCGCGTCCGCCGCCATCCTCAACCTCTTCGACGCTGAGCACCTCATCCACGGCCAATCCGTAGTAGTTGTCATTGTGCTCTATTACCAACGCCATTTCGCGATAGCTGTCCTTCATCACGTTTTTGGCTTCCTCTATGAGGTCTATTACGGTTTTCGCATAGACGTGCTCCGCTTCGTATAAAATTTCTTTTATGCATTTTTCTCTTTTGCACTTGCTATGCTCTTGATTGCAGGCCTCCGCTTCTATAGCCGCCCCATGCAACAAGCTGTGCGGCGCTTCAATTTTTTTCATGTGGTGGTTGATTGCGTTGTTGTCGCTTTTGAAGCTGTAGTACCACTCGCCAAAGGCGCATTTGTGGGGGTCTGTGGCAAGATGGAACTGCTCGTGTTGCTCTATTGAGCGGTTTAGCTCCTCCACCCAGTGGTAATGGTCCTGCTTGCGCTGCTCAAGCATGGCTACAAAGCTAAGGTATTCGCTGTCCAAGGTATTTTTGCCGAGAGCTGTTCGCAAATCCAGCATTGGCACAGCACGACCCATGTGCATGAATATACCGCGCATACCCACCGGTGCTTCGGGTATTCCTTCAACAGGAGGCATCTCCATTATTGCCATTACATTGGCGCTATTTAATGTGAAAAGTCCTAAATCTATGCGGAACACTATGTAGGGGCAGCTCACCGCTTCTGTATTGCTTTCCATTATGTTTATCCAATCCGCCTATTATAAATAGGCAACATATCATTCCTATATTGTTAAACCGTATTGATTAGCTACATTCTATAATAAAAAGGTAAAATATTCAAGATGTTTTGGCAAATTTATTTAGATTTAATGAAATTGTCCTGTTATACATCAAAGCCGACACCGTTTTTAACGATGCCGGCTTTGCAAATTAAAATGTTTGGCAATGGCTGCTGTCTGTTTCAATCGGAACGGTTTTTGGAGTTGCGCCGGAAGAGCAAATGCAGACCGTGCAGCAGCAAGTTTTCCTCATGGTACACCATATGACGGCAGTAGGGGATTACGCAAGTGCTAAGACCGCCGGTGACCACCATAGCCACCGATTTTCCAAGCTCTGTTTCCACTTGCGTGGTAAGACCATCCAACATTGCGGCGGTTCCGTAGATGGCCCCGCTCTGCATACAGGATATTGCGTCCGTGCCCAAAAGCTGCTTCGGGGCAGCAAGCTCAATTGGCGGCAATTGTGCCGCTCGGGAGCTTAATGCTTCCAATGCCAGCCGCAGTCCCGGCATAATCATTCCGCCGATTAAACAGCCCTCACAATCCAGAACAGACAGCGTTGTTGCGGTGCCCATGTCAAAAATTGCGATGGGCGGTTTGTATTGTGCAAGTGCGGCAACGGCATCTGCAATACGGTCGTTTCCAAGCTGCGAAGCGTCATAATGGCGAATGACAAGACCGCTGTCCATGTTTGCATCCACCAACAGAGGGATTTTACCTGTTAATTCCCACAGCGCGGCCGAAAGAACCGACTGCAGCTCCGGCACCACCGAAGATATAATGCAGCCCTCTGCATTCTCCGGAGAAATTTTTTCGGCAGACAGCAAATGTCGGAAATCCCGAACGTAGGCCGCCGCGCCCCGCTGACGGTCACTTGGCAGACGCAGGACAAGGCGCAGAATACCGGCTTCAAAGCCGCCAAGAACAATATTCGTGTTTCCGATATCGGCAGTAAATATCATATGTTTAAGTATTGGACACCGTTGTGGTGGGAGCGGCGGCGGTTCGTTTAAGTGCGTGCATAAGCGGCAGGCAAATGGCGGGGGTTAGTACAGCCGCAACTATTGCTTCCGGAACGCCGTTTGCTCCAACAACGCCCATAATTACACCCAACACAGCCTCAACCGAAATATCTCGGATTGCTGCATAGGCATCTCGAAAAACAAAAAAGATTAAGCCCATGACGAGGACGGTGTTGGTAAATGCCCCAACAGCACCTGCGGCCGCCATCCCTATTGCGCGAAGCCGTGCTCCGCTGTGACGGGTTGGAAGCTGTGTCAGCTGATAGATGGCCCAAGGGGTTACGCCAACCAAGATGCGGGGTACAAAGCAGATTACCAAAGCCCATAGGCTTCCTCTGTCAAGACCGGGCACGGGTATGAAGGGGGAAAATGCAAAAGAAAGGGCGCTTGGTGTCAGACTGTTTTTGATAAGACTGGACAGTCCAAACATTCCACCCAAAAAGGCACCCTTTTTAGGCCCAAGCAGAATGGCACCAATGATGACGGGAACGTGTAAAATAGTTGCTTTGATTAGTGGCAGGTCGATTAGTCCGATTGGGGTAAAAGCTAGGAGAAAGATAATTGCGGTGAACATAGCGAGTAGAACAAGGTCGTGGATGCGTTTGCTTTGCGAGTTTAAATTTTGTCTTTTGTTCAAGGTAATGACCTCCTGCTGCCGTTCTCAATATTGAGATACAGCGCTTTCTAAATGTATCGTTCCACCGTAAGTCAAAAGCCCTACCGTCCTTTTATGGTACAGGGAGTATTGACCGGTCAAACGACCACAAACAGTATACTAGCATAAAATGGAATTTACAATAGTTATACGAGCTTTTT
>JAVVUU010000090.1:3112-4518 GCA_036653035.1 Oscillospiraceae bacterium
TTTACATTCCGTCATACGTTTGCTATACTTGAAACGCATTTAATTGGGAAACGAGGAATTATTTATGGGTAAAACAGTACTGTTGGGCGTAACCGGCGGAATTGCCTGCTATAAAGCCGCAGATCTTGTTTCTGCCATGGTCAAGAAAAATTTGAATGTTCAGGTAATTATGACGGAGCACGCAACTTCGTTTATAACCCCGCTCACCTTTGAGTCGCTCACAGGCAACCGCGTTGCAGTTGACACCTTCGACCGCAACCGTTCCCATCAGGTGGAGCACATCGCCCTTGCGGATCAAGCAGATGTTGTCCTTGTTGCGCCCGCCACGGCGAACATACTTGCAAAGCTGGCTCACGGTCTTGCCGATGATATGCTGACAACCACAATACTGGCCTGCGGCTGTCCCAAAATTGTCGCTCCCGCTATGAATACCCATATGTATGAAAATCCCGTTACACAGGACAACCTAAAGCTGCTTCGCCACTATGGGTGGGAAATTCTTGAGCCAATCAGCGGACGCCTTGCCTGCGGCACTGTCGGAAAAGGCAAGATGCAGGAACCCGAGGATTTGCTGGAGGCGGTGCTCCACGCGCTCCCAAGCGAAAAAGACATGAATGGCCTGCGGGTGTTGGTCACAGCAGGGCCGACACAGGAAGCCTTGGATCCCGTAAGATATCTCACAAATCACTCCAGTGGGCGAATGGGCTATGCCATTGCCCGAGCCGCCGCCGCTCGCGGTGCCAAAGTCACCTTGGTTTCCGGCCCCACGGCGCTAAAGCGCCCACCATATATGGATGTGGTGGATGTCATTTCCGCTCAGGAAATGTTTGAGGCGGTAAGCTCCCTCCACGCCGAGCAGGATATTATCATAAAGTCTGCTGCCGTTGCAGACTATCGCCCCGAAACCACCGCGGAGGACAAGCTCAAAAAATCTCCCGGCGGCGATACCTTGGCTCTCCCTTTGGCACGGACGCAGGACATTCTTGCGTGGTTGGGGGAACACCGCATCCCAAACCAATTTCTTTGCGGCTTCTCCATGGAAACCCGTGATATGTTGGAAAACTCTCGTCGTAAGCTGGAGAAAAAACATTTGAACATGATTGCCGCAAACAATCTTCGTGAAATCGGCGCCGGTTTTGGCGTTGACACCAATCAACTCACACTAATAACAGCAGAGCGCGAGCTTGCCCTCCCCCTCATGTCCAAGGATGATGTTGCTTGGCGTTTGTTGGACGAGATTATGAGCGAGCGAAAAAAAGCTTAACCTTTTTCAAATTTGGGCGCAGCCCGCCCTTGCTCTCCCGTTTGTTTTGCACATTTTCACTGTCAAAATCCCCACAAAAGCCTAATGTCATGCTGTTTTCACCGCATGACATTAGGCTTTTGTCGTAAAAAGATTGGTCAAT
>JAVVUU010000091.1:0-4468 GCA_036653035.1 Oscillospiraceae bacterium
GAGGGCGCTAGAATGCGCGGGAGGGGATGTCGTAGTAGGTTTTAAGGCCGCTGCATTCGGGGTAGCTTTCGATGTTCCACCAATAATTTCCCTGCATTTGTGCGTCGCTTCGCATGAAGGAGGCGGCGACGCCGGCGGTTTTTGTGGCGGACACATCGACGTGATAGTAGGCGCCTTCGATTTTTATGATGTTCCAGAAGTGGTCGATTTTGTTGACGCTGCCGCGGACTACCATGCTTTCAATTCCGGCGCTGTGGCAGAGGGCGCTGTAGGCTAGGGCTATGCCGCGGCTGTCGGCAACGCCTTCGCAGAGGGCACCGTAGGCGGTTTCACCGAGGGAATTTTCAAGCTCGGGGCGGTTGTCGCGGAGCTTGGTGTCGGGGTCGTAGGTGCAGGCTTGTGCAAGGGCGTTATATGCGGCTAGGGCGAAGTGTGCGGGGGTATTGGTGGGCAGGCTGCTTGTTAGGGCGGCAATTTTTTCCTCCAGTGCGGCTTTTAGCTTTTTAAGCTCGCTCATGCTTTTGCCGTAATTGAGCTCGTATTCAATAATGCGCTGAGTGCCGCTTTCGGGGTGGATTTTAACTGTTGCTGTTGGTGCAACAACACAGCCGGCGGGGTTTCCCGTATAGGCGCGCTCTAGGGCGAGGAGGGCTTCGTCTTGGGTTATGGTGCTGCTGGTAATGCGGATTGCAACATTTTTGCCAAGCTTGTCCAAAGCCGGTGCGATTTTTTGAGGAAGCTCCGCTTTTGAGGAAGCATAGCGAATTTCGCGAAGCTCGCTTTGCGAGTGTCTGTAAGTGATGTAGACAATGGCTTCATAATAGCCCGCAATGGGGTTGAGGTCGTAGGAGATATAGTCAACGGCGTAGCTGCCCAGTGCGGTGTCCGCCTTGACAGCCCAGCCGACCTGTGCCAAATCGCTCTGCAGTGACTCGCCGTAATCGGTGAATTTCAATTTTTCCTCGGTGCTGTGTGAGTTGATCATTGAAATGACGGCTTGGCGAAGCTCATCGTAGTTTGCAACGCTTATAGCATCGCCGTTATTGCTTTGATGGGTTTCGTCCGTATATTTAGTAACGGAGAGGTAGTCTTTTTTAAAAAGTGACGAGCAGCCGCAGAGCGCAAAGCACAGAGTGACTGCAAGTGCGAATGAAATTACACGTTTTTTCATGCCGACCCCTCCTGTTTTTTGGCAATCACCGATTAAATTGCGGATTTAATCGGTGATTTTTTGTTTTTACTATTTGTCAATCGTAATGTCGCCAAAGCCTTGACCGAAAACGTCACGCGTGTCTGTGACGATTACGAAGGCGGTTTTGTCGATATTTTTGATGATTTTTTTGATTTCAACAATCTGACGGCGCTTTACGACACAGAGCAAAATTTGCTTTTCCTGACCGGAATATGCGCCCTTGCCGGAGAGCAGGGTAACGCCTCTGTCGAGTTTTTCA
Organism: Oscillospiraceae bacterium; assembly: GCA_036653035.1. GTDB lineage: Bacteria > Bacillota > Clostridia > Oscillospirales > Oscillospiraceae > UBA2658. The sequence goes on from JAVVUU010000091.1 coordinate 1,452, forward strand.
ACAATTGCGGCTTTTATTTCGTCGCTGTATTCGGAAATGATGTGGCAGAGCTTGTCTTGAGAGGAGCCGTAGAGCACCATGTCGATGAGCTTTGCTGTGATGAAAAGAGAGAGCACGGAATACATTGCGTTGTCGTAATTTTTGAAAATAAGCGCATAGGCGGTGACAACAACGCCGTCCAGTGCGAGCATGAAGGTGCCAAGGTTGATGTAGGGAAATTTTTCGCGGATGAGCCGCGCCACAACGTCCGTTCCGCCGGTGGTAGCACCTGTTGTGAAAACAATTCCAAGACCAAGCCCCGCAAAGACACCGCCGTAGATGGCGGCAAGCAGAGGCTCGGTTGTAATTTCAAGCTCAATCATTGACAAAAGGTCGATGGCAATGGAGCTTGCAAGCATACCGAAAAGTGAGCCGATAAGAAACCTTGGCCCATAGGTTCGGAGCGCTATTAGAAAAAGCGGAATGTTTATGGCAATGACAACGATACCGACAGGTGCATCGGTGAGAAAGTTGATTATCATTGCGATACCCGTAACGCCGCCGGAAACGAGCGACGAGGGGAAATAAAACCAGCGTATTCCTGCGGCAAAAATGAGCGCACCCACAAGAATTTTTAAAATGTTTGCTCCAAGTGTCAAGGCTTTTTCCTTAGTAATTTTCAAGCGCGTACTCTCCTTATAATAGGTTCATCCGGTTTTCAAAAGTCGGGGTGGAGGGGAAAATGTAGGGCGCGTTTGTGCTATTCGTCGGTTGAAAGCAGGCTGAGCTGCTTTTCTTCCTTGTCCTCCTGCCGCAAAAGTGCGCCGGCAACGGGGATGCTCCGCGCTCTGTAGCGCGAAACATTTTCGATGGGGGAGTCCTCAAGGTACATCGCCCTATCAAGCTTATATTTCGTTTTAAGGTTCATAACAGCAACGCCAATTGTTGTGCGCGAGGTTTTTGGCGTGAGCAGGGAGGAATTGAAAACGAGCGCCCGACCCTCTGTTGAAATGACCGCAATTTCGCGTTCGTATTCAAGCGGCAAAATGGCAATGAGCGGGCTTTTGTCCGAATATGCGCCCGTAAGACGCTTGCGGTTCGTTTTTGTTGCATAGGTGGAAAGCTCCAGCCGCGCGGCCTTGCCGTTTTCAAAAACAAGCAGCAAATGCGCGGAATAGTCGCCGGGGACTATAATTTTCAGCACATTTTCGCCCTCGTCCATGGCAAGCTGGGAGGGGAGATAAATACCGAGCACGGAGGCCTTGGAGTCGTCAAAGTCGCGGATGCGGGCTTTGTAAACCTGCTGCCTGTCCGTGAAAATGAGAAGCTCATCGCGGTTCGTTGCGGAAAGCGCTTGCAGGGGGCCGTCATTTTCCTTGTATTTTTGATCACTGCTCATGCGGAGCGATTGCGCGGTGATTTTTTTGAAATAGCCCTCTCGGGAGAGGAAAAGACTGACGGGATAGTCCTCCGTTTCGTCCTCCTCGTTGTAAACCTCCGTGTCCTCCTCAAAAACAATTTCGGTGCGGCGGGGGCTTGGATATTTTTTCATTACCTCGCGAAGCTCGTCCGTAATGATTTTTTTGACGCGCTGCGGCTTTGACAAAATGTCCTCAAGGTCTGCAATATCGCGCTCTAGGGCTTCTGTTTCCTCAACGCGCTTTAAAATGTATTCCTTGTTGATGTTGCGCAGGCGGATTTCCGCGACAAATTCGGCTTGAATATGGTCAATTCCAAAGCCAATCATAAGGTTTGGGATGACCTCGGCTTCAAGCTCCGTGTTGCGGATTATTGTAATAGCCTTGTCGATGTCCAAAAGGATTTTTTTAAGGCCGTTTAGCAGATGCAGCTTGTCGCGCTTTTTTGAAAGGTCAAAAAATACGCGGCGGCGTACACATTCAATGCGCCAGGCTGTCCACTCGCACAAAATTTCGCGAACGCCCATAACGCGGGGGTTGCCGGCTATGAGGATGTTAAAGTTGCAGGAATAGGTGTCCGAAAGGGTGGTCATGCGCATCAGCTTTTGCATGAGCCTGTCGGGGTCTGTGCCGCGCTTTAGGTCAATTGCAAGCTTTAGGCCGCCGAGGTCGGTTTCGTCGCGCATATCGCTGATTTCTTTGATTTTGCCGGTTTTAACAAGCTCCGCAACCTTGTCGATAATGGCTTCGGCTGTTGTGGTGTAGGGGATTTCATAGATTTCTATGATGCTCTCGCTCTTGACAAAGCGCCACTTTGCGCGAAGCTTAAAGCCGCCGCGCCCGCTGCGGTAGATTGCCGCCATTTCGTCGGCGTTATATATAAGCTCCGCACCTGTGGAAAAGTCAGGCGCAAGCAGGGTTGCGGACAAATCACAGTCGGGGTCTTTTATGTAGTTTATGGTGGTTTCGCAGACCTCGCCCAAATTGAAGCCGCAAATCTGGCTTGCCATGCCAACGGCAATGCCCATGTTTGCGGAAACAAGCACGTTGGGGTAGGTTGTTGGAAGAAGCGTCGGCTCCTTTGTGCTGCCGTCGTAGTTGTCAACAAAATCAACGGTGTCCTTGTCGATGTCGCGGAAAAGGTCGGCGCAAATTCCGGCAAGCTTTGCTTCGGTGTAACGTGAGGCGGCATAGGCCATGTCGCGGGAATAGACCTTGCCGAAGTTGCCCTTGCTCTCAACAAAGGGGATTAGGAGAGCCTCATAGCCCTTTGAAAGCCGCACCATGGTTTCATAAATCGCGGCATCGCCGTGGGGGTTTAGGCGCATTGTTTGACCGACGATGTTTGCGCTCTTTGTGCGCGGCCCCGTCAGCAAATTCATTTTATACATTGTATATAACAGCTTGCGGTGCGAGGGCTTAAAGCCGTCAATTTCCGGAATTGCACGCGAAACTATAACGCTCATGGCGTAGGGCATATAGTTTTGCTCCAGCGTTTCGGTTATTGGCTGCTCCAAAACCTCTGCATGAAGCCCCACAACGGAGGGATCCGCCGCGTGTTTTATGTTAGGCTGCTTTTTCTTTGCCATTAGCTTGCATCGTTCCTCTCATATTGTAATG
>JAVVUU010000092.1:0-4418 GCA_036653035.1 Oscillospiraceae bacterium
TTAGTATAAGACACGGTTTTGAAAACCGGATTGCGCCGAGGGGGAAAACATTATGGATGGATATGTGCATTTCGAAAACGTCTGCAAATATTACCGCATGGGTGAAAAGAATATTGCCGCCGTTGACCATATCAGCTTCGACATTGAGGAGGGCGAATTTTGTATAATCGTCGGCCCCTCCGGAGCGGGAAAAACAACAGTCCTAAATATGCTTGGCGGAATGGACAACTGCGATAGCGGACTAATTCGCCTTGGTGATGACATCATAAGCTCATATACGCAAAAACAGCTAACAATGTACCGCCGCTACGATGTTGGCTTTGTTTTCCAGTTCTACAACCTTGTGCAAAACCTAACAGCTCTCGAAAATGTCGAGCTTGCCGGCGAAATTTGCAAAAACCCTCTGCCTGCGGACGAAACCCTTGCAAAGGTCGGCCTTGCCGAGCGCATGGGGAATTTTCCCGCACAGCTCTCCGGCGGCGAGCAGCAGCGCGTTTCAATTGCAAGAGCACTTGCGAAAAACCCAAAAATTTTGCTCTGCGATGAGCCGACAGGCGCACTCGATTATGTCACAGGCAAGCAGGTTTTGCAGCTTTTGCAGGACACCTGCCGCGCCACGGGGCGCACGGTTGTCGTAATCACGCACAACACAGCCCTCACATCAATGGCGGACAGAGTTATCCACGTAAAAAACGGTCAGGCGACCGAGGTGGAAATCAACAAAAATCCGACCCCCGTTGAAAGGATTGAGTGGTAATGCGCAAAACGCATAGGAAAAACGCGCGGCGCACAATAAAAGAAAATTTTGGGCGCTTTGCGGCAATCTTCGCAATAGTGGCACTTGGAGTGGGATTTATGGTGGGGCTTCTTTCCGCCACCCCCGATATGTACTACTCCTTCGACCTGCAATTTGACAACCAGCATATGTACGATGTGCGTATTTTGGGCGACTACGGAATGACCGACAAGGACATTGCAGAGCTTAAAAAGCTTGATAATGTCGAGGAAATTTCGGCGGCATACACGGCGGATATTTTGCTTGAAACCGCAAAGGGCAACTCCTTTACAGCGCGTATGCACAGCGTTCCAAAGCTTGGAGAAAGCGGAAAAGCTATAAACGCACCGGAGCTTGCAGAGGGCCGTATGCCGGAGCGCCCCGGCGAATGTCTGCTTATAAATTCCCTCTCCGATGAAGTCACGGACGTTAAAATAGGTGACACCCTAACGGTTTCAAAGGAGAACAAAAAACCCGAAGACTCGCTCGAGAGTATGCAATACAAAATCGTCGGAACAGCAAATTCCGGACTGTATTTTTCCGTTGAAAAGGAATACACAAATATCGGCGGCGGCACCATAGACATGATAATTTTCACGCCCCCCGAAAGCTTTGTAACGGACGTTTACACCGACGTTTACCTAACCGTTCCCGGCGCTGAAAAGCTAAACGGCCTTTCCGATAACTACTTCGACCTTGTCAACGAAACCGAAGAAAGCGTTAAAGCCGTTGGTAAGGCGCGCGGCGACGAACGCCGAAGCGAGGTGCTTGTTGAAGCCGGCGAAAAGATTGAGGACGCAAAAAAGGAATACGCCGACGCGAAGCAAAAAGCCGAAACGGAGCTTGCGGACGCGAAAAAAAAGCTTGATGACGGCCGAAGGGAGCTTGCAAACGGTCAAAAGGAATTGGCCGATGCAAAGCAAAAAATAGCGGACGGCGAAGCGGAAATTAAAACCAACGAGGAAACCCTAAACAAAAAAGAGCAGGATGCGAACGCCGAATTTGCAAACGCCGAGCGCAAGCTTGCCGATGCTCAAAAGGAGCTTGAAGCCAACACAAAAACCATAAACGAAAAGCTGACGGCGGCCGAAAATCAGCTTGCGTCCTTGGGACTTTCCGCAGCTCAGCAAACGGCATTTACGGAGCTTCGCAAGGTTGCGGGGGCATATCCCTCCCTGCCAAACGACCTCCAAGCCTTACAGACAAAGTCCGAAAGGCTGAAGGCAGTCGGTGCGCGGCTCATGGAAATTGCAGGGCTTCCGCTCGATAAGCAGGCGGAGCTTGCAGACGAGCTAAAGTCACTGATGGCGGAAAAAGACACGCTTCAAGCGGATTTAGCCGCCATAATGTCCGGCGAGGGTTACACGGCTTTCACCGAGGCGGCAACAAAGCTTGCCCAAACCGGAGCCGCAAGCCCCGACCTTCAAACCCTTGCAATGACCCTTTCGGCGCTGGACGGCGCAAAGGCGCAAATTTCCGGCGGTCAGGCACAAATTGACACGAACCGCAAAGCCTTTGAAGCACAAAAGGCGGACGCTCTAAAGCAAATCGCCGACGGACGCGGCAAAATTTCAAGCGCCCGCGCGGAGCTTGCAGGAGCAAAGCGCGAATACAACAAGGGAATGTCAAAGCTAAATAATTCCTCGGCAGAGCTTGCCGATGGTGAAAAAACCTATAAAGAGGAGTCCAAAAAGGCCGAAACCGAGCTTGCGGACGCACAGGACGAAATTGCCGATGCGGAGAAAAAGCTGAACGAAATGGACACCCCAAAATGGTACGTCATGGATCGCGAGGACAATGCAAGCTATGCGTCCATCGAAACCAACATCGACAAGGTTGAGGCAATCTCAACAATTTTCCCCGTGTTTTTCTTCCTTGTCGCCGCACTTGTCGCCCTCACAACAATGACCCGCATGGTTGAGGATGAACGCCAACAAATCGGCACTATGAAAGCGCTTGGTTACAGCCGCGCCGCAATAACCTCAAAATACATTTTGTATGCGCTTGCGGCATCGCTTACGGGCAGCTTAATCGGCATTGCTGTCGGATTTCAGCTTTTCCCAACCGTTATTTGGAATGTTTATGAAACAACCTATTACCTGCCAAAGCTCTATTGCCAGATAAATTGGATGTTTGCGCTCATCACAACCGGCGTTGCGGTTGGCTGCACACTCCTTGCAACACTAAACGCCTGCAACTCAACTCTGCGTGAAAAGCCTGCTCAATTGATGCTCCCCAAGGCTCCCGAAGCGGGACAGCGAATTTTACTGGAGCGCGTAACACCAATTTGGCGGCGTATGAAATTTACACACAAGGTGACGGCGCGAAACCTAATCCGCTACAAAAAACGCTTCTTTATGACTGTTATAGGCGTTGCGGGCTGCACGGCGCTTTTGGTAACCGGCTTCGGCCTGCGCGACTCATTCCGCGACGTTGTTGACAAGCAATATGTAGCGCTTTGCACCTACGACATCATAGCTCCGATGAACGCAGAGGGCGCAATAGATGACGCGGATCTCCAAGCTGTTTTGAGCGACAAGGATGCGGTTTCGTCCTCAACCTCTGTTTTTCAAGAAACTCACACGGCAAGCTTTGGGGATAAAAGCCTTGAAATATATACATTTATTCCCGAAAACGCCAAGGATTTAGATGGCTTTGTCGCACTTCGCGAAAGGCGGGGGCATGACGAAATTCCCTTCGGCGAGGGCAGTGTAATTATCACCGAAAAGGCGAGCGAGATTCTCAAAATAGACGAGGGCGAAACGCTCAAGCTGACGGACGAGGATGGCAACGAAGCCGAATTTACCATCAGCGGTATCTGCGAAAACTACATGGGCAACTACATATACATGAGCGCCGAAGCCTACAAAGCCGGCTTTGCCGAAGCGCCGCGGGCGAACACGCTGATTGTCCGCGTAACCGATAATTCCGAGGAGGCGCGTGTTGCCTTGGGCAAGCAGCTGCTCCAAACCGATGCGGTTGAAGCGGTTCGCTACACGGGCGATGCGGTTAACACAATTTCCGATATGCTTGGGAAAATCGACCTAATCGTCTTGGTGCTCATAATCAGCGCAGGTGCGCTTGCCTTGGTTGTGCTCTACAACCTCACAAATATCAACATTTCGGAGCGCGTCAAGGAGCTTGCCACAATAAAGGTGCTGGGCTTTACGGACAAGGAGGTTTACAGCTATGTGAACCGCGAATCCCTGCTCCTGTCCTTCGTCGGTGCGCTGGTCGGAATTTTGCTCGGAGTGCTGCTGCACAGCTTCGTCATGGGCAATATCGAGATGGACGCAATGATGTTCGGTCGAAGCGTCAAGCCTTTAAGCTACCTCTATTCTGCCGCACTGACAATGCTGTTCAGCGTACTTATAGACCTCTGCATGAGAAGAAAGCTTCGCAATATCAGCATGGTTGAAAGCATGAAAGCACCCGAATAAAAAAATAATGTGGCTGCTGCAAATTATTGCAGCAGCCACATTTTATATTAGTCGTCGTCCGAGTCGGTGTCGGGAGGGTCGGGAGCATCGGGCGGCTCGGGGGGATCCGGTTTCTCCGGCGGCTCGGGAGGTTCGGGCGGCTCGGGAGGATCCGGCTTGTCGGGCGTATCGGGTTTATCGGGTTTGTCGGGCGTGTCGGGTTT
>JAVVUU010000093.1:0-4228 GCA_036653035.1 Oscillospiraceae bacterium
ATTTCCGATTTGCCGAAAGCATATCAGCATGAGGACAGAGGTGCGCGGATGCGGGGTTCAAAAAATCCCCCCACAGGACAAATTGTCCTGTGGGGGGATTGCGGCGCTAAGGCGCGTTTATGATTTTAGCTTTACCCACATTGAGTCATAGTAATCAAGCGTTGCCTGTGGAAGTGTTACGAAGGCTTCGCAGTTTTTCAGCACCTCGTCGGAGGGATACATGACGGACATTGTGGGTTCGTCCGCATCCATCAGGTCGTGAACCTCCTTGTTGGGGCTTGTGTAGCCTATAAATTCGGCGTTTGCCGCGCTTTGCTTCGTGCCTGTCATAAAGTTTATGAAGGCTTCGGCGTTTTCCTTGTTCTCGGCGTTCTTCAAAATGCACATTGCGTCCACAAAGACGTTTGAGCCTTCCTCGGGGATGCAGAATTTAAGGTTGGGGTTGTTCTCGCGCATGGTTAGATAGTCGCCCGCGTAGTAGGGGCCGATTGCCGCTTCGCCGGACTCCAGCTTGTCAAAGATTTGATCCATGACGTATGCTTGAAGAATGGGCTTCTGCTGCTTCAAAAGCTCGAAAGCCGCGTTAAGCTCCTTTTCATCCGTGGTGTTCATGGAATAGCCGAGATACTTGAGCGCAATGCCCATAGCGTCGCGGGAATTGTCGAACATTAGGATGTTGCCGGTGTTCTTTTCGTCAAACAGTGCGCTCCAGCTTGTAACCTCGCCAACAACGGCGGGGTCATAGATTATGCCGACCGTGCCCCACATATAGGGAACGCTGTAGGCATTGTCGGGGTCGTAGGACATACCCTTTAGGCTGTCCTCAACAAGGGCGTAGTTGGGGACGTTGTCGTAATTGATGGGTGCGAGCATATCCTCGCTTATCAGGCGCGAAACCATGTAGTCGGACGGAATAACAACATCGTAGCTAACGCCGCCCTGACGGAGCACGGAGTACATCTGCTCGTTGGACTCATAGGTTTTGTAGTTGACTGTTATGCCGGTTTCTTTCTCAAATTCGGCGCATAGATTTTCGTCTATATATTCGCCCCAGTTGTAGACATTTACGACACCCTTGCTCTTTGTGTCCGTACTGCCCTTTTGACCGCAGCCCGCAAGCAGACCGACAAGCATTACGGCGCTAATTATAATTGATACTGTTTTTTTCATTAACTGTTTCTCCTTTAAGCATTTTAGCTTTTTTGATTTCCGCCTTGTCCTGCCTTGCTTCACGAACATTTACAATTACGAGAAGAATTAGAACAACAACGAAAAGAAGTGTTGAAATTGCGTTGATTTTAGGGCTTATTCTGCGGCGTGTCATGGCATAAATTGTCATTGAGAGGGTTTGCACCCGACTTCCCGCCGTAAAATAGCTGATTACGAAGTCGTCCACCGACATGGTAAAGGCTATCAGCAGGCCATTTATAATTCCCGGCATTATTTCGGGAATTATGACCTTGTATATGGTTTGGAACCATGTGCAGCCCAGGTCCTGAGCGGCTTCAAAAAGGTTGCCGTCCAGCTGATAGAGCTTTGGCATGACGGAGAGGATTACGTAGGGAACATTGAAGCTGATGTGCGCTATCATGAGTGTGCCAAAGCCCAAATCAAAGCCGAGCATAGCGCCCGCCGAAACAAAAAGCAGGGAGAGCGAAACGCCCGTGATGATATCCGCGCTGATAACGGGAATGTTGTTTATGGTTAGCAGGGGAGAACGCCATTTTTTTCTCATGTTGAAAAATCCAATGGCGGCAAAGGTGCCTATAATCGCCGCGATAAGCGATGCCAAAACGGACACCAAAAGAGTTGTTTGCAGAGATGAAATTATTGTGCTGTCCGAAAATAATTGCCTGTACCAATCGAGCGTGAAGCCCGACCACTGTGTGCGGCTTTTGGTTTCGTTGAAGGAGAAAACGATTAGGACAATTATTGGAAGATAGAGGAAGAGAAAGGTTAGCGCCATTAAAACGCGGCCGCCGGCATTCTTCTTTTTCACATCAGCACCGCCTGTTCCTCGCCCTCACCGAAGCGATTCATAACACTCATGCAGACAACGACAATAATCATCATAATGAGCGATATGGCAGAGCCGAGGTGCGGGTTGTATGCCGCGCCGAGGAACTGCATTTCGATAAGGTCGCCCAAGAGCATATCTGTTCCGCCGCCCAGCATTTTTGAGATGATGAAGGTGGAAACGGAGGGCACAAAGACCATTGTTATGCCGCTGATAACGCCCGAAAGACTGAGCGGAAATATGACCTTGCGGAAGACCGTTCCGCTGCTTGCGCCCAAGTCCTGCGCGGCTTCGATTACAAAGGGGTCGATTTTTATGATGACGCTGTGTATGGGGAGTATCATAAAGGGAAGATAGTTGTAGACCATGCCCAAAACAACAGCGCCGCTTGTATTTATCATTTGGAAAAAGCTGATGGGAACATAGCCCGGCTCGCCCGCGTGAAGACTGTTGATGAGGTCGAACACGCCGATAGCCTCGAGAGCACGGTTTATGAGTCCCGTGTTTTCAAGGAGCGACATCCAAGCATAGGTGCGGAGCAAAAAATTTATCCACATGGGGAGCATGATAAGCATGAGCAAAATGCGCTGAGTTCTCGCGCTTGTACGGCTTATTGCATAGGCGACGGGGTAGCCTATGAGCAGGCAGATTGCCGTTGCCAAAAACGCAAGCCACAGGCTTCTTCCGAAAACGGGCGCATAAAAGCTCATACCGACGAAGTTTGAAAGTGTAAATTCACCGACGGAGTTTGTGAAAGCATAGACCGCAACAAGGATGATTGGAGCGACAACAAACAGCGCCATCCAGAGAACATAGGGATAGGCAAAGGCTTTTTTGCGGTTGCGGGTTATGAAGCCGCTAACAGCATTATAAAGCTTGCTGTGCTTTTTTGGCACGGCAGCGGAAACAGAAGCCTTACTCATCCTCCTGCCCTCCGCCGTCCGGGTCGGCCGAAAGCTCGTCATACTCGGCGCTGTAGGAGCTGTAATCGCCATACTTGCCGGAGTATTCGCTCTTTTTCATTATGTGGAAGCCATCGGGGTCGATTTTTACGCCGATTTTTGTGCCAACGGGGCAGTGGTCTGTGGTTTGGATAAGCCACTTGAAGCCGTGGAAGTCAACGATTATGTCGTATTGCATTCCCTTGAATGTGACTTCGGTTACCATGCCGGTAATTTGCCCCTCCGCTTCGGGGACTATGTCGATATCCTCGGGGCGTATGACAACATCGACAGGCTCGTTTGCCGCGAAGCCCTTGTCAACGCATTTGAAGCTGCGTCCGTACATTTTGACGGATTTGTCCTCAAGCATAACGCCGTCGATTATGTTGCTCTCGCCGATAAAGTCCGCAACGAAAGCATTTTTCGGTTCATTATATATATCCACAGGAGTGCCTATCTGCTGAATTTCGCCCTTGTTCATAACAACGACGGTATCGGACATTGTTAGCGCTTCCTCCTGGTCGTGTGTAACGTAAATGAAGGTAATTCCCACCTGCTGCTGGATTTGCTTCAGCTCGCGCTGCATATCCTTGCGAAGCTTGAGGTCGAGAGCGCCCAGCGGCTCGTCCAAAAGCAAAACCTGCGGCTTGTTCACTATGGCACGCGCTATTGCAATTCGCTGCTGCTGACCGCCCGAAAGCTGGCTGACAGAGCGCTTTTCGTAGCCTGTTAGTGCCACAAGCTCCAAAACGTCATGAACACGCCGCTCTATTTCTTTTTCCGCAAGCCGCGGCCTCTGTATTCGAAGGCCGAAGGCTATGTTTTCAAAGACGTTGAGATGCGTGAACAGCGCGTATTTTTGAAAAACCGTATTGATTTTTCGCTTGTGCGGCGGGATTTCGTTAATTTTAACGCCGCCGAACATTACCTTGCCTGAATCGGGCTTTAAAAAGCCCCCGATTATTCGCAGGGTGGTTGTTTTTCCACAGCCCGATGGGCCGAGAAGCGTTAAAAATTCCTTGTCCTTGATGCCTAAATTGATTGAGTCAAGTACGACCTCGCCGTCAAATTCTTTGCGGCAGTCTACGAGTCGTATGAGTTCTTCTGACATTGGCGTCCCCCTTTGTTAGTAGTTATACCAATCCCCCGCAAGCGGACTTGCGGCTTGCCGGAGTTGGTATTATTTTACCCGATTTTTAGCGTGCTGTTAGCGTGCTAAATTAAAAACGCAAGTTTAAATATACAGAGAAAAAACTCACTTGTCAACGGA
>JAVVUU010000094.1:0-4227 GCA_036653035.1 Oscillospiraceae bacterium
GACCATCTGAATGAGCTTGGTTTGAACAGCGAGGTCGTAAAAATCCTTGACGATGCAATTGTAAAATTCACGAGAGCCGAAATTTTAAAGGTTTTCAAGGACAACGATTTACCCTGCGAAGCCTGCTATGAGCCGGCCGATATGTATGAAGATGAGCAAGTTTGGGCAAATGGTATAATGACAAAGCTTGATTGTCCTTCGGGGAAACGTAATATTGCGACCAATCCCGTTAAATTTTCATCAATGCCCGATCCGTCCTACAAGGTGAGCTGTGCGCAGGGTTCCAATACCGAGGAAATTATGCGTGAGCTTGGCTACGGAGAGGAAGCAATAAAAGATTATATAAATTCCGGCGCAGTGGTTGGCAAACGTGCGTTAAAATAGTATAATCAAAATTGCGGCAAGGAGGCTGCGCAGAGCGAGGGCAGCTTCAATGGCACAAAGTGCCGGTTATATTGTATATTGATAGAACAGACCTTGTCCTATCAAATTATAACAGAGAGGAAGAAAAACAAATGAGAGGTAAAAAGTATCTTTGGACTCTCGCCGCGGTGTACATGGCCTATCTGACCCATGGTATTCAAGCAATCATCCTAAGTCAGAATGCGGTTAGTTTCTACACCCAGTGGGGCTTCACGGACGCAACGGCAGGTGCGGCGGCGGTATTCCAAATCATCGCATACACCGGTCTTGCAAAGTTCCTGAGCGTATGGATATGCGGTGAGCTGTCCGACAAAATCGGACGTAAGCTCATGATAGCCATAGGAGCTGTTATGTATGTGGTCTTCTTTGCGGGACTCCTTACAACAACAAGCTTTACAGTCGCGGCAATCTGCGGATTTATGGCAGGTCTTGCAACATCCTTCTTCGATGGAGCTTGCTACCCCGCAGTTCAGGAAAGCTGGGTCAAATCTCCAAGCAGCGCAGTTATTCTTATCAAAGGCGTTATCTCAATTTCCGGCTTTGTATATCCTCTGCTCCTCGTTTCACTCAGAGCAGCAGGTGCTTGGCAGGTCGGCATCATCATCCCCATCGTTATGTCAATTCTAATCTTCGTGCTTGCAGTAGTTGCACCCTATTCCTTCGACAAGGAGCTTAAAGCAAAGCGCGCAAAGAAAAAAGCAGAAATCGCAGCAGGCACATATGTTCCCGAAACCAAAGAAGAAAAGCTTGACGAGGATGCCAAAAAAGCGGCAAGCCGTTTCATCAAAAAGCCCCCCGTCGGTGTCACAATCGGCTGTGCGGTTTTCGGTTTCATCACAATGGCAACAATGTTCTCCGCTCAGCAGCTCCTAACCCGCTACGGTCTAACCGTTGTCGGAATGGACGATGCGGCCTCCGCAGGGCTTACAAGCCTCTACACCTTCGGAAGCTTGGCCGCCGTTATTATCTGGGCTGTCCTAATGGCAAAGCTCCGTTGGAGAACCCTTACAGTGCTTGTTATTGACCTCATAGGCTCAATCGTTTCCTATGCCTTGGTCTGCACCATCCAATCCCCCGTTGTTGTTCAAATAGCTGCCGCCGCAATCGGCTTCTTTGCAGCCGGAGGTGCGCTCCAGTGCGGTGTTTCCCTAATTCAGGAATTTCACCCCGGCAACAAGGGCAGAAACCTCGGCATCTACTACACCTTTATGGGTCTTGCATCCTATGCAATGCCACAAATCCAGTCATGGTTCACCAAGGGCGTGGGTGAAGGCCAAGCAATCGTAAACAGCCTTCTTCTAAACCTCGGTCTTGCAGTCGTCGGACTTGCATTCATGATTTATCTTGCCGTCAACTACAAAAAGTGGTTTGGCGTAGCTCCTTTCTCCAAGAGAGGCGAGAACGAATAGTAAACCAATAGTTTTGCCAAGGGCAGGCGCATCAGTTTTCCGGACAACCGAATACTGAGCGCCTGCCCGTTTTAAATTTTCTAAGTGCCGACAAAATGCCAAATTACAGCTTCTAAAAACCTGCACCGCAAGCGCGGTGCTTTAGACAACCTCTGATTAAATTCCCCACACGTCCGGGCGGCGACTTTAATCAGAGCTTCCTTAGCTTCCAGCATAATCACCAATAAAAAACTTTGTTTTTTATTGCCGCCGCGAGCGGCGGTGGCGGTAATTGCCGCCTATGATGTTCGTGCAATACTGTTCTTTCGCGGCTCTGCCGCCGCGGCAAGCCATGCTTGACGTATTAAAAACAGGCAATGTTTTTAATAAAGAATTAGTATTATCAGTCAGAAAGTTGGTGTCGGATGAACATGAAGAAAAAAATAATTGTGGGGCTTTTGCTTTTGGTCAGCCTTGCAACAGCGGGCTTTGAGCTGTATGGCGCGGTGACAGCTCTTACAAGCGATTATCCCGAAAACGATATTAACGGATATATCGCGTGGGGAGCGGGCGGAGCTACCGACACAATAAGCCGAACAATTTGCGTTCTTGCGGAGCAGGAGCTTGATACCAGCATAATCCTCCAAAACAAAACAGGAGCTTCGGGAGGTATAGCCACGGAGTTTGTGGAACGTCAGAAACCCGATGGCTATTCTCTGCTGTTCAATGCGGAAAATCCGCCACTTTACGGCGTTATGGACATCTCAAATTGCAGCTATGAGGACTACTATCCCGTTTTGCTGTTTGGAAGCCAAACGGCGGTAATTGTTGTTGCGCCCGACAGCCCCTATCAATCGGTTACAGACCTCATCGAGGACGCAAAAAGTCGTCCGGGCGAGGTAACAATAGGAATAACAGGCGCGGGCGGTCTGCCGTTTAATGTCGCCGCCATGTTCCGCAGTACAAGCGGAATTGAATTCAGCCAGGTGCCCTTTGCGGGCGACGCCGACATTTTAACGGCGGTTATGGGCAAGCACGTTGAAGTTTCCGTCGCGAACTACTCTGCTGTTGCGGAGCTTTCGAAGGCGGGACTTGTTCGCGTTCTCACGGTAATGGCAAACGAGCCATTAAAAGCGGAGCCTGAGGTTGAGGTCATAGGCGATGTACTTCCCGAATACCAAAAATATTTTCCGTGGGGAGCATTTTTTGGCGTGTTTGTGGATGACCGCTGCCCCGACAAGGTCAAAGCAACCCTTACCGATGCATTTCTCAAGGCCTACAATTCCGATGAATTTCAAACCTATCTAAACGACAACTATGTAATGCACATGGGACTTTCCGGCGAGGAGGCAAGAAGCTATATTCGCCGTTGGCAAAGCGTTTCGGCTTGGCTCTTGGCTGATGCGGGTGCGGCTGTCGTTCCTCCCGCAGAGCTTGGAATTCCAAGGATTGAAGAACTGGAGGGAGGTGGCTTAAATGAAAAGTAAGTTTAATGCTTCGAATATCGCTGTTATAGTCGTTGCGCTGTTCTTTTTGGGAGTATCGCTGTTTATTCAGCCATTCTCAAAGCTGACCTTTACCTCCGATGCCGCCTACCCCATCCTCATTTCGGTGCTTTGTCTAATTTTTGCTATTTGGATAGTAATTGAAGAAAGGCACAAGAAAAAAGCGGCGGAAGCTCAGGCAAAAAATGCGCAGACCGACAAGGCAAGCCCCATAGACACGGCACAGCCCGACCCCGAAGCGCAAAAAAGCCCCGAAGAAACGGACAAAGCCGAAGCGCAGGACGAGGACACCTCAACCGGAGCTTTAAACCGTGATGTTCTTGTAATAATCGGACTTATGGTCATCTATGCCGTACTGCTGATGACGGTTGGCTACATTATTTCAACCCTTGTTTTCACGGCGCTTGCAATAGCCTACCTGCACAATGAGGGCGCAAAGCACGGCCTCAAGGTTGGCGTTCTGGTTGGATTTATTGCAACATTTTTAATTGTTTTGGTTTTCAAATACGGTTTCAGCGTAATTTTGCCGTAAAAAACAAAGCCTTGACCTGTCGGATATGACCGCACGGGTCACATCGGGTGAAAATACCTCTGCGGCTTGCGTCGTATAAAGGAGTTTTTCGGATGATAATGAATATTTTATATGTGGCTCTTGGCGTTTTCGCGGGCATTTATGTCGGCGCAATACCGGGACTCAGCGTCACGATGGCTACCTCAATTTTAATAGCCATGACATTTTCATGGGATACAAACGCCGCGCTGGCGCTTATGATTGGCGTCTATGTCGGCGGAGTTTACGGCGGCTCGCGCTCGGCCATAATGCTCAACATTCCCGGCGCACCCGCAGCCGTTGCAACCACCTTTGACGGCTATCCCCTTGCAAAAAAGGGCGAGGCGGGAAAGGCAATCGC
>JAVVUU010000095.1:0-4218 GCA_036653035.1 Oscillospiraceae bacterium
AGGCGGCGCAAGCGCCGTTGACATCGGCGGAAATTCAAACACCTTCGGCATCGAAAACGCCTGCACCCTCAGCTCCGTTAAAGCCGCCGGCACAGGCAACGCCTTTTCTGCGCTCTCCGCAAAAAGCAGTGTTCAAAAGCTTGAAGCCATTGGAAAATCAAACCACTTTACAATAAACGGCGTTTTAACCAATGCCATGGTAAGCGGACGCGGCACAATTTTGGACGGCAAGGGTCGTGCCGAAAATCTAACGCTTGAAGCCACAGGCTGTAAAATAACCCTCCCCGTCGCCCACATGACGGACAACAGCGTAAATTTGGACGAGGAGCGCATATTAAAGCTTGTAACAACGGGCTACCGCGGCGACCGCACTCTCAAATGGGCACAGGATCACGATTATGAGGACTACGAAAAGGAAATTTGGGTAAACGCAAAGGGCTACAAAAGCCAAACGCCAAACCTAATATGGATAAGCATCGCCACACAGCACGTCAACATTTTCAAAAACAATGCGGGTAATTGGGAGCTTGTCCGAAGCTGCATAGTCGGCACAGGCGCACCGGGGCATAACACGCCCCTTGGCGTTTTTACAACCACCTACAAGCAAAAAGCCGGTTGGACAACAGGAACCTACACCTGCCGCCCCGTAGTCGGCTTTAAATCCGGCTCCGGCTATGCCTTTCACTCCCGCCTTTATTACCCAAACAGCACAAAGCTAAGCGATCCGAATATCGGCTTTCCCATCAGCCACGGCTGTATCCGAATGTACGATGAGGACGTCAACTACATATTCGATAACATTCCCGGCGGCACAACCGTTGTTGTGTATTAAGCCGCAAAAAGCTTTCAGCTCGGAAAAATCCATTGGAGGTTCAAAATGGACAAACGCACAAGTAAGGACGACTACTACCTCGGCATAGCGGACTCCGTTTCAAGCCGCTCCACCTGCCTAAGGCGAAAATACGGCGCAATCATAGTCCGCGCAGACGAAATTCTCTCAACCGGCTACAACGGCGCACCTCGCGGGCGCACAAATTGCTCTGATTTGGGCTATTGCACCCGCGAACAATTGGGCATTCCAAGCGGCGAGCGCTACGAGCTTTGCCGAAGTGTCCACGCCGAGCAAAACGCAATAATCTCCTGCTCCCGCCGCGACATGATTGGTGCAACCCTCTATCTTGTCGGGCGCGATGCCAAAACCGGCGCACTCCTTGAAACCGCCGCCCCCTGCTCCCTCTGCCGCCGCTTCATAATCAACGCCGGCATAGAAAAGGTGGTTTCCCGCAGTGGTTCAAGCGACATTTCCGTGGTGGACGTTTCAAGCTGGATGGAAAATGACGATTCCCTTCCAAAACTGATATAGTGCAGCTTCCCTCACAAATTAAAGCGCCCATCAAAACACTTGTTTTGATGGGCGCTCTTAATATATTTTATTTGCCTAATTCTGTGGTTTTTTTATACGCTTCATATACTGCCGAGGCCACAGCCGCGCGGAAGCCGCTTTTTTCAAGCTGTTCAACACCGACAATTGTGGAGCCGCCGGGGGAGCACACCGCGTCCTTTAATTCTCCGGGGTGCTTGCCGGTTTCCAAAACCATCGCCGCCGAGCCAAGCACTGCCTGCGCCGCAAAAAGCTGTGCCTTATCTCTCGGCACGCCTGCCATAACGCCGCCGTCCGCCAAGGCTTCGATAAACATGAAAACATAGGCGGGGGAGCAGCTGTAAACAGGTGTTGCGCAGTCAATCATGTATTCTTCAATCTGTGAAACCATGCCGCCGGGGGCAAGCGCCAGCTTTAAAGCTTCAATGTCCTCCTCCGAGGTTCCCGCCGTTGGAGCCATTAGGGTTAGTCCCTTGCCGACCAAAACAGGGGTGTTCGGCAAAAGGCGAATAACGGGAAGATTTAGTTTTCCCTCCGCCAAAATTGCGGAAATTGTTTGCGTTGTAATGCCCGCCGCTATTGAAACGATGCATTTTGCATCTCCCGCCTTTTCACATTCGGAAAGCAGCGGCAAAATTTCGCGCAGAGCCGCCGCAAGCACGTTTGGCTTGACGCACAAAAACACGAAGTGCGAAGCTTTAATGGCTTCGGCAGAGCTGCTTGCGGCGCGGCAGCCGGCTTTTTCTGCAAGTGCCCCCGCCTTGGCCGTATCCCTGTCAAATAAAATTACATTTTGTGGGTCGCCCGAACGGCAAACCGCTTCGGCAACCGCTCCGCCCATGTTTCCCGCTCCGATAAAAGAAAAGGTGTTTTTTGTGCTCATTCCCATTTTTTTACACTCCTTATTAAGCATTTGGCGAAGGACTCTTTGCCCCTCGCCAAGCTGTTTTTTGATGTTTTTTTGATATTTAAAGCTTATTTGTTTTTACTGAAAAATTCCGTGAAATAGTCGCGCTCGGCTTGAGTTTCCACATTTTCATTTTGTGTAGGCTCGGGGTCAAGGTTAATTTCGCCAAAATCCATTTCCTCGGCGCTATCGGTGGTTTGAGCTTCTGCATTGTCCGCCGATTTGTCGTCATCCTCAAAATATTTCAAGAGGACATTTCTCGGCTCGGGCGGCTTTGGCCCTCTGCCCTTCGGAGCTTCATCTGCAATGCGCTCGTTTAGCTTGCGCCTTCTTGAAACCTCCTGCATATGCTGTTTTCTTGCACGGCGATAGCGGATAACAAGGAATATGTAAGCGCCCAAAAGCGCCAAAACCACAATAATCGCGATAATTACAATCGGGTTTTTGAGTGTGTTTAGAATTTGCGTTTTAATAAATCTCGCATAGCTGAGGTCAACCGAGGTGCTGGCAACGAGCTGGGATTTGCCATAAACCACGCCATCCCGCTCGATTGTGATTTCGCCCAAGACCTGCCCTGCGGTTATCGGTGCAACAAGCTCCTCGCCCGATTCTTCGTTGAAGATTGTAATTTTTTGTTCAAATGCTTCGGTGTCCTCATCGTTCGCCAAAAGCACTCTGACAGCGCCCTGCGGGTGAACCGTTACGAAGTCGGCATCACTGCCCATTTTTACGGGAACATCCTCAACAAGCGTTGTGGTTTTTATGATATCGCGGTAGCTGAAATTTTCAAAAGCCCAGTTGTAGAGCTTTATAGAGTCGGAAAAGTTTCCAAAATCGGTTTTCTCGCCCTTTGTAACAGCCTTACCGCCCATGACAACCGCCAAAAGCGACACGCCGTTTTTCGTTGCGGTTGAAACAAGGCAATAGCCTGCACCGTCCGTGTGTCCGGTTTTTATGCCGGCGGCATATTCGTAGAAGTAGCCGGGGTAGGCTGTTGAGTTTGTGTTAATAAGACCGTTGGTGTTGCTCAAATTTCGCTCCGCCGCCTTATTTGTTGCGGGGATGATTTTTGAAACGGTGTTGCAGATTTGCATGAACAGCGGGTGCTTTATTGCTTCCGCCGCGATTAGCGAAAAGTCCTTCGCCGTTGTGTAGTGGTTGTCGTTTGGAAGTCCGTGGGTGTTTGTGAAGTTTGTGCCGGTACAGCCAAGCTCCTTTGCACGGGCATTCATTTTTTCGACAAAAGAGGGAATGCTCCCACCAACGTGCTCCGCTATGACGTTGCAGGCCTCGTTTGCGGAGGCAATCATGGCGCAATACATTAGGTTTTCAAGTGACATCACTTCACCGGGAACAATTCCCGCAGAGCTTCCGTCCGATATGAGGTCGAAGGTTATTTTGTCGCTCGCCGTCACGGCATCTGCGGGGGTAACCGCGCCCTGCTCAATGGCTTCAACCGCAAGGAGTACCGTCATAATCTTTGTGGTGCTGGCGGGAAACACCTTTGCGTTCTCATTTTTCACATAAAGCGGGTTGCCGGTTGCGGTGTCAATTAGCATAACGGCGTTCGCCCCGGGAGCGGGGTCGGACACTGCCTGTGCCATTGGCGACGCAAATACGGACATTATTACCGATACCATTAAAATTAGGGATAAAAACTTAAATTTTTTCATATTCATCTCCGGGAAAATATGTTATTATTATGTATGCGCGCTAAAACACATAAAATGCCGTTTCCATTATACGAACAATTTGCCCGAAAAGCAATAACAAAAATAACCTGCACCCAAAATCGCCCAAACGGAGGAGATATCTTGAAGCCCACCAAAGCCGAAATTGCCGCAATAGTCATCACAATAATCTTTGTCGCCGCCACTCTTATTATCTCCGTTTCGGGGTATAATCAAAATGCCGCGGCAACAATAAGCCT
>JAVVUU010000096.1:0-4196 GCA_036653035.1 Oscillospiraceae bacterium
TTTGGTGGAGACTGGCAGGCTCGAACTGCCGACCTCACGCGTGTGAAGCGTGCGCTCTAACCAGCTGAGCTAAGCCTCCAAAAATGGGAATGGGGAGCTAACTGCTCCCCAAAAAATGTGGTGACCCGTACGGGACTTGAACCCATGTTACCGCCGTGAAAGGGCGGTGTCTTAACCACTTGACCAACGGGCCGAATTATTGGGAACATTGGAAATATTCCCAAATTGGTAGCGGCGACTGGATTTGAACCGGTGACACCCCGGGTATGAACCGAGTGCTCTAGCCAGCTGAGCTACGCCGCCATGTCGCTTTTTCTTTCGAACAGGCAAGAGTAATTGTACCAAATAACTTGCGATGTGTCAATAGATTTCTCTGCAGTTTTTTGAGTTTTTTTGGAATATCTATTAGAAGCGTGAAAGCATTGAGTTTACAGACTTTTTAAGGGCTTAAACGGCGGGAACGGAGGATTTTGTGCGTTTTCCGTTCCCGCCGACATAATTTATTTTTTGCGGGCAAGCACTTTTTCGATGCCGGCGACTACGCCGTTTGCATCAACGCCGTATTTTGCAAGCAGCTCTTTATAAGGGCCGCTCTCTGTGAAGGTGTCTTGGATGCCGACAAATTCCGTTGGGGCACTCGCGCCTGCAAAGGCCAAAACCTCGGACACGGCACCGCCCAAGCCGCCATAGATGTTGTGCTCCTCCGCGCAGACTATTGCGCCGGTTTCGGCGGCACAGCGGAGAATTAGCTCGCGGTCTATGGGCTTGATGCTGTACATATCGACAACACGCACGGAAACGCCTTTTTCTGCCATTATATCCGCCGCTTCAATTGCCTTGTGGACAAGCAGGCCGCAGGCGATAACGGTTACGTCCTTGCCATCGCGGACAATTGCGCCCTTGCCGCACTCAAGCTTCGTGTCGGCAGTGTAGAGGTCGGGATAAACGTCGCGCGACAGACGCAGATATACGGGGCCTTGATGCTCAATTGCAAATTCCGTTGCCCAGCGGGTGCTGTAAGCGTCCGAGGGAACAAGAACGGTCATATTCGGGAGACTGCGCATTACGGCGATGTCCTCCGTTGCGTGGTGGCTGCTGCCGTCAAACGCATCCGACATTCCGCAATATGCGCCGCCGAATTTTACGTTGAGGTTGCCGTAGCAGACCTGTGCGCGGGTGGAGATTAGGCCGAGGGTTGTTAGGAAAACCGTGAAGGTGTTTACAAAGGGAATTTTGCCGGTTGTGGAAAGTCCTGCGGCGGTTGCAACCATGTTGCTCTCCGCAATTCCCATGTTGAAAAAGCGCTCGGGGTGAGCCTTGCCAAAAATTCCGCTCTTGGTGGAGCCGGAAAGGTCGGCATCCAACACGACGATGTTGGGGTTTGTTTCCGCAAGCTCCGCCAAAACGGTGCCATATACTTCTCTGATTGCTTTTGACATTATTTGTCACCTCCAAGCTCTGCTATTGCGGTTGCAAGGTCGGCATCGGGGATTGCCTTGCCGTGCCAAGCTGCCTTGCCCTCCATGAAGGAAACGCCGCGACCCTTGATGGTATCCGCAATGATAACGCTGGGGCCGTCTGTGTAGGAACGGGCGGCTTCAAAGGCGCTGTAAAGAGCCGCAATGTCGTGACCGTTGCAGCGAATGACATTCCAACCAAAGGCGCGCCACTTGCCTTCAAGGTCGCGAAGGGGCATAACTTCATCAACCGTGCCGTCGAGCTGAACCTTGTTGTGGTCAACAACGGCGGTGAGGTTGTTTAGCTTAAATTTCGGGGCGGACATAGCACATTCCCAAACAGCGCCCTCGTTCAATTCGCCATCGCCCAAAACGGCGTAGACTCTTGCGGGGCTGTTGTTCAGCTTTAGACCAATAGCCATGCCTTGAGCGGCGGAAAGACCAATTCCGAGAGGGCCTGAGGGCATTTCAACACCGGGTGTGTGGTTTGAGGGGTGACCCTGCAAATTGCTGTTGATGCGGCGCAGAGTGCTCATGGAGTCTGCGGGCAGAAAGCCCTTTTCGATGAGGTTACGATAGAGCATAGGAGCGGCGTGACCCTTGCAGAGCACTAAGCGGTCGCGGTCGGGGTCGTCTGCTTTGTCGGGAGAGAGGTTCATTAGCTCTTGATATAGCAGGGTTAGAATTTCGCATACGGACAGTGAGCCGCCGGGATGACCCGACTGTATGCCGTGGATTGCCTTTAGCACATCAATGCGAAAGACGCGGCATAGCTCAGAAAGCTCCGCTGTGCGTTCCGGGGTGAGTGACATTTTTTGTTCCTCCGTTTATATGTTTACAGTATTTTGAGGATGTCCGTCGATGAAGCAGCGGACATTTTCTATCGCAATTTTAATGAGCCGAACGCGGCTTTCGTAGGGCGCCCAGGCGATGTGCGGGGTGATTACGCAGTTTGGCGCCGTGAAAAGGGGAGTTCCGAGCGTGGGTGGTTCGTTTGTTAAAACGTCGGCGGCAAAGCCGGAAAGCTTGCCGGAAATGAGCGCCGTGGCGACATCCTGTTCGTTTATAAGGCCGCCGCGCGCGGTGTTGATAATTTTTGCGCCGTTTTTCATTTTTGAAATTGTTGAAGAAGAAATTAACTCGCGGTTGTCCGCTGTTAGGGGACAGTGCAGGCTGATAATGTCGGATTTTGAAAGCACCTCGTCAAGCGTTGCCATTGAAACGCCGTCTATGCCGGAGCTTGTGCGCGGATGTGCGGCGCAGGCAAGGACATTCATGCCGAAGCACACGGCGGTTTTTGCAACGGCTTTTCCGATTTGACCGAAGCCGACAAGACCGAGGGTTTTGCCCGAAAGCTCTGTTAAGGGCGCGTCCCAATAGCAAAAATATGGGCTGGTGCTCCATTTGCCGTTCATAACGCCGCGGCTGTGCTCGCCAACGTGCATACAAAGCTCAAGCAACAGGGCGAAGGTGTGCTGAACAACAGAAGGGGTGCTGTAAGCGGGAATGTTGCAAACCGGAATGCTTCGGCTTGCCGCGGCGGCAAGGTCGATGTTATTATACCCGGTTGCGAGGATGCCGATATATTTGAGGTTGGGGCACTGCGCGATTATTTCGGCTGTTACATTCACCTTGTTAACAATAACAATTTCGGCATCGCCAATGCGGGCTATAATCTGTTCGGGCGGGGTAGTGTCATAGAGTGTAACATCGCCCAGCTTGTAGATGTCGTCCCAAGGGATATCTCCGGGGTTCGCGGCGTAGCCGTCAAGAATTACAATTTTCATAATGGCCTCCAACAGTCAAAATATGCGCAAAAAACTCATATCTTATAACAGAATATAACAACTATGCCGCCGCGTCAAGTTTGATGCGGCATTTTGTGCAATATTGGTTGCGCAGGACAGCAAAACGCGGCGGAATATGGTCAAATTGAAAAGCGCCCGACAGAGGGATTGAGAAACAATCCGAGTGCCGGACGCTAAATACGGAGGGGGAAACTGAAAAGCAAGCTTTTCGGAAGAGCTATTGGTCAAGTTCAAAGTCGAAGTCGAGGTCTTGCTCTTGTTCTTGGTCTTGCTCCTCAACATTGCTCCTAAGGCGCTTTCCGATCAGAAAGTAAGCGGCTATGGATGCAGTGCAAATTATAATGCCGACAATTATTGAGAAAATAGCCAAGGGGTGCGTTTTAGTTTTCATTTTTTATTCCTTTCTGTTTTTCGGAGTTTATTGAAAAAGCGCCATACGCGGGGGCGTATGGCGCTTTCGCAACTCTATTATACTAAATTCTAACCACGTTTTCAAGATATTCGACGATGGCGGACTGAATTTCGTCGGGGGATTTGTAGCGGCCGTCGATGCAATCGACATCAAGCAGGAGTGTGGGCATTCCGTAGTGCTCTTGGATGTAATCGGAGAGGATTTTTGTGGAGGCCCAGGTGTGCTTGCAGCCAACATGGCCGAGGAACACGGAAACGTTGATGTTGAAATTGTCCATGAGGTATTTTATGCGGTCGGTGTAGTAGTCTACAGGGCCGGCGGCACCGTGAATCATGGGGAAGTTCATCATCTTTTTTGCCAAGACCTTGAAGCAGTCGTCACGGTCGTCCATGTGCTCGTAGAAGTCGCCGAGGAAGTGACCCAAAACGTCCATGATGCAGATTGCGCCGTAATTATTTTCGAGATAGGAGTAGGTTTTGACATTTTCCCAAAGCATATTCTGATGGAAAAGCATACGAT
>JAVVUU010000097.1:0-4189 GCA_036653035.1 Oscillospiraceae bacterium
TTGACAAGATTTCAACAGCCTCCAACGAGCAGGCGGCATCCGTTGCGCAGGTCACCGTCGGCATCGACCAAATTTCCGCAGTCGTCCAAACAAACTCCGCAACTGCCGAGCAGTCCGCCGCCGCAAGCCAGGAGCTTTCCGGTCAAGCGTCCATGCTAAAGCAGATTGTCAGCACCTTCAAGCTCAAAAACACAGCAGTATAAAAGCTTTAAAACCAAGGGGATGCCGCAAAGCGGCATCCCCTAATTTATTAAAAGGCTTCTTTATTCGGTTAATCCGCTTCCGCGCTAAAATCGTTTATTGCCTTCAAAAATTCTTCGCCGTAACGGGTGGCTTTAACATCGCCAACACCGGAAACGTCAAGAAATTCAAGCATGGTGCGCGGCGCTTTTTCCGCCATATCGACCAAGGTTGCGTTGGAAAAAACAATGTAGGCGGGAATGCCCGCATCCCGCGCAAGCTGTGCCCGCAAGGTTTTTAAGGCTTCGAACAGGTTGTTTTCCGCCTCCGGCAGGGGGGCGGAATTTTTTGTGCGCGAGCGGCGGTCTGTTTTGTCCGCAAGCGCCTGCTTTTTGATGGGCATGGTCACCGTTTTGCCGTGAAACAGCACCTCGCCCGACTTTTCCGTGAGGTGCAAAACCGGAAATTCGTCCGCAGATGCCTGCAAATAGTCCTCCGAAACGAGAAATTCAATGTAGCTTTGCAGGCGGGCGCTGTCCACCTCCGGCATAATGTTGTAGGTTGGGAGAGCGTCAAGTCCAAGCTGATAAATGCGCTGTGAGCGGCTGCCGCGAAGCACGAGAGCATACATATTTGCGCCAAGGCCATAGGAAAACTTTTTGTCAACGCGCGCTACGCAGGAGAGAATTTTTTGTGCCTCAAGCGTGATGTCGCGGCTTTCAAATTCGCCCTTGCAGTTGCCGCAATTTGTGCAGCCGCCCTCGCGCGCTTCTCCGAAATATTCAAGGATGTAGGCGCGCAGACAGGCGCGGGTTTTGCAGTAGGCAATCATCGTTTCAAGCCGCTCCATGTCGCGGGCCTGAACCTCGGCGCGCTCGGCAGAGGAAAGGCGGCTGCCGTCCTCGGAGTTTTGGATGAGGAATTTTGCGGTGTTGATATCGGCGGCGGAAAAGAGCAAAATGCAGTCCGCCGCTGTGCCGTCACGCCCTGCGCGCCCCGCCTCTTGATAGTAGCTCTCCAAATTTTTTGGCATATTATAATGTATTACAAAATTGACGTTGGATTTATCAATGCCCATTCCAAAGGCGTTTGTCGCGACCATAACGGGGCTTCGGTCGTAGATGAAATCATCTTGGTTTTGGCGGCGCTCCTTGTCCGAAAGTCCGGCGTGGTAACGCGTTGCGGCAGTTCCCTGCTGCTGCAAATCGGCGCAGACGCGCTCGACGGAGCTGCGTGTTGCGCAATAGATTATGCCGCTTTTTCCCCGCCGCTGACGGATTAGCTCGCGCAGATATTGGAGCTTGTTTTTTGGCTTGACAACGTCAAAATAGAGGTTTTCGCGGTCAAAGCCCGTGGTTAGGGAGAGCGGATTTTGAAGCGAAAGCATCTTTATAATGTCGCGTTTAACGTCCACCGTTGCGGTTGCCGTGAAAGCACCAACGGCGGGGCGATAGGGCAGCCTTGCGATAAATTCGGCAATTTTTAGATAACCCGGGCGAAAATCCTGACCCCACTGCGACACGCAGTGCGCTTCATCAACAGCAACAAAGGAGATGGTGCTGTTTTCGGCAAGGTGGATGAAACGGTCGGTTTCAAGCCGCTCGGGTGCGACATAAATAATCTTAATTTCACCGGCGAGTGCGCGGCGAAAAACGTCGTTATATTCCTCCAAGCCGAGCGAGGAATTTATAAAATCCGCCGAAATTCCCGCTTGCGAAAGGGCGTTCACCTGATCCTTCATCAGCGAAATGAGGGGCGAGATGACAAGCGTTATCCCCGGCAAAAGCAGTGCGGGAATTTGATAGCAGAGCGATTTTCCCGCGCCTGTCGGCATTACGCCCAGCACGTCGCGCCCCAATAAAACGGCGGCTATAAGCTCCTCCTGCCCTGTGCGAAATTCGTCATAGCCAAAGTATTCCTTCAGCGCTTCCTTTATGTTCATAGAATAAATTCTCCATTGTGCCCGATAGGTCAGTCCGCGCGGTGCGGATGGGGCGGCGTTTTTTGATTATTTCATTCTACCATATTAAGCTGTGAATTGAAAGGCGCAATCCCCGCCCGATACTGCACAAAAAACGGCTCCTTTGCATAGCTTGGAGTAATCCAAAATTATGTTAAAGGAGCGAAATTATGTTTACACCTTATAATAGAAACGGCCGCGCTATGGGGCGGCCTATGCAGTCCGGCTCAAATTGGGGGCAGCCGATGCAGGGAATGCAAAACAAACAGCCTCCGACACAGAGCGCTATGGCACCGGCGGAGCAGAAGAAAATTGCCGCCCCCGCCAAGGAGGACGCGGCGGTTTTTTCCGTTCCAACGCCGAAAAATCGTGAAATTGATGAAAACCTTATCCCCGAAATGATGCCCGCAAAGGGCTTTATGACGGACAGCTTGGGGCGGCCTATTCCAAACGACAACAACTCGCTGACCGTTGGCGCGGACGGGCGCGTGCTGCTGGAGGACGTACATTTTATCGACAAGATGGCGCACTTTGACCGCGAACGCATTCCCGAACGCGTGGTTCACGCAAAGGGCGCGGGGGCTTTTGGGCATTTTCGCGTTTCCGCAAGCATGGCGGCATACACAACGGCGGATTTTTTACAGCGCGAGGGGCAGCAAACGAAAATGTTTACAAGATTTTCAACGGTCATTGGCGGGCGCGGCTCTGCCGACACCGTGCGCGACCCGCGCGGCTTTGCAACAAAATTTTACACAAAGCAGGGAATTTATGACATTGTGGGCAACGATTTGCCCGTCTTTTTCATACGCGATGCCATCAAATTTCCCGACGTTATCCACTCCCTAAAGCCGGAGCCGAACAGCAATCTCCGCGACCCTCAGCGCTTTTGGGACTTCGTTTCGCTCACGCCCGAGGCAACGCACATGATAACCTGGCTTTACAGCGACCGCGGAACGATAAGCGATTATCGGCACATTGAGGGCTTTGGTGTAAACACCTATGTTTGGGTGAACAGCGAGAGCGTTCGCCATCTGGTGAAATACCATTGGAAGCCGGTGCAGGGGCTGAAATCCATAGACCGTTTTGAAGCGGAGCGCCTTTCGGGGAGCGACCCCGACATTGCAACGCGCCTGCTCTATGATGCCATTGCGCACGGCGATTATCCGAAATATGAGCTGTTCGTTCAGCTAATGACGCCCGAGGAGGGAGAGCGCCTTTCCTTCGACCCCTTGGACGACACAAAAACTTGGCCGGAGGACGTTTTCCCGCTGAGAAGGGTTGGCGTTATGACGCTTGACAAAAACCCGCAGAGCTTTTTTGCGGAGGTTGAGCAGGCGGCGTTTTGCCCTGCAAATGTCGTGCCGGGAGTTGAATTATCTGCTGACAAGATGCTTCAAGGCCGTTCATTCTCCTATTTGGATACTCAGCGCCATAGATTGGGGCCAAACTTCATGCAGCTTCCCGTCAACCGCTCAATCTCGCCCGTTGTGAATAACCAGCGCGACGGCGCGATGAATTACACCTTTAACCCCTCGCCAATCAACTATTCGCCGAACAGCTTGGCGGAAAACAACCCACGTCCGGCGGAGATTTTTGTGCCTAAGCCCAACTATGCAAAGGGTGAAATCGGCCGATTTCCAATAAAGAAAACGGACGATTTCACCCAAGCAGGAGAACGATATAGGTCACTCGGTGAGCGCGATAGGGCGCACCTTTGCGACAATATTGCGGTGGAGCTTTGGAAGTGCAAGGCGGACATTATAAAGCGCGTGCTCTCATATTTTGAGCAGGCGGATGCCGCCTTTGCGGCGGGAGTAAAGAGGGATATGGCGAAATATAAAAACGCCTAAAGCTTTGTTTTTTGCAAAACTTCTCGATATCGGATATTTTAAGCGCGATATTCGCCCTATTGGAGAATTGCGCCCTGCGCGGCGGAGGTCACCTGCTTTGCATATCGCGCCAGATATCCGGTTTTTATCCTTGGCTCGGGGCAGACCCAAGCGGCTCTTCGGGCGGCAAGCTCAGCGTCCGAAACAAGCAGCTCAATTT
>JAVVUU010000098.1:0-4156 GCA_036653035.1 Oscillospiraceae bacterium
CCGACGAAATCATGGAATGCTCACAGTCCGTTGTTTGGGATCAGGGCGAAAACCGCATGCACTCCATCAAGGGAATTCTCGCAGCAGTTGCGATATAAGCTTTAAGGTTTTGCCCCCGTCAGAGAGGGCGGGGGCAAAGCTAATAACAAGGAGGAAAAAACATGTTTGGCAAAAAGAAAGAGGCGCACAGTCCTCTTGAGAAAAAGCAATTCAAGTCCCCAAATGCCTATGTTATAATCTTTATTATACTTGGTCTTGTGGCAGTGCTAACTTGGTTCGTCCCCGGCGGAAAGTACGCTCTGGATGAAGCCGGCCGCGCAATGGCGGGAACCTACGAGCAAACCGCGTCGAACCCTCAGGGAATTTGGGACATACTAATGGCTCCCATCATCGGCATGATCGGAAACAAAACAGTTTCCGGCGCAATTGCAATCTCCCTGAACATTATGCTTTTCGGAAGCTTCCTTGAAATGATGGAGCACTCCGGCTCAATCAAGCTTTTCCTGAAGCGCGTTGCAATCAAGAACCAAAAGAACTACCACATGCTTATCATCATCCTCGTTGTCATTATGGGCGTTTTCGGCACCGTTCAGGGCGCTTACGAGGAAGGCTTCGTTTATCTGCTAATGTTCCTGCCAATTGTTTTGGCACTTGGACTTGACACAATGTCCGCTGTTATGATTGTTGTTCTCGGTACACAAGGCGGCTGCTTGGCGTCCATCGTCAACCCCTTTGCAACCGGCATTGCTTCCGGCATCGCCGGCATCAGCCCGGGAGACGGCATCGTAATGCGTGTCATCATCTTCGTAGTATTCATGGCTCTTATCTCCTTCTACATCTGCCGCTATGCGGACAAGGTTAAGAAGGATCCCTCAAAGTCTCCCCAATTCTTCCGCCGCGGCGAAGATATGAAGGAATTCCCCGTTGCGGAAAACGAGGACGTTTCCATGACAAAGGAGCAAAAAATTGTTCTTGGAATTTTCTGCACAACCTTTGCAATAATGATTGTTTCTCTTGTTCCTTGGACTTCCCTCAACCCCAACTGGACCTTCTTCCAGGATTTTGTCACTTGGATCACCAATGTCCCCGTACTTGGAATGATCATCGGCAAGAGCCTTGTTCCCCTGGGCGACTGGTACTTTAACGAAATCAATGCGCTGCTCATCGTTGCAACCATTGCTTCCGGCTTTGTTCTTCACTACAAAATCGACAAAACACTGGACATCCTTATCAAGGGCGCTGCAAGCCTTGTTTCCACCGCATTTATCGTTCCTCTTGCCCGCGGCATTCAGGTCATCATGGATGGCGGTATGATTACCCCCACCATCCTGAACTTCGGCGAAACCACACTGAGCGCACTTCCCCCCATTCTGTTCGTTGTTGTTTGCCTTGTTTTCTATCTCGTAATGGCAAGCTTCATCCCAAGCTCAACGGGTCTTGCCGCCGCAACAATGTCCATCATGGCTCCTCTTGCGGTATTCGCAGGTGTTCAGGAATCCATCATGGTTGACATTTACCTGATGGCTCTCGGCATGGCAAAAATGATTATGCCTACCTCTATCATCGTTATGACCTGCACCCAGGCAGCCCACATCGGTTACGGGCAATGGATTAAGAGTAACTGGAAATTTATGCTGGTTATGTTCGCCGCCAGCAGTGCCTTCCTAATCGCAGGAGTTCTAATCTAAGGTTCCAAATAAAAACTTATTATAAATCAAAAATCAAGTGGAGGTTATTGATATGTCTGAAATTTTTGTTTCCAACGCAACAAACGTACTGGAAAAGGTACTTGTTTGCTCTCCTAAATACTATGTGTTCAACGCCATCAACGAAATCACAAAGGGCTGGATGGAAAAGGGCGAAACCGAGCAGAACGACCTTATGGTCAAAGAGTGGGGCTACCTGATGGACGCATACCGTGAGAACGGTGTTGAGGTTGTTGAAATGACACCCGACAAATCCATGCAGGTTCAGACCTTTGCCCGTGACTTCGGCGGCTGCGTCAAGGAAGGCGCAATCATCGGAAAGTTCCGTCACCCCGCACGTCAGTGCGAAACCGCGGCATATGAAGCAAAGCTGAAAGAGCTTGGCGTTCCCGTAATCGCACGCTGCAACGCGGGCTGCTTCGAGGGCGGAGACATTTGGATGCTGGACGAGCACACCATCGCCTTTGGCGAGGTTGACCGCACAGACGCCGCCGGTGTTGCAAACCTTCGCGACCAGCTTTCAAAGTTTGGTTACACCGTTGTCGGTGTTCCCGTTCCTCCCGCAAACCTTCACCTTGACATGGTGTTCAACATCGTTGCCGAGAAGGTCTGCATTGCAGCAGTTGACGAGCTTCCCTACAACTTCATCCAGATGCTAAAGCGCCGCAACTTTGAAATCATCCCTGTTGCAAGCGAGCTAGTTTTCAAGCACGGCTGCAATGTTCAGGCTTTGGGCGACGGCAAGGTTCTTGCCATCAAGAACAACAAGAGCGTAAACGACAAAATGAAGGCTCTTGGACTTAATGTTATCGAAGTTGACCTCTGCCAGATCCTCAAGGCAGGCGGCGGCCCCCACTGCATGACCTTCCCCATCAAGAGAAAAGCATAAATTTTTACGCAAAAGGCAGGCGGCGGCTATCCTAACAGGTTAGCCGCTGCATACCCGCATATTTCTCAAGCCGAGAAAGGAATTGATTTACCATGAAAATTCTAATCAGCGATTACAAGGACTCAATGATGCCTGCCCACGAATACGAGAGCGAAGTGCTGCGCGCAGGCTATCCCGACGCCGAAATTGAAGTTTATGAATACACAGACGAAAAAAGAAGCGAGTTCCTGACAAAAATCAGCGACGCAAACGCACTTTTAACAGCCTTTATCCCCATCGACAAGTCTGTTTTTGAAACTGCAAAAAATTTGCAGGTTATCTCCCTTAACGCCACGGGCTATGACAATGTTGACCTTGCTGAGGCAACCAGCCACAGCGTGGGCGTTTGCCCCGTGGGCGAATATTGCACGCTTGACGTTGCGGAGCACGCAATTGCACTCATGCTGGCACTGAACAAAAACCTGAAGTGCTACACGAATGATATTGACAAAAGATATCTTTGGAAATATGATACCCCCAAAGCGCCCGCACGCATCGGAAGCCAAACTCTGGGCATTTTCGGGCTTGGCAAAATCGGCAAGCGGGTCGCAAAGCTTGCTCAGGGACTTGACATGAAGGTTATTGCCGTTGACCCCTTTGTGGCAAAGGATGTTGCCGCCGCTCTTAATGTTGAGCTTGTGGAGCCGGATGAGCTTTTTGAGCGCGCCGATGTTATCACAAACCACATGAATTTGGGCGCGGGCAACACCGAATACTTCACCGCAAAGGAATTTGCAAAAATGAAGCGCTCCCCGATTTTTCTGAATTTGGGCAGAGGGCTTTCCATTGACGAAAAAGACCTTGCAGCCGCCTTGGACAGCGGTGCCATTCGTGCCGCCGGACTTGACGTTCTCCGTGACGAAACCCCCAAACTGAAGGGTCACATCCTATCAAATCGCGATAACGTCATCATCACTCCCCACGCGGCGTTTTATTCCTCCCAGTCCATGCAGGATATGCAGCGCTTTTCCTGTGAGAACATCGTCAATTTCCTACAGGGAAACAAGGACAAGGTATTTAAGCTGGTCAACGAGGTTTGACAAATCAGCGCGGATGGCTTTTAGCCTCACCGCGCAGTGACGAGGTGAGTTCGTGGAAGAAAGACAACGCATACCACCAAAGCAACTAATCAAATTTCTTTTAGTATCCCTCATCGGTGTACTTGCCTTTATGCTACCCTTTACCTATGAGGGAAGCATCAACACCACCGTTGGCGTGCTTACAATTTGGGTCAAAAAGCTGCTCTCCGGCGCTATGGACGAAATTATTTTCGGCTTGGTTGCCGTTTCGGCAATCGGTTCGCTGATTGACTACATTTTGACAAAAATGGGCAAGCCCCCAAAGGGACGCTTTCATACAATTTTCAACACAACCATCGTTTACGTTATTACAAAGCTTTTGGCGCTTGCCATCGTCGTCATGTGCTATTTCGGCATCGGCCCCCAGATTATCATCAGCTCCGATGTGGGCGGCACCATGATTGACCTTGGAAAAACCCTTGTGGCGCTTGCTTTTGCGCTCA
>JAVVUU010000099.1:0-4096 GCA_036653035.1 Oscillospiraceae bacterium
GGGCTATTTGATGGTTACAAGCAGCTCTCCTGCGACAACTGTTTGGCCTTGCTTTACCAAAACGCTGTCCACTGTGCCGTCCATTCGGGCAACAACGCTTGTTTCCATTTTCATGGCTTCAACAACTGCGATTACTTGGTTTTCAACGACCTTATCGCCGGGTTTAACTTCAACCTTTGTGACAGCGCCGGGGATTGAAGCACCAATTTGGCTCTTGTCCTCGGGGTCGGCAAGCTGAATTTGCTTTGCGGAAACAATGGCATTCTTGTCGCGGACTGCAACCTCGCGGCGCATACCGTTCAGCTCGAACTGGACATTGCGTGTTCCGTCGTCGTTGAGGTCGCCCAAGCCAAGATATTTGATGACGAGGGTTTTGCCGTCCTCAATGTTTATCTTGTTGGTTTCGCCGAGCGCCATGCCGTTGAAGAACACATGGCTGCCCATACGCATGAGGTAGCCGTATTCCTTTTTGTGTGCCCAGTAGTCCTCAAGAACCTTGGGGTAGAAGCACCATGAAATGGCATCGCGCATATTCGGCTCGGGCTTGAACTGCGTTATTTTCTGCTTTATGGCGTCGAAGTCTATAGGCTCCAAAATTTCGCCGGGGCGGCAGGTTAGAGGTTTTTCGCCCTTTAGAACAACCTTTTGCAAGTCCTCCGGGAAGCCCCATGCGGGCTGACCCATCATGCCCTTGAAGTAGGAAACGACAGAGTCCGGGAAGGTCAGTGCTTCGCCGCGGTCAACAATGTTTTCGGGGGTGAGGTCGTTTTGAACCATGAATATTGCGAGGTCGCCGACCATTTTTGAGGAGGGCGTAACCTTAACGATGTCGCCAAGCATTGTGTTGACGGAGCTGTACATTTCCTCAACCTCAGTGAAGCGGGAGCCAAGACCCAAGGATGCAACCTGCGGCTGGAAGTTTGTATATTGACCGCCGGGGATTTCGTATTTGTAGATGTCGGTAACGGGGGAGGTTAGGCCGCCGTCAAAGTTTTTGTAGCGCAGGCGAACATCCGCCCAGTAGTTTGTGAGCTTTTGCAGCTCGTCAAGCTTTAGACCCGTGTCGCGCTCGTTGCCCTCAAGAGCGGCAACAATGGCGTTCATGGAGGGCTGGCTTGTCAGCGAGGACATGGAGGAAATGGCAACGTCAACAATGTCAACACCCGCCTCTGCCGCCAAAAGGTAGGCCGCAACTTGGTTTCCGCTGATGTCGTGGGTGTGGAGATGGATGGGAACGCCAACCTCCTCCTTTAGTGCCTTGACAAGCTTTTTCGCGGCATAGGGCTTTAGGAGTCCGGACATATCCTTTATGGCAATCATGTGCGCGCCGCGCTTTTCAAGCTCCTTTGCCATATTTACATAGTATTCGAGGGTGTATTTGTCGTGCTTGGGGTCGAGAATGTCGCCGGTGTAGCAGATGGTCGGCTCGCAGATTTTGCCCTGCTTTAAAACTTCATCCATGGCGACTTCCATGCCGGGGATCCAGTTTAGGGAGTCGAAAATACGGAAAACGTCTATGCCGCTTTTGGCGGATTCCTTGACAAATTCGCGTATGAGGTTGTCGGGATAGTTTGCATAGCCAACGGCATTTGCGCCGCGGAGCAGCATTTGGAAGGGGATGTTTGGAATTTGCTTGCGCAGCAAATCAAGGCGCTCCCAGGGTGATTCGTGGAGATAGCGGTAGGCAACGTCGAAGGTTGCGCCGCCCCACATTTCGAGGGAGAAGCAGTCCGCCAAAATTGCGGCGGTGCCCTCCGCGCCCTTGACCATGTCGCGGGTACGGACGCGTGTGCTTAAAAGGGATTGGTGCGCGTCACGCATGGTGGTGTCGCAAATGAGGAGCTTTTTCTGGTCGAGCACCCACTGCTTAACGGCATCGGGGCCGTCCTTGTCCAAAATTTGCTTCAAGCCGGGCTTTGC
Organism: Oscillospiraceae bacterium; assembly: GCA_036653035.1. GTDB lineage: Bacteria > Bacillota > Clostridia > Oscillospirales > Oscillospiraceae > UBA2658. Next base: position 1,921 of record JAVVUU010000099.1, read on the forward strand.
GGGATAATCGACAACGGGGAAGCGCGGAACGTCATACTGCTTGCGCTCAACATCGGGATTATCGACTTGAATTTTTGCGATATATTTGAGGACGCGGGTTGCACGGTCACGCGTGAAGCTGAGGTCGAAGAGGATTGGTGTTGTGTCGATGAATTTTGTATGGCACTTGCCCTGATGGAACATCGGGTGGTGCAGAATGTTTGTTACAAAGGGGATATTGGTTTTAACGCCGCGGACGTGAACCTCGTTTATTGAGCGAATTGCACGGCGGCAGCAGCCCTCAAAGGTCATATCCCATGTGGTTACCTTTACGAGCAGGGAGTCGTAATAGGGGGAGATGACAGCGCCCGTGCCCGCGCAGCCGCCGTCCATACGGACACCATAGCCGCCGCCCGTGCGGTAGGAGGTGATTTTTCCGCAGTCCGGTGCAAAGTTGTTTGCGGGGTCCTCGGTTGTAACACGGCACTGGATTGCATAGCCGTTAATTTTTACATCCTCCTGCTTTTCAAGGCCGATTAGGGGAGTTGCAAGAGTTTTGCCCTGGGCAATGAGGATTTGTGCGCGCACAAGGTCAATGCCGGTGACCATTTCGGTTACGGTGTGTTCAACTTGGATGCGGGGGTTCATTTCGATGAAGTAGTGGTTGCCTGCCTTGTCCACAAGGAACTCGACCGTGCCGGCGTTTGTGTAGCCGACGCTTTTTGCGATTTTTACGGCGTCCTCGTGAAGTCTGTCGCGCACCTCCTGAGGAACGGAGAATGCGGGGGCAAACTCAACAACCTTTTGGTAGCGGCGCTGAAGTGAGCAGTCGCGCTCGCCAAGGTGCATGACATTGCCGTGCTCGTCCGCCAAAATTTGAACCTCAACGTGCTTAGGCTCAACCAAGAATTTTTCGATGAAGATGTCGTCATTGCCAAAAGCCTTGATGGCTTCGCTCTTGACGAGGTCGAAAGCGGGCTTGACCTCCTCCGGAGTTTCGCAAAGACGCATTCCGCGACCGCCGCCGCCGGCAGCAGCCTTTAGGATTATTGGAAAGCCGAAGCTGATTGCTTTTTCAAGAGCCTCATCGCCATCGCGAAGCGGCTCTGTGCAGCCGGGAACGGTTGGAACATTGCACTTTTTTGCAATGGCCTTTGCGTTTAGCTTGTCGCCCATTTTGTCGAGCACGTCGGAGGCGGGGCCAATGAATTTAATTCCCGCTTCCTCACAGGCGCGGGCAAAATCGGCATTCTCGGACAAAAAGCCGTAGCCGGGGTGAATGGCATCCACGCCCCTGCGCTTTGCAAGGTCGATGATGCCGGGAATATCTAAATATGCGCCAAGGGGGCTTTTATTTTCACCGATGAGATATGCCTCGTCCGCGCGAGTGCGGAAAAGGCTGAAGGTATCCTCGTTAGAATACATCGCAACGGTATTTAGTCCCAAATCGTAGCACGCGCGAAAGATGCGGATTGCAATTTCGCCGCGGTTGGCTACAAGGATTTTTTTAAACTGCCTTTCGGCCATGGTGGTTCCCTCTCTTTGATGTTAATTTTTTAATCAATTTTGCAAGATGTGACTTTGAAACTTGCATTTTCATTATCCACATTATATATTCTTTTTGAAATAAATACAAGAACTTTTATATGTCCTCGTACAATTCGGGATACCCTCCAAAGAAACCGTGCCTCTTAGGTGCAATTCCGTCAAAAACTATAATTCGAAACGTCTCGGACGTACTGACGTTTCGTGCAAGTTTCGCGGGCTTGTGCGCGAAAACGGTACTTTTTCGCCTCATTCGCAATTTTTATCCTTGTCGTCAAACTGCCATGTAAACCATGTGCGTTTTTCGCGTTTTCCACGTCTGTATTCCTCGGGAACCTCCACTAAAACGATGTCGCCGCCTATGCGTTTAATGCACTCCCAAGGCAAAATATAATCGTCCTCACGCCAGAACAAACCGAGAAATTTGCAACGTCCGGGTACTATCAGCGCCAAAACTCTCCCTGTCTTGATATCAATCAGCACATCGCAAACGAAGCCGAGCCGCTGACCGTCGCAAACATTGACGACCTCTTTGAACCTAAAATCCTCAACGCGGCACTCCATAAAGCCACACCCCCCGTATATTATACGAGGGGCGTTCCTTGTCCTATTCAATTTTTCAGAGGATTTCACCCGCCCCACAGCGAAAAGC
>JAVVUU010000100.1:0-4002 GCA_036653035.1 Oscillospiraceae bacterium
GTCCGCACATCCAAGCAGACAGTCATCAATGCATTTGTTCAGTGGACATTATATAAAATGCGTAAAATACACAAAAGTTTATATAAAATTTCATTAAGTATAAACCATTATCACAAAAAAATCTATATTTTTGACAAAAATATTAAGAAATAATGCAAACTAATGATTTTAAATACGGAATTAGGATTTCAAGAAAGAGTTTAATCATGGGATGGCTGTAAAATGCAGCTTATTTTCAGGTGATAAATACAACAGAATAGCTATGATTTTAACAAAAACATTGCTCATTGGAATTACAAATAACAGATTAAGACCCCCGGGGGGGCTTGCGCAACACTTGAAAGTCGTTGATAATGTGGGAGCAATTGCAATAATTTAGCTAATTTAGGCAAAGAAAATTTGCTGTGATTGGCGTAATAGAAGTTCAAAATCAAAAACGGCGGGCAAGCAAGACTTTTGTTTTGCTTGTCCGTAATAAAGGAAGGAACTTAAAATCAATGAAAAAGACTGTTGCACTATTATTGACCTTTGCCATGACAAGCTGTATTTTTGCGGGCTGCACCTCAAAAGCTCCGAAAAGCTCCGAAGCACCAAAGGCATCCGAAACCCCCGATTTGGCAAGCACAGAAACGCGTGAAATTGTTGATGCTCTGGGACGCAAGGTTGAAATTCCCGCAGTTGTTAACACCATTGTTCCACTTGGAAATACGCCCCGCATGGTTTCATATCTCGGACTTGCGGACAAGGTTGTCGGCATTGGAGAATGTGAAAAAGCCGACAGCCCAATAAAGGCCTATGCATATGTTTGCACCGAAGCTTGGGCAAACCTTCCCAATGTCGGCACGGATGCCATGGGCGAAACAGCCTATTACCCTGAGGTTATTCTTGAAGCAAACCCCGACGTTATTCTTTGCACCTATGCCAAGGATGTTGTTGAAGATATTGCAAAGCAGACGGGAATTCCCGTTATCTCCGTATCTCAGGGCACACTGTTTGCCAAGGACTATGAGGACTCCCTCCGCACTTTGGGCGAGGTATGCGGCGTATCCGAAAGAGCGGAGAAGCTTATCGGCTTTATCAACGAATGTCTTGCAGACCTTTCAAAAAGAACGGCCGACATTCCCAATGAAAGCAAGCCAACAGTTCTTGCCGCTGCCGCAACTTTTTCGGGCAGTCATGGAATTGAGGGCGTATATTCAAACTATCCCGTGTTCAAAACCATAGCGGCGAATGACCTTGCCGTGGGCGTTTCCGAAAAGGTCGGCGGCGTAATGGTTGACAAGGAAAAGATTGTGGAATGGAACCCCGACATGATTTTCCTCGACTACAGCGGCCTTGAGCTGGTGAAGGCAGACTATGCCCAAAACCCGAAATTCTATGCCCAATTAAAAGCCGTAAGCAGTGGCAATGTCTATACATGGCCAAACTCAACATGGCATTGGTCAAATGTTGAAATGCCCTTGGTCAGCGCCTACTATACAGCAAAGCTCCTCTATCCCGATGAATTTGCCGATGTTGATTTTGAAGCAAAGGCAAGCGAGATATTCGAAATGTTCCTCGGCAAACCCGATTTTCTAAATGTTCTCAAGGAGGCCGGAGCAGGATATGGAAAGGTCGCTCTCGGAGAATAAACTATGATTGAGGAAAACATAAGTCAACTTGGAAAATACACAAATTATGTGCGGCGAAAAAAGCTGGCGTTGGCAGTTGTAATCATGGCAACGATTGTGGTGGCGCTGTTCTCTGTGGGCGTTGGTTCCATCACTATCCCGATAAATGAAATTATGACAACCCTGTTCGGACGTGGTGACGAGCGCTCAAAAATGGTCATCATGGGAATACGGCTGCCGCGCGTTATGGCGGCCATTCTCGTTGGCGCAATTCTTGCAACCTCGGGAGCCGTAATGCAATGTGTGCTGAGAAACCCGCTTGCCTCGGCATCCACCTTGGGCGTATCTCAGGGCGCGGCCTTTGGAGCGGCGCTTGGCATCATAGCCTTTGGGGGCGGAGTGGTCAATTCCGCCTCTGCCGCTTCGGCGGTTACAATCAACAACCCATACATAGTTTCGCTTTGCGCTTTCGTCTGCGGGGCCATTTCAACGGTGGTTATTATCCTTATCTCTCAGATGAAAAAGAATATTGGCGCAGGAGGTCTTGTCCTTGCCGGCGTTGCGCTAAGCTCTCTTTTTTCCGGAGGAACCACGCTTTTGCAATACTTTGCCGATGAGCAAAAAATTGGCGCAGTCGTGTTCTGGACCTTCGGAAATCTCGGCGGTGCAAACTGGACAGAGCTTGCAATTTTGGCAATTGTTTTTGTTGCTTCCACAATATATTTCATGCTCAATCGTTGGAACTACAATGCAATGGAGAGCGGCGCGGATACGGCAAAAAGTCTTGGAGTGAACACAAGAGCCGTTATGCTGGTCAGCATGGGGATTTGCTCCCTAACTGCGGCGCTTGCTGTTTCGTTTGTTGGAATTATCAGCTTTGTGGGGCTTGTTGCACCACATATTATGCGGCGCTTTGTGGGCAATGATTACCGCTACCTTATCCCTGCGTCTGCCGTAGCCGGCGCCCTGCTGCTTGTGCTGGCAGACACCTTCGGCAAAGCAATCATTGCTCCCGTGGTTCTTCCTATAGGCGCAATAACCTCTTTCCTCGGCGCACCGATGTTCCTTTTCCTTCTATTCAAGGGAGGCAAAAAATATGGTTAAAATTAACAACCTAAGCTTTGCCTACAATCGCACGGCGGGAAAAATACTTGACAATATCGCCTTTGACATCGAGCAAAACAGCTGCATTGCTATTTTGGGGAACAACGGTGCGGGAAAAAGCACACTCCTGAAATGTATAGACCGCATCTGTCCCGTTAAAGAGGGCATTGTAATTGTGGATGGAAAAAACGTATTTAAAATGTCAAATACGGCCACCGCACAAAACATAGCCTATGTTCCGCAAAGAAGCGAAGCCTCCGACATGACTGTGTTTGACGCAATTCTACTCGGACGCAAGCCCTATATTAAATGGGATGCAACAAGTGAGGACAGAGAAATCGTCAGTGACATTATAAAAAAGATGCAGCTTGAAGATTATGCGCTCCGCAATGTGGCGGAATTATCCGGCGGCGAAACACAAAAGGTGATGCTTGCAAGGGCGCTTGCCCAAGAACCGAAATTTCTGCTTTTGGACGAGCCAACCAGCAATCTTGACCCGAGAAATCAGCATGAGGTGCTCCGCGCTGTTCGAAAAATTGCAAAGGAGCACAATATAAGCGTTGCCATAATCATCCACGACCTAAACTTGGCAATTCGTTACTGCGACCGCTTCCTGTTTTTAAAGGATTCCAAGGTCTATGCCTACGGAGGCTTGGAAGTAATGACACCCGAAACAATGGAAAAGGTGTATAATATCCATGTACATATCATCGACTATATGGGAATTCCGGTCATTGTGCCGTTCCCCGACGAAAAATGCGAAAGCAAATAACTATCAATTTATGGAGGTTTTATTATGTGCAAACAATCACAATGGGACAGATGCGTGGCGTTCCACGGACACGAATGCGGAGGGCTTACAATAGGATACAAGGCGGCACTTTATGCCATTGAGCTGCTGGATTTAAAATTTTCGCCGGATGAGCAGGTCGTTTGCGTTTCCGAAAACGATGCTTGCGGTGTTGATGCAATTCAAGTCCTTTTGGGCTGCAGTGTCGGCAAGGGAAATTTGCTGTTTCACATGAGAGGAAAGCAGGCGTTTTCCTTTTATGAGCGAAGCGCCGGAAAATCCGTGCGCCTTGTGCTGAACCCAACGCCCAATGAAATGACAAGAGAGGAATCGTTCAAATATTTCCAAGAGCTGGAGCCTTCAAAAATGTTCACGGTGTGCGAAGCGCACATTCAAATTCCCGAAAAAGCGCGGCTGTTCAATTCCTATATCTGCGACTGCTGCGGCGAAAAAACCGGCGAAAATTGGATTAGACTTCAAGGCGATAAAAAGCTTTGC
>JAVVUU010000101.1:0-3995 GCA_036653035.1 Oscillospiraceae bacterium
CGGTACATTTCGCCCAGCTCATCCTCACGCTGAGGAACGTCCTGCACGGTGAAGTCGCCATCGGCGATGAGAGACATTCGCTTTGTTAAGTCCTTCATCGGCTCTGTGCTGTGCCGCATTAGAAGAATGACGACGATAGCGCCAATACCGGAGAATACGATAAGTGCAATTGCCACCTTGAGCAGCATAAGCGGAAGCGCGGCAACGGAGGCACCAAGTATGGCATCAAGACAAACAACTCCGCAGAACACGCAGCCGGCCACAAAGAACAGGGCAATAAAGGCGGCCGAAAGACGTGTTTGGATGCGCTTGGTTTTGTTGATAACCGACATGGCGAGAAGTATTGGGATAAAGACTATTCCCAAGCCAATAACTATAATTAACAAAATGGTCTGCTTGCACGCCAAGCGCGCGGAAAGCGAAAATTTTAATGTGTCCAAAGCGGGCTTTTCAAAGACAGTCTGGTCGGTAAGCGCCGAAACGCCGGAGCTTGTAACGGAAACCGCCTGTCCGTCGCTGTATTTTAGGTTGAGGATTTCGCCCACATAATGTGCTTCAACTACCTCTCCTGCGGAGGGTGCCTTGGCAGCCAGCTTGGTTTTCCAATCATTGGGAGTGTCTTTGTTGTTTTCAAGAACCTTGATACCGCCGTCGGCAGTTCGGACTGTAATGTGTCCAACGCCTTGGTTGACGGTATAATTGAGAACGGTTTCGCCTTCCTTGCGCCCCAGTATGGCAAAGGGCACGGGGTCTGTTCTGACCATTGAGCGGATTTGCCATTCATTGCTGTATTCACAGACGGCATAGATGTTGTTTTCCGACTGTGCAAGGGCAACGATTGGGTTTATTCTTCTGTCCTCAAGGTTGAACCATTTGTAAATTCTATTTATTTTGCCATCAACTATTTCGTAAACATAGCTTTCTATGGCGTTATTGGTGGCAGCGCAAAGCTCTGTTTCTCCCTTACAAACCACGTCAAAGTCATCCTCGCTCGGAAGTCCCAAAGGCGTGGCAAAAACAATTATGAGGGATGCCAAAAGCAAGGCGGCAAAAACAATAAGTAGTTTTCTGGGCATAATGGATACCTCTTATTTCATGTGTTCAGTTCCGATTGTTTCGAAACAGTCTTTGAACAGTCGAAGCATGGGAATGTCGCCAAAAACGAGTTGAGAAATTAGCATTATGAGAGCAACTATAGCCACAAGCACACAGAGCCACAGGAAAATATGAAAAAATCTGTCACGATTTCTCTGCCAAAATCCCTTAATTTTAGCGCGGATGCCTGTCTTTTGGGCGGGGATAGCGGTCAGTCTGATGTCCCTGTAAAGCTCCGAAAAGGCGGAATAGGAGTTGCTGCGGCACTTTTTTCGGATTAGCTCACAGCTTTTCAGTTCCTTTTTTTTCCTGCCCTCAAGCAGGTGCAAAATCATTCGGGCACAGCAAACGGTGCATTCCCTTTCGGTTATGGTTTCGTCCATGGCGGCAAGGTTTATGATTGGAGTGAAAAAGATGCCGTTGTCCTTTGAGATGTTAATATTATCTTGGGTAAGGATGAGATATAAAATTGGAGGGGGCAGCTCCGTTGAAACGCACTCCATGATAAGGTTTAAGCAAATTTCCTCGCCAATGGCGGGAGTTGCCATTTGCCCTCGGGCAAAGGCCGAAAACCTCCGCTCGGCTCGGTAGGGGAAGCCATAAATCAGCTCGTCGTTTCTGGCAAAATAAAACTGATAGGCAGGCGCACCCTCTGAGGCTTCCAAAATTGAGAGCAGCTTTTTTTTGCAACCGCTGTCTCTGATAACGAGGAGAGTATATTGAGCATCCTCGGGTGAATGCAGGTCGCTTGCTACCAAAACATCGTTGGCATCCGCGTGAAGCAGTGTTCCCACGACCTCCAGCACCATATTCTCAAAGTAGTAAATCACGGGCTTGCCTCCTCTCTGTCAGACTTTTTGGAGAATGCCTTATGCCTTTGGCTCATCCTTGTCGTCGGCGTTGCGTTTTTTGACAACCGCGTAGGCATAGGTGCTAATCATCGGGAGATCCGCGCAGGAGATGCGGATTTCGAAGATGCCCTCCTTGCCGGGGGCGGTGTAGATGCCGTCCGAGGTGATTTGACCTGAATCCTTTTCTGTCAGCTCATAGGTAAGGGTGCACGGCTCCATATTTTTGAAGTTAACGCTAAAATAGTGGCTCTCGCGGGTTGCCATAACGGCGGTTGGACGCACGGCGGAAATGCTCTTTCCTTCGATTTTGCGAAGCTTGGCGTTCTCCTCGCTGATGGGGAATGCGATGGCGTTCCAACGGACGGTTAGGATGACCATGGTTGTGGGAGCTGCAAGCTTTGCCGCAACAACAAAGCTGCCGCGGTCATTCATGACCTTAACGGCGAGGTTTGTGGCGGGAACAAGCGAGGTATCCACGGAGAAAAGCTTGGGATCGCCGAAAATGGTGTTTCTTGAAGTGGCGCCCAGTTTTTTGTCCTCGCTGAAATATTCAAGACCCACGGTTATGCTGATGGGGCAATTGCCCAAGCCGTGGACAATTTCGTCGGAGAAGAACACTTGATCTGTTTTCGCATTGACGGGGATGGGAATTTCGCAAACGCCTGTGGCAAAAATCGGCTCATTTCTTATTTGGGGGCTTGCTTCCACAGCTTGATCATCCTCGGAGCTGTGATTTGTTCCAACAAGTCCTTTGGTGGGAAGCCATTTACTGCGCTCCACCCGAAGCGGGGCAGCAGCGCCGGTTTCTATGTAGTTTTTAATACCGTTTTCGATTACTTCCTCGATGAGGTATGCGTTTTTTGTGCGCTGAAGCTTAAATTCCGCAAGCTCGATAAGCTCGGGACGGCTTTCAAAATCCATTTCCTCAAGGCTGACAGCACCGATTGAGCGGGCTATTATGCTGTCGTTTGAAAGCTGTTCAACGGCGACCTTGAGCATAAATTGTTCATCCACCGACTTTTTGGTATCGCCAATTCTGACCTTTATTCCGCCGGAGGGAATCATGAGGACGGAGTCACGAATTGGGGTGATGCCCGCCGCAAGGAAATATTCTCTTGTGAATGAGTTTTTGTTTCCGGGAAGAACGCTGTCAAATTCGATGTTGCAAACGTGCTCCCCGTCTGCGGTTTGGAGGGCGGGGATTTGGAGTGGTGCCTGCATAGTCAGCGGTTCCTGAGTGTCACTCAATTGTGTGACCTTCACCAGCAGGCGGACAGGCTGGCCACAGCCCATCACTGTTGGAAGTGTGAGTGTGACGGAATAATCGTTGTCCTCATAAAGTGTGGCTGTGCTGAGGAAATCATCCAAAGCTCCGGACGTTTTTGGCAGAGTGTCCCTATCGCGCAGGCAAAGTGAATAGCCCTCGCGAACGCGGTTGTATTCGTAGCTTTCGCCCCTATCGCCGGAGGAAATTGCATAGACAGGGTAAACCGCCTCCTCCTCATAGCGCAGACAAAGCACAGCATGATTTGTTGCAAGGGTTTCAAAGCCGCTGATTGATGCCAGCTTTTTCATAACGGCATTTTCAACAACGACCTCACGACCCCAGCCGTCAATGGCGGCACCCGATTCAAGCATAATGGAAACGTCATCCAGGCTGTACACGCTAAGTCCGCAGACAATTCCGGTGCCGTACATAAGCTTGTTTAGAAAACGGCGCTTCTGATTTCCGTAAATCTGTTCGACCTGAAAGTCTGCCGAGGTAAGCAGCTTGCCTACGTAGTAGCGATTGCGTTCAAAGGGAAGCAACTGATTGTTTTTCAAAACAAACACCATCCTTCTATACTCAAGAAATTTCGGTTAAGAAATTTTTTGTTTTTTCATACATATGGCAGAGCATTTTTTGTAGCTATTGCCACATTTAAGCCTGCAAAATGAAATGAAACTATTATTTTTCTCTATGTTGCTATAATAACACATATTTCGACAACTTTTTCTAAAAGTTTGTTTAAATAAGCAAATTTTTCAATTTTTCCCTATTGACAACCA
>JAVVUU010000102.1:0-3873 GCA_036653035.1 Oscillospiraceae bacterium
TCAAAAAGAGAGGCACCATAAAAACAGAATGTTTTTATGGTGCCTCTCTTTTTGGGAGCGTAGCGACTTTATACAAGCTTCGCTTGGTTAATCTTAACTCCAGGTCCCATAGTGGAAGCCGTAACACAGCTTCTTACATATTGACCCTTTGCAGCGGAGGGCTTTGCCTTTAGAACAGCACCGATTAGGGTGGAGTAGTTTTCATAAAGCTTTTCCGCACCAAAGCTCACCTTGCCGATGGGGCAGTGGATGATGTTGGTTTTGTCAAGACGATACTCGATTTTACCGGCCTTGATTTCCTTGATTGCCTGAGCAATGTTGGGGGTAACTGTGCCCGCCTTGGGGGTAGGCATAAGACCCTTGGGGCCCAAGACCTTACCGAGACGGCCAACAACGCCCATCATGTCGGGTGTTGCAACAACTACGTCGTAGTCGAAGAAGTTTTCGGTTTGGATTTTTTGAACCATGTCCGCACCGCCGACAAAATCGGCACCTGCATCCAAAGCCTCCTGCTGACGCTCGTCCTTGCAGAAAACAAGAACGCGGCGAACCTTGCCTGTGCCGTGGGGCAGAACTATTGCGCCACGAACCTGCTGGTCGGCGTGACGTGAATCAACGCCCAGCTTGATGTGAAGCTCAACGGTTTCGTCGAACTTTGCCTTTGACGCCGCGATAACAAGGCCAAGAGCCTCCATCGGGTCGTAAAGATTTTGCTTATCTATGAGCTTAACGCTCTCTTTGTAATTTTTACCTCTAAACAATTTTGTTTATCCTCCTTGTAATGTGGTTCGTCGGATGGAATTATCCTCCCACGTAAAGGGAACGGCACGAAGCCGTATATGCTATTGTGCGGCGACCAAAACGCCCATGCTGCGGCAGGTGCCGGCAACCATGCTCATTGCGGAATCGATGTCCGTGCAGTTGAGGTCGGGCATTTTAAGCTCTGCAATTCTGCGAAGCTCGTCACGGCTGAGTGTTGCGACCTTATCGCGCTGGGGAACGCCGGAAGCGTGATCCAAACCGCAGGACTTCTTGACAAGAAGGGCGGTAGGGGGGGTCTTTGTGATGAAGCTAAAGGTACGGTCACTGTAAACCGTGATAACGACAGGGATCATCATTCCGATGTCGCCCTTTGTACGTTCATTAAAGTCCTTGGTGAATTGGCCGATGTTAACGCCATATTGACCGAGGGCGGGGCCTACGGGAGGAGCCGGGGTCGCTTTTCCCGCGGGGACCTGAAATCTAACTTGTCCAACAACTTTCTGTGCCACTTTAAGTGCACCTCCTATTTATTCTGCTGTAAATTCGACCTGATCGTAATCGAGGTCTACGGGTGTTTCTCTGCCGAACATTGAAACAATAACGCGAATACGGTTTTTACCGGCATCCACTTCTTCGACAGTACCCAAAAATCCGTCCAACGGGCCGTCAATTACCTTGACGGTGTCGCCAACGGCAAAGCCCGCGGCTTCCTCATGGCGGTCAACGCCGAGGTCGTGCATTTCCTGCTCGGTGAGGGGAACGGCCTTGCCGTCACTGCCCACAAAGCCGGTTGCACCGCGAACATTTCGAACTAAATGCCAGCTCTCATCCGTTAGAACCATTTTGACGAAAACATATCCGGGATAGGTTTTGCGCTCAATGGTTTTGTCGCCGGAGTCTGTGTGCTCCGTGACGGTTTCCATGGGGAGAGTTACCTCAAGGATGAGCTCTTGCATTTTGCGGTTTTCCGCAGCCTTTAGGATGGCCGCCGCAACGGCGTTTTCATAGCCGGAATAGGTGTGAATAACATACCACTTTGCTTCTTCTGTCATGCCGCTAACCTACCAGCGAGATGAGAGCCTTAACGCCCATCTGCGCAACGGAGTCGAAGCCCCACAGAACAACTGCGGAGAACAGCATTACGACCAAGGCAACAATGGTGTTGTTCGCAACCTGTGCTTTTGTTGGCCACACGACCTTCTTGAGCTCGGCTTTCAATTCGCGAAACCACTGTGCTATACCACCGAAAAATCCTTTTTTTGCTTTATCGTCCGGTTTTTTAACAGGAATGGTGGTTTTTTTAACCGCGTCATTTTTAGCTTTTGACATTATTGTACATCCTTTCTAAAAAACCTACTTCGTTTCCGAATGCACGGTATGCTTGCGGCAGAAAGGGCAATACTTGTTCATTTCAAGACGATCCGGAGTGTTTTTCTTGTTCTTGAAGGTATTGTAGTTCCTTTGCTTGCAGTCGTTGCATCTCAGAGTTATCTTTACTCGCATTTTCGGCACCTCCTTGTTAATTTAGGCTTAAAGCCCGCGTTGCCTCCCTGTTTCGGGCGGACATAGTTGCTCGCAGAAGATTTGCGCACAAAAATAAACCTATCCGCCGACAGGTAACACATATTGTAACACAGCTTTTCTCATGGGTCAACTTTTTTTTGTGCATTTTTATATATAATGTAAATACGCGGCAAAGGAATTTTGCAACAAGGCAAAAAATCGGTATTTTGCAGACCTTTCGGGAGCTTTTCAACAGATTTTAGGGCAATACTACAAGAAGTTTTCACCTGTTGATTTTTGGCGCGTTTGCGTGCTATACTTACAATATTAAGAAATAAAAAACGTAGCGGGGTGAGTAGCTTGACGGCAGAGGAAGCCATACAATTCATACACGAAAAGGTCTGGCAAGGCTCAAAGCCGGGGCTTTCCCGAACGAGCGAGCTGCTTTCAAAAATGGGCGAGCCTCAAAGCGCACTTCGCTTTGTCCACATTGCGGGCACAAACGGCAAAGGCTCCACAGCCGCGATGCTCTCCTCAATTTTCAAAGCCGCGGGACTAAAAACAGGGCTTTACACCTCTCCCTTTATTTTCAATTTCAATGAGCGTATGCAGGTGAACGGCGCTCCGATTTCAAATGCAGAGCTTGCCGAAATAACCGAATTTTGCGCACCGCTTGCCATGGAAATGGCCGACCGCCCCACGGAATTTGAGCTTGTAACCGCCATCGCCCTCGAGTTTTTCAAAAGGCGCGGCTGCGACATTGTCGTTCTCGAAACAGGAATGGGCGGCAGACTCGACTCAACAAACATAATTTCCGCGCCCCTCTGTTCTGTTATAACCAATATCGGCCTTGACCACACACGCGAGCTTGGCGATACCGCAGAAAAAATTACAGCGGAAAAAGCGGGCATAATTAAGCAGAACTGCCCCACGGTAATCTACGACCTGCCCGAAAATATTCGCCGTGTAATCGCGGAGCACTGCGCCGAAAAAGCGTCCTTGCTAAAAGCCGCCGATTTTTCAAAAATTCGAGCGGAAAAAAACAGCAGGGCGGGGCAGGAGTTTTCATATAAAAGCTTCAATTCACTAAAGCTTCCGCTTTTGGGTGCGCATCAGCTAAAAAATGCCGCGCTTGCGCTTGAAACAATTTGCGTTCTGCGCGAAGGCAATCTCAAAATATCCGACACCGCCGTTTTTGAAGGACTTTCAAAAACCTCGTGGCCGGCAAGATTTGAAATACTTTCGGACAATCCCTTTTTTGTAGTAGACGGCGGCCACAACCCGCAGTGCGCGGAAACGGTTGCGGAAAATCTCCGCGAATATTTCCCCAAAACCAAAACAATTATCCTCTTTGGCGTTCTGGCGGACAAGGACTACATGGGACTTGCAAAAATCCTTAACACCGTTGCGGACGCTTTTGTAACCATAACCCCTCAAAGCCCCCGCGCACTGTCGGCGGGCGAGCTTGCCGCAAAAATAGTCGGCCTCGGAAAACCCGTAACCGCCTGTGACAGCATCCCCCTCGGCATCAAAACGGCGCTTGACTTGGCGGGAGAGGGCGGCGTTGTCTGCTCCGTCGGTTCACTTTACACGGCGGGCGAGGTTCGG
>JAVVUU010000103.1:0-3846 GCA_036653035.1 Oscillospiraceae bacterium
ATTTAATTTGCGGATTTTAAAATAACGGTGACGATTTCGGGGTTGTTGAAAAGCCTTGGCATGGGAACATAGCCGCCAAGACCGCGGGAGATTATAAGGTCGTAGCCGCCCTCGTTAAAATGCCCCGCATCGTATTTTGGAAAAAAGTCAAGCTCCGTACCAAAAACTCCGCCGACCGCAGGCAGGCGGACAACGCCGCCGTGCGCGTGACCGCAGAGAACGAGATTTACGGGTAAATCGGGATATTTCACGGCAAAATCGTTGCGGTGTGCCAACATAAGTGTGAAAATATCGGGGTTATTTGTCTTGATTATTTCCGCAAGCTCATTCGGCCTTTTCATGTCCGCAGGGCCGTTTGGGTCCTCAACCCCCGCAAGGGCTATGTGCTCGTTTTCGCGCTCCAGCAAGACAAATTCGTTGTGGAGATATTTAATTTCAAGCTCCGAAAGAAGCGCCGTAAGCTCGGGAATTTCTCCGCTTGCCCATTCGTGATTGCCGCTGACGAAATAGCAGGGCGCAATTTTTTTAAGCCCCTCAAAAAGCGGGCGAAGCTTTTCGGTGTGTTCCCCGGGTTTTTTTTGCGCGCGTTTTTCAAGAAAATCGCCGGTCAAAACTATTATGTCCGGCTTTTGCTCCGATACTTTTTCGATAAGCCGCGAATTGCCGCGCCCAAACTCCGACAAATGCAGGTCGGAGAGCTGAACTATGCGAAAGCCGTCAAAGCTTTGCGGCAGGCTCGCATAGCTAAGCTCATAATCTGTTTTGACAAGGCGGCAGCGGCTGTCTAAAAAAAGTGCTATTATTATAATGAGTACGGCGGCGTGGATTATGTATCGCCGCCCATGTTTTTTTTGCGGTTTTTTGTCCCCCACGGCTTATGCCTCTTTGTCACGGATATACATGGGCTTGACGTGCGGGTCGGAGGTTGGGCGAACCTCAACCTCAAAGCGGGAGAGCGATTTTAGCATGGCGCTGAGCTTGCCAAAGCCAAAGCTGCGCGTGTCAAAATCCGGCTGCTTTTTGATGATGAGGTTGCCAAGATTGCTGAGGTCTATGAAGCCGTCATCGTCCGCCAAATCCGAAACGGAATCCGCTATTAGCTCCACAATGCTGTCCGGCACCTTTCTCGATGCGGCCTTTTCGGGCTTTTCTGTCGCCGCCGCTGTTTTTTGAACCGCTTTTTTCTCTGCCTTGACGCAGGTTTTTGCGGGAACGGACTTATCCTCTTTTTTACAGCGGTCGCGAATTACTTCGATGTAGATGAATTTGTCGCAGGCGACAATGAACGGCATTGGCGTTTTGTGCTCGCCTATGCCGATTACTCGCATTCCCGCTTCGCGCAGGCGAATGGCAAGTCGGGTGAAGTCGCTGTCGCTCGAAACAAGCACGAAGCCATCCGTTTTTCCGGAATAGAGGATATCCATTGCGTCGATTATCATGGCGGAGTCCGTGGAATTTTTGCCGGTGGTGTAGCCATATTGCTGAATGGGCGTGACGGCGTTTTCCAAAAGGCTGTTCTTCCAGCCGCCGACATTCGGGCTCGTCCAGTCGCCGTAAATACGCTTTACGGTTGGCGTGCCATAAATGGCGATTTCCTCCATAACGCTTTTCAAGCAGTCGCGCGGGGCATTGTCCGCGTCTATAAGCACCGCCAAGCGGAGGTTGTTGAGGTCGATTGAATTGTTTGACATTATTTTCTTCCTTTAATTATATGAATATTGGGTGGGGGTATGTGATAAGCATTTTAAATAGCAGGGTTGTCTGTCATTCCAAGTGCAGCGAAAAATCCTGCGTTGTAAAGAATGACAGGAGGGCATCATACACGATTTAATAATATACCATAATGCCATGTTGCGGCTATGGTATACCACTTATATTGTAGCACATTTCTTCTTTTTGGACAACTTCTTTGATTTTTGTATCATTTTGAAGCATTGTTGCAATTTGAACCGGTTTTGAAACAATTTTCCGTGAGTTGCAAACATCTTCAACAGGGTTATGCACATTCCTTTTCATTTGTCAATGCACTTTTTGCTCTTTTTATCACAATCTTGGTAAAAACACAGTTATTTCAAAGCCGTTATTTTTTTATTGGATTTTAGTTCTTTGATATTTCTCTTGAAACGGGGGTATTTATGCGGTATACTGTCAAAGGCTATATCTCATTATAAGAAGAAAAGGAATGATTATATAACATGAGTGCATCGCAACAGAAAAAAGTTCGCCAGCAGCAGCGCGAGGAAGGCGTTGAAAAGCGCCAGCTCGCCCAAAAAAAGGCGATTAAGAAGCAAAAGCGCAGTAAAGCAACAGGAATTATCGCCGGCATACTCGCAATAGTTCTTGTCGCCGCTCTAATTATCTTTAACTCCCCCCTGTTCTACCGCCACTTTGCCGCCGTTAAAATAGGTGACGAGAGCTACAGCGCGGCCGAATTGAGCTTCTTCTACAAAACAACCTACTACAATTTTGCAAACCAAAACGGTCAAATGCTCCAAATGATGGGGCTTAACCCCGAGCTTCCTCTGGATTCTCAAGAATACACCGAGGGTCAAACCTGGGCGGATTTCTTCCGTGACGCGGCTATCGAGTCCATGAAAAACACCACCATGCTCTGGTCGGAGGCTCAAAAGGCCGGCTTTAAAATGAGCGACGAGGAGCAGGCCGCGCTTGACGCAAACCTTGAACAGCTAAAAACCGCCTACGAGGGCAGTGAGTTCAAAAGCGCAGATAAGTATATCGCCGCAAGCTATGGCCGCGGCTGCAACGTAAAGCTTGTCAGTAAGCTAATCGAAAAAAGCTTCATTGCGCAGGCATATTCCGAGGAAATGCAAAGCTCCTTCACCTACTCCCCGGAAAGCCTTGCAAAGGAATACGAAACCAATGCCGACAATTATGACAAATACACCTACATCAGCTACCTTGTAGACGGCTCCGTTAAGGAAGAACCCCAAGCTCCCGCAGCCGATGGCAGCACCGCCTCGGGCTCCGACATCGCAGAAACTCCCTCCGCCACCCCTGCTCCCACAGAGGAGGAAGCCGCAGCCGCAAAGGCCGAGGCAATGGCCGACGCCAAGGAAACCGCAGACAAGCTCATAGCAGATGTTGAAACCGCAGACGACTTTTCAACAAAGGTTCTCGCACTCAAGCAAGCGGAGGCCGCGCCCACAACAACCTCCGGCAGTCAGCTTGATGCCTCCTATGCCGATTGGCTGAAGGATGCCGCCCGCACAGAGGGTGACAAAACCGTAATCGAAACCGAAACCGGCTATCAAACTCTCTACTTCATCTCCCGCGACAACAACGACTACAACACCGTTAGCGCACGCCACATTCTTTCCTATGTTCTGCCCAACGAAGCCGGCGAATATACCGACGAAGCCAAGGCAGAGGGCAAGAAAAAGGCCGAGGATATCCTTGCCGAGTGGAAATCCGGCGATGCAACCGAGGACAGCTTTGCAAAGCTTGCAAACGAGAAATCCGACGATACCGGCTCCAACACCAAGGGCGGTCTTTACGAGAGCTTTGCCAAGGGTCAAATGGTTAAATCCTTTGACGAATGGTGCTATGACGAAGCAAGAAAGCCCGGCGACACCGGCATAGTATTCAACGAGGGCAGCTATTGCGGCTACCACGCCATCTATTTTGTCGGCACCGGCGACAACTACCGCGATGTCCTTGCCGAAAACGCCCTCCGCGGTGCGGACTACACCAAGTGGGAAACCGAAGCTCTCAAAAATTACACCTCCGAGCTTGGCTTCACTGCAAAGCTTGTAAAATAATCCATTACTGCCATATAATAAGTCCCAATAAAGAGCCTCGCCAATCGGCGGGGCTTTTTATGCGAAA
>JAVVUU010000104.1:0-3823 GCA_036653035.1 Oscillospiraceae bacterium
TGCGCGTTTTGCGAAGAAACTGTCGGGTATGTGGACTTGCAGCGCTTTCATAAAATGTATAAGGCAAAGCCGCAGAAGGTACGACTGCGAAAGCCGAATAATCAATAGGGGGAGAACAAAATGCTGTCAGGCGCTTTTATGATGCTCGTAAGCAGCGCGTTTTTTATGCTTCGACTTGGAAAAAACACCGGCTCCTTTCCAAAGCCGTTAAATGCCGAGGACGAAAAACACTATCTCGACCTCTGGGCAACCGGCGACCTCGCCGCCCGCAATACTCTCATCGAGCACAACCTTAGACTTGTGGCGCATATCGTTAAAAAATACTACACCCAATGCGCGGAGCTTGATGATTTGATATCCATTGGCACGATAGGACTGATTAAGGGAATTTCCTCCTATAAGCAAGACAAGGGGGTTCGCTTGGCAACCTATGCAAGCAGGTGCATTGAAAATGAAGTCCTCATGTATTTTCGCTCGGTGCGGAAGTCGGCGGGGGATGTTTCGTTGTCGGAGTCCATTGAAACGGACGGAGAGGGCGGAGCGCTTTGCCTAATGGATATAGTTTGCCTTGAGGAGGATATGCTTGAGCGCATAAGCCGAAGCGAGCTTTCGGGAACAATTAACAAGCTGATATGCGAGCATCTTGATGAAAGAGAAAGAGAGATTATTCGTCTGCGCTACGGTTTAGACGGCCGCCCCCCAAAAACACAGCGCGAGGTCGCAAAAATTTGCGATATAAGCCGCTCCTATGTGTCAAGAATTGAAAAAAAGGCGCTGGAGAGGCTTAGGGGGGAGATGGAGGGGAAGGGCTTTTAGTGATGAATTTCCAAATCGAGAGCGTGGGTACAAAAATGTTCTGAGCAAAGACTGCGGGCTTTGCTCAGAACAGGTGTGCTTTGCAGTGCGGGATTGTTTAAAGAGCCGCTATTTATCCTGCCAAGGAAGCGGCTTGTAGAGGTCGGCATTTTGACCCATGAGGTCTTTTGCGAGGCCGGTAATGTTTGTTGCCATCTCGAGATGCGCCAAGGCGCCGTCCCACTCGACCAACTGACCGCGCATGAGGTAAAGCTCGTTTGTCCCCGGAAGATTATAAATGCGATCCAAAGAGTGCTCCTCTGACAGCCTGTCCATTGAACAGAAGCTGCAGGGACCTTTGCTTCGCCCCAAAACCTCGTAGCATTTTTTCCCAAAACAGGTTCGCCTGTCCGCGTGAAATAAGTCAAGACAGCGTTGGTTTACATATAGCATATTGTAGCTTTGCCTATCGCAAATGTAGACGGCGGCATCAAGCTTTTCCAAAATCCACTCAGCGTGACGAACCCATTTCAAGCCCTTTTCCAAGCGTTCGCCGTCAAAGAAGGCATAACCGTTTTTGCCGGTATCTTTAACTTCATAAAGTGCGGTGTCGGCTTCCTTGTATAATGTTTCAAAGCTTTTTGAAACGCCGTTGCACATGGAAATACCTATGCTGCAAGAGATGCCGATTTTCCCTTCTTCCGGGGTGCGGATGGAGCCGATTTTTTCACATATTCGCTGTGCAATGGCTTCTACACGCGCTTTGCCGATGATTTCACAGGAAAAAACGCAAAATTCGTCGCCGCCAATTCGTCCGACAATATCAGGTTCTCGAAAATTGTTGTATAAAATTTTTGCGGCCTCGGAGAGAACCTCGTCGCCAAAGGGATGACCATAGGTGTCGTTGATATTTTTGAAGCTGTCAATGTCGAGCATCATAAAGACGCCTGCTTGCGAAACGTCCGAAGAGGAGATTAGGTCGCGGATATGCTGTGTGGTCGCACCCTTGTTGAAAATTCCTGTTAGTGCGTCATATTCCGCTTGGTGGATTAGTGTTAGCTCGGCGTGTTTTTTGTCGTCAATGTCAGCAACGTAGAGGTAGCCCAATTTGTTGCCGGTTGTGCTGTCCTCAAGAAGCCGTATGGTGTTTTCCATCCACATGGTGGTTCCGTTATAGCTTAAAATGCAGTATTCAAGCCGCAGCTCGGTTTCGCCCCTGTCAAAGGCTTGCATAATGTTTGATTTTGAAAAGAAATTTATAAATGCGGAACGCTGCTGCGCGCTCATCCGTGATGTGGCCATTTGCGACATGAAATTATCATATGGCTCGCCCGGAAGGATGTTGGCACAACGCGGGTCGCGCACATAGCAGCTTTCAAATTTATCGCGTGTAAAATCAATGACATAGGAGGCCATAGCGCTGCCCAAAATTGCCTGACGGTATTGCTCCTCGCGAACAAAGGCAAGCTCCGCGTTCTTTTGCGCCGTGATGTCCTCAAGTAAGCCTATTGCGCGAATGGTTTTTCCGCTTTCATCCTTAATTCCGGTCATGGATATTCGGCTCCAAGTGTCTTTTCCACCGGGAAGAAGTGCCTTGATGACACATTCAACCTGCGGCTCACCGTCATGAAGCAAGGAAACGGCGGCATTAAATGAGCTTAAATATTCATCCGAAATCT
Organism: Oscillospiraceae bacterium; assembly: GCA_036653035.1. Classification (GTDB taxonomy): domain Bacteria; phylum Bacillota; class Clostridia; order Oscillospirales; family Oscillospiraceae; genus UBA2658. Next base: position 2,475 of record JAVVUU010000104.1, read on the forward strand.
TTCCGCCAAGCAGAAGGCCGTCCTTTGCCTCGGAAATATTAAACATAAAACCGGAGCTTTCCGGCAGATTGGAGTGCAGGATGCGCCCACTGAGAATGTCATAATCGAAAATGATGTTGGAGGTTTTTTCGAGAGCTATGCGAAAACGCTCCTCGCTCAAAATTAGAGCGTGTGTCTGCGCTTCAAGCTCATGTCTTTGCGAGAGCAGCTCGGAGTTTTGCGAAACAAGCTCCTCCGCCTGAGCTTCCAAAAGAGAGGTTTTTCGCTTGAGGCTTTCCTGCATATTGACAAGCTCGTTAATGTCGGTTACAACGACCAAAATGAAAGGTCGGCCTTTTTTGTCATGTGAATTGCGCGCGTGTTCAACTACCCAAGTAGGTGTGCCGTCATTTTTTATAAGGCGAAAGTCCATGTGGTAATCGTCGGTGTGCTCAAAAGATTCGCGCACTTTGGTAATCAAAAGTGTTCTGTCCTCGGGAAAAACCATTTCAAGGGCATTATCTTTATATTTGTCGTAAAATTCCTTGCGGGAGTAGCCCAAAAGCTTGAGAATACTGTTGTTGGCAAAATTGAGCGAATAGGTGTCGTTATCAATATAGATGCCCATAATTCCACCGGAAAGGTTTTCATAAATCAGCTCAAGCGCTTCCTCCTCAAATTCTTCGCGAACGTGCTCAAACTCGCACTCGGCAAAGTATACAGGGGATGTATTAAGGTCTTTATTTGAAATTTCGATGGGGGAGGTGTGCGCGGCGCATATGTACCAGTCACTTTCGCGGAGGATAAGGCTGAGTGACTGTGAAATTTTGGCGTGTGCGGTGCTTTTTGCACCGGATTTTTTTATGGTGAAGGTTGCACAGGCGTTTGCACTTTGGTCGGTTGGGAAATTGATGCGGAAATTTTCATAGCAAAGCTCATAGCTTGCGCAATCATCAGAAGCTGCACCGGCCGATAAAGGGAAAATAGTATTATCTTTTGTAAAGGAAAAATCCTTTTCGCCAATTCCGACACCAATGAAGTTATCTGTGAGCAGGGCAAAGGAAGAACCAAAATTTTTGCCAAACAGACCCGCCGAAACAAAATCATAGAGCGTTTGCTTTATTCTTTCAGTAGCGTTCACAATAAAAACCCTCCCAATAATGCCAATGTGCGTTTCGCTGTAAATAGAACCCATTCTCAGCCTTCGGTTTCGGGCAGCAATTTAAAGGAATGTTTATATAATGTCTGCTGAATAAAGCGAAAACACAGTTGTATCAATTACCTCCGGCTGTTTTCGCTTTATTCAGGTGCAAGTTTTTTGAGCAAATTTGCTCAAAAAGCTTGCACCTTGGATGGGCGGCGTGTGTCCG
>JAVVUU010000105.1:0-3788 GCA_036653035.1 Oscillospiraceae bacterium
GACCGCAACATCTATTTCACCATCAATGACGCAAACCTCAAAAACAAAAAGCTGAGCGTGGAATTTAAAAGCGGTGATACAGTCCTTCCGCTTCCTGTTTATGAAGCGGATACAAACCTAGAGGTTGGCAAGGAAGCTGCGGGGAAGAAGCCGGAATTTACCTCCGGCCTTACCTACTATATCAAGCTCGACGATATTACCGCCGACATTGCCGATGGCGGCACACCCATAACCGCCACGCTCACCTCCGAAATTGAGAGCGTGAAAAAAACCGGAACGGACACCTTGACACTGCGAAAGTTCCAATTGTTCAAGCTGTCATAATACCGTTCACCGCCAAAAAGCGGAAATTAGCATGAAAAAGCAAAAGCCCCCGCCGCAATTTTTTGGGGCGGGGGCAACAAAAACGGAGGCCAAAATGGACGAATACACAACTCTCCTGCACAGGCTTCAAGCCTACGCAAAGTCCGACGCCTGCGCCCTGCATATGCCCGGCCACAAGCGCAACTGCGAGGGGTTTGACTTTTTGGAGGAGCTTGGCGCAAAATACGACATAAGCGAAATTTCGGGCTTTGACGACCTCCATTGTCCGCGCGGAGTTTTGGCAGAAGCAATGGCGAGGGCGGCCGCGCTTTGGAAAAGTGAGCGGGCGTTTTTCCTCGTGAACGGCTCCACCTGCGGCATTCTTGCCGCAATTCGCGCCGCCTCCGAGGCCTGCGGCGATGGCAAAATAATAGTTGCGCGAAACTGTCACAAATCCGTCTACAACGCCATTGAGCTTTGCGGATTGACACCGATTTATCTCGCGCCGCCCACGGTTGAGGGCTTTGGATTTTGCGGGAGTATTTCACCAAAGGCTGTGGAGTTATCCGTTCGGGATAATCCGGGCACACCTGTTATCCTAACAAGCCCAACCTACGAGGGCGTAATCAGCTGCATCTCCGAAATTGCCATTATATGCCATATGTACGGCTCGCCCCTGATTGTGGACGAGGCGCACGGCGCACACCTTGATTTATCCCCGCATTTTACGGGCGGAGCGGTTCGCGCGGGGGCGGATATTGTCGTGCAAAGCATACACAAAACACTGACGGGGCTGACCCAAACGGCGCTTGTGCACATGAGCGGGCAGTTAATTTCGCCCGAGGATATGCAGCGAGAGCTTGCGGTTTTTGAAACGAGCAGTCCGTCATATTTGCTGATGGCTTCGATTGACGGCACAACGGAGCTGATTTCGCGGCGCGGAAACGAGCTGTTTCGCGCTTGGAATGCGCGGCTGAACCTCTTTGACGAGCGCGTTTCCGTGCTCCAAAGCCTGCGAACGCCCGGCCACGGCGACCCCTTCGACTGTCAGAAGCAGCCGGGAAGTGTCGGCTACGCAAAAAAGGGCGCGGAAAATCCCGAGGTATATCGCTTTGACAGAAGCAAAATTGTAATCTCCTGCGAGGGCACGGACACAACGGGCGTTGCGCTGATGAACGAGCTTCGCGAGCGCTTTGCCATAGAGTGCGAAATGGCGGCGGGCGGCTATGTTGTCGCCATGACAGGCCTGCTTGACCGCGAGGAAAGCCTTGAGCGCCTTGCCGATGCACTCTGCATTTTGGACAGCGAAACCCGCCGAACGGCGCCGCGTCTGCCCATCAGTCAGCCAAGCAGACTGCCGCCGCGCGTTATGAGCGCGACAGAAGCGCGGCATCGCCCCACAAGGGCGCTGGCGTTGCGTGACGCTGTTGGAAAAATTTCCGCCGAATATGTTTGGGCGTATCCACCCGGCGTGCCGCTCGTTGTTCCCGGCGAGGAGCTTACGGACGAGCTTATGCGAAGCTTCATTATTCAGCGCGAAACCGGCGTTTCCCTCCGCAGCACCTACGGCGGTATGCCCAAAATGGTGCAAACGCTGATTTAAGGCAACACCGCACAATTAACGGCGAACGCCTTAACCCAAAACGCCCCGCGCCATGCCAAGCAAACAAATATTTCAAAGTTTCGGCGCAAAAAACCGCCGCTATGCGGCTCCCGCCCTTGACAAGCGGCGCAATATATTTTATAGTAGACAATGTAACAGAATTTCCACTAAGGAGTGTCACAATGAAAAGAATTAAAACGCTTTGCACCCGCGAGCTTTCCAAAACCCTAAAAACCGGCGGCTGCGGTGAATGCCAAACCTCTTGCCAGTCCGCTTGCAAAACCTCCTGCGGCGTCGCAAATCAGCTTTGCGAGAAGTGCAAGTAATTAGCCTGCACCCTTTCGGTTTCAACATTTTGAAGCGGGCATCAAATGCTGTTCGAGCTGCAAATAGCGGTCGAACAGCATTTTCCCTTTCATTGCATCCCCGCAATTATCCAAAAAAATTAACGGAATAGCCGACAAATTCCGCGTTTTCGCGCGTTTTCGGCATTTATCCGACACATCGAGGTCTATATGATACATCAATACAAGCTAAACGGTCAAAACATCGTGCTGGACGTTTTCAGCGGCTCTGTCCACAGCGTCGATGAAGTTGCCTATGACATTATCGAGCTATACGAGTCCTGCGGCGAGGACGAAATTGTCCGCCGTATGCTCGAAAAATACGCGGCTCAACCCGAAATCACGCGCGATGAAATTTTGGAGTGCCTTGAGGACGTGCGCGAGCTTGAGCGGCAGGGTCTGCTTTTTGCGCCCGACCAATACGAAAGTCACGCCTTCGACTTCAAAAACAACAGCCGCGCAGTTAAGGCGCTGTGTCTTCATGTGGCGCACACCTGCAACCTAAGCTGCGAATATTGCTTCGCCGCACAGGGCAAATATCACGGCGACAGAGCACTTATGAGCTTTGATGTCGGCAAACAGGCACTCGAATTTTTGATTGCAAATTCGGGAGAGCAGAAGAACCTTGAGGTCGATTTTTTCGGCGGTGAGCCGCTCATGAACTGGGATGTTTGCAAGCAGCTTGTCGCCTATGCGCGCTCCCGCGAGGAGGAATGCGGAAAGCGTTTTCGCTTCACCCTAACCACCAACGGCCTTTTGGTGGACGATGACGTAATCGAGTTTTCAAACCGCGAAATGAACAATGTTGTCATGAGTCTTGACGGCCGCCCCGAGGTTCACGACCGCCTCCGCAAAACCGTTAACGGACGCGGAAGCTATGACCTAATTGTCGCCAAATTCCAAAAATTCGCAAAAGCTCGCGGGAACAGAGAATATTACATCCGCGGCACCTTTACCCACAACAACACGGACTTCACAAACGACATCTTCCACATGGCGGATTTGGGCTTTACGGAGCTTTCAATGGAGCCTGTTGTATGTGCCCCCGGCGACCCCTATGCGCTAACGGAGGAGGATTTGCCGATTTTGTTCGAGCAATATGAAATCCTTGCAAAGGAGATGCTAAAGCGCGAGAGCGAGGGGCGCGGCTTCACCTTTTACCACTACATGATTGACCTCAAGGGCGGCCCCTGCATTTACAAGCGCATTTCCGGCTGCGGCTCCGGAACGGAATACATGGCGGTTACACCCTGGGGCGAATTGTTCCCCTGCCACCAGTTTGTCGGTGACGGACAGTACAGCCTTGGAAACGTCTGGGACGGCGTTACAAACACCGAGCTGCGCGATAAATTCAAGAGCTGCAACGCCTACGCAAGAGCCGAGTGCAAGGATTGCTGGGCAAAGCTATATTGCAGCGGCGGCTGCGCGGCGAACGCATATCACGCCTGCGGAGATATTGCGGGGGTTTATAAATACGGATGTGAGCTGTTCAAGAAGAGGATGGAGTGCGCGATAATGATAAAAGTCGCTTCGCTCCC
>JAVVUU010000106.1:0-3751 GCA_036653035.1 Oscillospiraceae bacterium
TTAAGCATCTTTTTTGTAAAGCCTTGCTTGTCTATTTTGAAATTTGTGTCAGGTCGTTAATCCACTTTTTTGAGCGGAAGCGGTGCAGTCCGAAAAAGAACTTGACCACATTTTCAAGGGCAAGCGCAAGATAGACCCAGAGAATATCAAGCTTGAAAACAAGTCCGCAAATTGCGGCAAAGGGCAGAGCAACGAGCCACAGAGGGAGAACATCTATGAGTGTTGCGGCGTGTACATCGCCGCCGCCGCGCAGAACTCCGACTATATTTGTGCTGTTGAAGGCTCGCATTGCTATGAAAATGAAGGTAACCGTCTGCATCATGGTTGCAATTGAGCAGGCGAGTGGGGAAAGGCCGAAAAGCGGGTACACATATGGTGCTATCAATATTGGAATTAGAGCCAGCATCACAAGCCCCGTTACAAGTCCCATTCCGAAGGACACCAGGCTGAGCGCCGCGCCGACCTCATAGGCTTCGTCCGCGTGACCCTTGCCGATTTCGCGCCCGACTATTATAGCCGCCGTTGCCGCAACCGCAAAAACCGCAACCGTGCAGAGCTTGTCAATGTTGCCGGCGATTGTGTATGCCGCCAAAATTTCGGTGCTGTTTGCCATATGCCCCATTATGGTGGGGTAAAGCGCCGTGCCCGCGCCCCAAAGTGTTTCGTTCAAAACAACGGGGGTGGAGTAGCGCAAAAACTTTTTCAGCATTTCGCGCCCCGGCATGAGCAGGTTCTTCGCTTTCATTTTGAAGCGATGGTTGCATTTTGCGTAGATAATCATGATGATAAATTCGACCACGCGGGAGATAACCGTTGCAATTGCCGCGCCCTCAACTCCAAGCGCGGGAGCGCCGAGCTTGCCGAAAATAAGCACCCAGTTTAAAAATGTGTTGATGCACATTGAAACGGCGAAAATGCAAAGACCGAGCTTTGGGTTTTCCATGCCGCGGTGTGCGCCCGTGTAAACGCCCGTGATGCTGTTGAAAACATAGGAGAAGCCGACAATTCGGACATACTGCGCCGCGATATCAACAAGCTCCGCGTTGTTGCAGAAAAGGCTCATCGCCTGCGTTGGGAAAAACCACATAACAAGCGCAAACGCCGTGCTCAGTGTGCCCGCAAGGTAAAATCCAATGCCGACAACGCGGCTTATGGCGAGCTTATCCTGCTTGCCCCAATACTGGCTTATGAGCACCGAGGAGCCGCTTTGCAGGCCGAAAATGAGCAGCTGAATTACAAAAACCGGTGTGTTTGCAACGGTTACAGCCGCAAGCTCACTCTCGCCCAGCATTCCGACCATGAAGGTGTCTATCATGCCAAGACTAAGCATTATTAGGTTTTGAAGGATTATCGGCAGTGCGAGAGCAAAAAGATTTTTGTAAAACTTCTTCCCGCGCTTCATATAATTAAACATAGCTCACTCCGTTTCCAACGCGCCGCTTCGGAGCGTTAATTAAGGCTGCCAAAGGCTTTCAAACCTTTGGCAGCAATAAAAGTCTGTTTTTCTTAACTTTTTCTTTATGCTTTTTCTTTATTGAAATGTTATTCTATGTCAAATTCGACAAGTTGTCAAGCTGTTTTTCTCCAATCGGCACAACAAAACTTTTTTGCGAACAGGAGTGTCAAAATGAAAATTATAAGCGAAAAACGTCTGACGGAGCTTGAAGCCGGCTTCGACAGGCTCCCCTGCCACGCCCTCGCCATGAACAGCGTTTTTAAAAACGGAATTGACTCCACCTGCGGTGTCTTTGATGTACAGCGCCGAATGCGCTACGGCTTTAGTCTGGAGCTTGAAACAGGCGCTGCAAAAAATCAAAAGCAATCCGGGCGCTGTTGGATGTTTGCCGCGCTGAACACCATGGCCTTTGAGGTCATGCGGCGGCTGAAGCTTGAGGATTTTGAATTTTCACAGGCATACATAATGTTCTTTGACAAGCTTGAAAAAGCAAACCACTTTCTTGAAAGCATCATAGAAACAGCAAGGCTTCCGCTGACCGACAGGCTTGTTTCGCACCTGCTAACAGAGCCGCTGGGTGACGGCGGGCAGTGGGATATGTTCAGAAGCCTTGTTGAAAAATACGGTGTCGTTCCAAAGGAAATGATGCCCGAGAGCTTCCATTCCTCAAATTCCGCCGCGCTGAACAAGCTGATGACGGCGAAGCTTCGCGAATATGCCGCCGAGCTGCGCTCCTCGCTCGGCAGTGGAATTTTGCCGGACGCTCTCGGTAACATGAAAGACGAAATGCTGGACGAAATTTACAAAACGCTCTGCATTGCGCTTGGCCGCCCGCCCCGCCTTATCAATATTGAGCTGCGCGACAGGGACAAAAATTTTATTCGCATTGCGAACACAGCTCCAAAGGAATTTTTTGAAAAATACGTCGGACTGGAGCTTTCGGATTTTGCAAGTCTTATAAATGCGCCGACAGCCGACAAGCCGTTTCACAAGACCTACACCGTTGCATATCTTGCCTCCGTTCGCGGCGGGCATGACGTTCGTTACCTAAATCTCCCCGCCGCCGACCTCAAAAAATATGCTCTCGCACAGCTAAAGGACGGTTTCCCCGTCTGGTTCGGCTGTGATGTCGGCAAATTTCTTGACCGCGAATATGGCAGCATGGATTTGCGTGGCTTCGATTACGAGTCCGCTTTTGGCTACACGCTTGGCATGACAAAGGCGCAAAGGCTCGATTATCACGAAAGTCTTATGACCCACGCCATGGTTTTTACGGGCGTTGACCTTGATTTGCAGGGCCGTCCTCAGCGTTGGAGGGTTGAAAACAGCTGGGGCGAGGAACGCGGCAAAAAGGGTTACTATGTAATGAGTGACGAATGGTTCTCCGAGTATCTTTATCAGATACTTATTAACAAAAGATATCTCCCCGAGCAAATAATTCATGAGCTTGAACAGCCGCCGCTTGTTTTGGAGCCTTGGGACCCCATGGGGAGCTTAGCTTAAAGGCTTAAAGTCAAAAATTTACATATTGTTGCATAATTTCTAAAAAAATGTTGTTTTTTCGTGAAAATATGTTATAATATACATACAGTGAACGGAAGATTCGCCGTTCCAAGTCCCACTGCGAAGTCTCCATTCATTCGGGAGCTTTCTAAAGCGGAAGTTCCCAGAACACGGCGTTTTGCCGAAAGAAGGAGCTGGACATAATGAAATTTACCATCACCGAAAAGAAAATCGAAGTATCCGACGCCATCAAGGAATATGCCGAACGTAAGGTCGGTAAAATTGATCGCTTCTTCCGTGGAGATGCCGAGGCTTTTATAACCTTTAGCTCCGAAAGGGGCAAGTTTAAAGCCGAGGTAACAATCGAAAATAACGGTATGTTCTACCGCGTTAGCGAGCTTACCAGTGATATGCACGCCTCAATAGATTCCGCCTGCGCCTCAATTGAAAGGCAAATCCGCAAAAATAAAACACGCCTCGAAAAACGCTTGCGCGAAGGCGCTTTTGAAAGAGAACCCACCGACGACTATATCCCCGAGCCTGAGGAAACCGATTTTGAAGTCGTCCGCACAAAGCACTTCCCCATCAAGCCTATGACAGTTGATGAGGCCATCCTCCAAATGAACCTGTTGGAGCACACCTTCTTTGCTTTCAGAAACCACGCCGAGGATAACGCCTTTTCCGTAGTATATCGCCGCCGCGATGGTGGCTATGGCCTAATCTGCGACGAAGCATAACTTAAAACACCATAAACTCAAGGGGCTTGCCAATCGGCAAGCCCCTTGCTTTTTT
>JAVVUU010000107.1:0-3692 GCA_036653035.1 Oscillospiraceae bacterium
GCGACGGGGGAGAAGTTTTGGGAACGGGGTTTAGGGAACGGGGGAATTGGGAAAAAGGGAATTTATAATGGCATTTGCATTAGCCATAGGGGGGACATTATGCCGGGTTCGGTGGACATATGCTGGAAGCCTAGATTTTCGTAAAATTTTATGGCGCGGTTGTTGGTTTCTGCAACGTGTAGTCGCAGGCAGGTGCGGTTCATTTCGCGGTATTTTGAAACGGCGTGGCCGACTAATTGGGGAGCCATATGCCGGCCGCGGAGTTCGGGAACCAAATAGCAGAAGCTGATCCAGCCGGCGTTTTCGCTTGCCATGCGGTTGGGGTCAAGCTCTATAATGCCTGCAAAGCTGTCGCCGCTCATGGCTTTCATTAGGGCTTGGGGATTTTTCCTTGATGCATACTGGGCACACTTTACATAGGGGCCGCTGACAAAGCCGTTTATTGTGCCGTGGGCTTCGTGCCAGGCGTCGGCGTAGGAGGCGCGGTAGATTGCGGCGTCCTCGTCCAAATTCATGGGGATAAGTCGAAGATTGTGGAGGTCGGGCTTTTTGCTGTCCTTCCACCACGTTTGATTTAAAAAGGTGCTCGTTTCCGAATTGAGGTGGCTGTTGTCGTTTGAAAATTCGATTTTGATATTTTCGCCGTCCACCTCAAGAAGTGATACGGAGGTATTGTCGCCGTGTGGGATTTCCTGAATTCTTTCGGAGGGGATGCCCATGATGTTGCTTAGGAGGGTTCGGATTGCCGTGCCGTGGCAGAAAACGGCTATGGTTTGCCCATTGTGCCGCGCGGCAAGCTCCAATATTATGCCCGTAATTCTCGCCTTGAGTGCTTCAAAGTGCTCTCCGCCGGGAACATCCCATTTTTCGGGGTCGTTTGCGAAAAGATACATTTGCTCCGGTGTGTCATATTCCGCATTTCCCCACGGCAAGTCCTCCCATTCGCCCATGAAAATTTCGCGCAGGCGCGGCTCGGTGTTTAGAACCAAATCGTGGTAGCGCAAAACAGCGCCGGCAGTTGTTTTGGTGCGGGTGAGGTCGCTTGAATAGAGCGCGTCGATTTTTATGTCACGCAGGCGCTCGGCAAGCGCATCTATTTGTGTGAAGCCGCGGCGGGTTATGTGGCCGTCGTATTGGCCTTGAATACGGCGGTAGAAGTTGCCCTCCGCCTCCGCGTGCCGGATAAGGTAGATTTTTGTCATGTGGGATCTCCTTTATGTGTAATACTAAATAATGAAGATATCGGTGCAGTCAAGAATTGTTGACCAATAGCTGTTAATGTAATATAATCATTTCGTAAAACTTGAAAGCTATATATTTCTTAAAGCTGTTCTGACAGCTTTAATGGCACGGAGCACCATTATATAGTTGAATTGATAAAGCAAGCATTGTATTGCTAATTCTATAATAAAAACCGAAAATAAACAAGGGCGTTGTTCGCAATTTTATTCCGTCCTTTGAGGTAAACCTTATGAAAGTTATACATCTAATCAGCGGCGGCGATACGGGCGGGGCAAAAACGCACATCCACTACCTGCTTTCCGGACTTTGCAAAAACATTGACGCAACGCTTGTCTGCTTTATGCGCGGCGAATTTTCCGATGAAGCGGAGGCTCTCGGCATCCCAACCGTTGTTTTGGACGGGCGCAACATTTTTAAAACTCTGCGCACCCTAAAATCCATGATAAAATCCGGCGGCTACGACCTTATCCACTCCCACGGTGCGCGCGGAAACTTTATGGCATCCCTGCTTCGCCGCTCCTGCAAGCTCCCCCTTGTAGCAACAGTTCACAGCGACTACAAGCTCGACTATCTCGGCCGCCCGCTTGCAAATTTAATTTACGGCACACTAAACGCCTACGCCCTGCGGCGCACAAGCTATCTTGTCGGCGTTTCGGCGGCTATGAAAAATTTGCTCATCTCGCGCGGCTTTGCACCAAACGACATATTCACAATCTACAACGGCGTTGATTTTTCCGTTGTTCCGAAAAACGAGGATAGGCTTGCCTACCTCCGCTCGCTCGGGCTTTCCTCCGTCGATGAAAGCAGTGTTGTTGTTGGCATTGCGGCGCGGCTCGACCCCGTTAAGGACATTTCAACCCTCATTCGCGGCTTTGCGGCGGCGGAAAAATCCGCACCCTGTCTGCGCCTTGTAATTGCGGGCGACGGTGCAGAGCTTGAAAGCCTAAGGGCGCTCGCGCTTGAGCTTGGCGTTGCCGAAAAAATCTGCTTTGCCGGTTGGATTTCCGACATCAACACATTTTATGCCGCCCTCGATATAAACACCCTGACCTCCGTTTCGGAAACCTTCCCCTATGCACTCACAGAGGGCGCAAGAGCCATGCTCCCAACCATCAGCTCCCGCGTTGGCGGCGTTCCCGCCCTCATAACGGACAGCGAAACCGGCTTTCTTTTTCCCGCCGGCGACCACAAGGCTCTCGGCACAAAGCTTGCGGAGCTTGCAAAAAATCCCGAGCTTCGAAAAAAGCTCGGCATGGCGATTTACGAAAAAACGAAGCGCGAATTTTCCGTTGAAGCAACAACTCAAAGACAGCTCGACATTTACGCCGAGGTACTGCGCCGCAACAAAATAAAAAAATCCGGCGGGCGTGACGGCACTGTAATCTGCGGTGCCTATGGCATGGGAAATTCCGGCGATGACGCAATTTTGGAGGCCATTGTCGGCGAAATGCGCCGAATTGACCCCTTTATGCAAATTACAGCGCTCTCGCGCAACCCCGACGAAACGCGCCTGCGCTACGGAATAAATTCCGACTATATGTTCCATTTTGCGGCCTTTAAACGAATTGTCCGCCACACGCGGCTCTACCTCAGCGGCGGCGGCAGCCTTATCCAAAACGTCACAAGCCGCCGTAGTCTGTGGTACTACCTCTACACAATTTCGTCCGCAAAAAAGCACGGCAACGCCGTTATGATGTACGGCTGCGGCATTGGCCCCGTTGTGGACAGGCGCGATGAAGCCCGCGTTGCAAAGGTTCTAAATCGCTCCGTGGACGTTATCACACTCCGCGAAGCCTTTAGCGCGGCAGAGCTTGAACGCTTTGGCGTTACGCGCCCAAAAATTGTCGTCAGCTCCGACCCCGCCCTAACTCTCCCCTGCGCCTCCGAGGATGAAATTGACGCAAAATTTGCAGAGCACAAGCTCGACCCACAAGGCACATACGTCTGCTTCTCCCTCCGCGACTGGACAAACTTTTCGCAAAATGTTCCCATCTTCGCCGCCGCCGCCGACTTCGTTTCCGAAAAACTGGGCGCAACCCCAATATTCCTGCTAGTAAACCGCCGCGAGGACGGCGCCGCCTGCGAAGCCGTCTGCGCCGCCATGAAAACCAAGTCAGTAATAATAAGCGAGCCTATGTCATCCTCCCTAACCATAGGAGTTTTCTCAAGAATGCGCGCCGTAGTATCCATGCGCCTCCACGGCCTAATCTTCGCCGCCTCCCAAGGCGTTCCCCTAGTCGGCATCTCCTACGACCCCAAGGTTACAGCCTTTCTAAGCAGCGTTGACGACGAGCTGTGCATCCAATACAACAACCTAGCCGCCGCCCCCCTCTGCACCATGATTGAAAAAGCCGTCTTGAGCTTTGACAACAAAGAAAAACGCCAAGAAATCGTAAACAAGCTAATCACCGCCGAAGCCCTGAACAACGAATACGCCCGCCAATTATTAT
>JAVVUU010000108.1:0-3679 GCA_036653035.1 Oscillospiraceae bacterium
GATGCTATCGTTCCTCTCGGAAATAGGCAAGACCCAGGCTTGCGGGAGGTTGGTTTTCGCGCTTTTTGCGCATGGAAACTATAACGAGAACGATTATAGTTGCGATGTAGGGGAAGATGCTGTAGATTTGGTCGGGAATACCAAGCGGAACATACAGGCGCATAACGGACAGCGCACCGAAGATGAAGGCGCAAAGTATGGCGCGTGAGGGATTCCACGTTGCAAAAATTACAAGCGCAACGGCAAGCCAGCCGTAGCCGGAAACGCAGTTGTGAACCCAAACTCCGCCGACACCGTTTGCGGAGTTCATGACGATATAAAGGCCGCCAAGACCGGCAACGCCGCCGCCGATGACAGTTGAGAGGTATTTGTAGCGCGTGACATTGATGCCGGCGGCATCCGCCGTTGAGGGGCTTTCGCCAACAGCGCGGAGGTTTAGTCCGGTGCGCGAGTGCTTTAGGAAGATGGCGAGAACAATTGCGCAGGCAATGCTGAGATAGACCATGAAGTTATAGGAAAAAAGCAGCTTGCCAATATAGGGGATGGTTGCAAGCGATGGGAAAAGCGGGGTGTTGAAAGCGTTTTTTGTGACCTCGCTGACGACCACATAGCCGCCGGAGGCATTGCCCATTGCTTCGCCGACAAAGTTGCCGAAGCCGGTGCCGAAGATTGTTAGCGCAAGGCCGGTTACGTTTTGGTTTGCGCGGAGCGTTATTGTGATGATGCTGTATAGCAGGGCACCAAAGGCGGCGCACAAAAACGCGCAGGCGATTGCAATTAGGACGGACACGGCGGCAATGGGGTTTGAAGCGGCTCTCTCGTAGTAGAACGAGCCGGCAAGCCCTGCAACAGCGCCCATGAACATCATTCCCTCAACGCCGAGGTTCAGGTTGCCGGATTTTTCCGTTAGGCTTTCGCCAAGGGTACCGAACAGCAGGGGGCAGGCGGCAAGCACGGCCGCGCAGAAAAAACTAATTATTGTCATTTTCGGCAGCCTCCTTGTGTCCTCTGAAAATCAGGCGGTAGCAGATGAAAAATTCGCAGGCAAGCATTGCAAAGAGGATTATGCCCGTCAGCACCTCGCTTGCGGAGGCGGGGATTTTGAAATTTGTCTGAATAGTGTTTGAGCCTTTGTTCAAAATTGCGAGGAAGATTGCAATTCCAACCATTGCAAAGGGGTTTAGCTTTGCAAGCCAAGCAACAGTGATTGCCGTAAATCCAACGCCGCCGGCGGTGCCCTCGTTTAGGGTGTAGTCCGCGCCGCAAACGGTTAGGTAGCCGACAATTCCGGCGATTGCGCCCGAGAAGAACATGGTGCGCATAATGATTTTTGAAACATTCATGCCCGAATATTTTGCCGTTCGTTCGGACTCGCCGACAACGGAAATTTCGTAGCCGTGCTTGGTGTAGTTTAGGTAGATGAAAACGCCGATTACGAGCAGAAGAACGATTATCCAGCCGATGTGAACGCCAAAAACCTTTGGCAGTCTGGCGGATTTATCGAACATTGCGATTATTGGAAAGCCGGTGCCGCGCGGGTCCTTCCAAGGACCGTTTTGCAAAAACCGCTCAATTCCAAGCAGGATGTAGTTTAGCATCAGCGTGAAAAGTGTTTCGTTCGTGCCCCATTTCGCTTTGAAAACGGCGGGGATAAGCCCGACAAGGCCGCCCGCAATTGCGCCCGCAACGAACATTACAACAAGCAGCAGAGGGCGGGGCATGGTTTGAAAATGGAAAAGCGCAAAATATGTTGCGGCGATGGCGCCCGCCAAGATTTGCCCCTCCGCGCCGATATTCCAAAACTTCATTTTGAAAGCGAGAGCAACGGCGAGCGCGGCACCCAAAAGCGGAATTGCAATTTTTACGGTTTCAACTCTTGAGGTACCTGTTTGCAGGGAGCCTTTAATCATGTCGCCATAGACGGCAAAGGGGTTGTGCCCCAAGGCCAAAATGATGACACAGCCGACAGCAAGCGCGGACAAAAGCGCGATTAGGCGGATTAGCCATGCGCGGCGCTTTGAGATGTCCTCACGCTTGACCATGCGGACAAAGGGCTGTTTTTTCGATTTTTCCATCAAGCCTCACCTCCCTGTGTCGATTTTCCGGCCTGTGTCATTAGCAGACCGAGCTGTTCCTTTGTGGTATGCTCGGCATCAACAATGCCGCTGATTTCGCCGCCGCAAAGCACCAGAATGCGGTCGCAAAGCTCCAGCAAAACGTCCAAATCCTCACCGACATACATAACGGCGACGTTCTTTTCCTTTTGCTCGTTTAGCAGATGATATATGGTGTAGGAGGAATTTATATCAAGGCCGCGAACGGGATATGCCGCCATAATTACGGTTGGCGAGGAGGCGATTTCGCGCCCCAAGAGAACCTTTTGGACATTGCCGCCGGAAAGACGGCTGACGGGGGTGGAGGGGGAGGGCGTGGAAACCTCAAGCTTTTCGATTACAGCGTCGGCAAGCTCCCGCGCGGGCTTGCGGTTTACAAAAGGACCTTTGCCGTCGCGATAGGTGCGAAGCAGCATATTCCCGACCATTCCCATGCCGGCAACAAGACCCATGCCGAGCCTGTCCTCCGGAACAAAGGCAAGTGAAACGCCGAGATGTCTTATGCTGAGCGGGTCGCGTCCAACAAGCTCGCATTCCTTGCTGCCGTCCGTTGGGAGGTAGCGGATGCTGCCGTCTTTTATTGGGTAAAGCCCCGCAACAGCTTCGCAAAGCTCGCGCTGGCCGCTTCCGGCAACGCCCGCTATGCCAAGAATTTCGCCGCCCCTTGCGGAAAAGCTGACATCGTTTAAAACCTTGACGCCATCTGCGGAAAAGCAGCTAAGGTTTGAAACGACAAGCCGCTCTGCGGAGTTTTTCACGGGAGGACGGTCGATATCGAGTGTGACGGCGTGGCCGACCATCATGTCGGTGAGTGCCTGGGAGGTTGTTTCGGAGGTGTTTACGGTGCCGATGTATTCGCTTTTGCGAAGCACGGCGACCTTATCCGAAATTTCCATTACCTCGTTTAATTTGTGGGTTATGATGACGATTGCCTTGCCGTCTGCCTTCATGTTGCGAAGAATGTCAAAGAGCTTTTTGACCTCCTGCGGTGTGAGGACGGCGGTTGGTTCGTCCAAAATCAGTATGCCCGCGCCGCGATACAGAACCTTCACAATTTCGACGGTTTGTTTTTCGGAGACGGACATATTGTAGATTTTCTTGTTTGGGTCAAGCTCAAAGCCGTATTTTTTGGAGATTTCCAAAATGTCCGCAGAGAGCTTTTTTCTGTCAAAGCGTCCCTTGCCGGGCAGGCCGAGGATGATGTTTTCGGCGGCCGAAAGCACATCGACGAGCTTGAAATGCTGGTGGATCATGCCTATGCCAAGCGCAAAGGCATCGCGCGGGGAGCTGATGGAAACCTCGTTGCCGTCCACAAGGATTTGACCGCTGTCGGGGTAGTAGATGCCGGAAATCATGTTCATCAGCGTGGTTTTTCCACTGCCGTTTTCACCCAACAGAGCAAGAATTTCGCCCTTGTTTACGGAAAGGGAAACCTTGTTGTTGGCAACGACACTGCCGAAGGTTTTTGTTATGTTTAGTAGTTCTATGGCGCTATTCAATCGGCTCACTCCTTTTTTGTGCGCCGGGGGGCGCACGGGGGGGATTCGCGCCGACGCGGCGCGGGG
>JAVVUU010000109.1:0-3648 GCA_036653035.1 Oscillospiraceae bacterium
AAGCCCGGGAGAATTTCTTCTCCCGGGCTTCTTGATATGTTAATGAACCGATTGCTGTAAATTTATGCTATTCTGCTTTTGTTGTGCCTGTGCTCTTGAGCTTAAACTGGCTTACAAGGCTCTTCAGCATTTGAGCCTGACCGGAAAGCTCCTCGCTTGCAGCAGCACTTTCTTCGGCTGTAGCCGAGTTCGTTTGGACAACGCTGGAGATTTGGTCAACACCCTGTGTAACCTGGGAGATGGAAACCGCCTGGTCGTTTGCGGCTCTGGCAATTTTTTCAACAGTTGCGGAGGCGGCCTGTGTGCCCTCAACAACTCTTATAAGCGCCTGTGCTGTTTCGTTTGCGATATTTGTTCCCTTTTGAACTGCAACAACGGAGCCTTCGATTAGGCCGGAGGTGCTCTTGGAAGCTTCGGCAGACTTGCTTGCAAGGTTGCGGACTTCATCTGCTACAACTGCAAAGCCCTTGCCGGCTGCACCTGCGCGCGCCGCTTCAACGGCTGCATTCAGTGCCAGAATATTGGTTTGGAATGCGATATCTTCAATGGTCTTGATAATCTTGCCAATTTCGCTGGACTTTGCGCTGATTTCGGCCATTGCATCAATCATTTCGCGCATCTTCTCGTTGCAAACAGCAACCTCGTTGCTTGCGGAGCTTGTTTGATCTCTTGCTTCCGCTGCATTTCCGGCTGTTTCTTGAACCTGCGCGGAGATTTCGTTAATTGTGGAGGCAAGCTCCTCAACAGCGGCGGCCTGCTCGGTTGCGCCCTGTGAAAGCGCTTGAGCGCCAATTGAAACTTGGTCGGAGCCGGAGGAAACCTGATCGGCAGCTTCGTTGATTTGTGCGAGTGTGGTGCTCAAGTTGTCATTAATTTTTCTCATAGCGGTTAGCAGTCCTAAGTAGCCGCCGACATAGCGAGTAGCTTCATTACTGTGGATGTCAAAGTTACCATCGCCCATTTGACCAAGCAAATAATCCACATCGGAAATAATTGCCTTTAGGTTGTCTGCCATTGTTTGGAAGGAGCCGGACAAAATTCCGATTTCATCCTCGGACTTAACTTCAATATTTACGTCCAAGTCGCCCTTGACGATTGAATCGGCGGCAGAAACGACACCCTTCATTGGGTTGAGCATTCTCTTGGCAAGGAGCACAGTTACGATGATGATTAGCGCCAGTGCTCCGACAGACAAGCAAACAAGCCAAAGGACAGTTGTTGTAACCGCACGGTTAACATCGGCTGTGTCAACTGCTGTCAAGGACCACCATTGCTCACTGCCTGCCTGAACGGGGTTGAAGAAGCGTGTGACCTTTGTTCCTGTTTCACGGACTGTTTCGATTGAGAAGGGCTTGCCCTCTGCCATTTTGCTTTCCATTGCGGTAAGCTCGTCGGCCTTTGGTGTGAAGTCCTTGAGGGTTTTTCCTGTGTTTGCGGCATCTTTACTGTCGTATACTACCTTTCCCGTGTTGTCAAAAATGGTTGCATACATGGAGGCATAGCGCTCACTTGTGGCATCAACCTTGCTGAAGTTTGAAACCTTGACATCTGCCATTGTGACACCCATAAATACATTGTTGTAAATAATTGGGTTGCCATAGGTTACAATCTGCATTCCTTGATAGTCATACGGGTCGGTAACAACGGCTTTTTTTGCAGCAGACGCCTCTTTATAGTATCCCTCTTGGGAATATGCGGAATACTCACCATAGGGCTTAATGTCTGTATCGGCATCATTTTCGGTAGCATAGAGGGCATAGCTCTGAATATCTTCCTGGAAAGCATACGGCTCAAATGTAACGCCAACACCGCAGATATCGGGGTTGGTAACGGCTGTATTTCTGGCCGTTTCGAGGAGGAACTTTTCAACATCATAGTTTATTGGAACGAGGAGCTTTCCATAGATCGAGCTTTGGCACATTGCTTTGGCTTGCGGCTCCGTTGGAAATTCCATTTGCGAGGGATCGGTTTCCGCTATTTTATAGGCTCTTGTCAAATAGTTTTGTATGCTTGCCGAAGCAGTATCGGCAGCATCAAAAATTTGCTGAACCTGAATACCATTTGATTTTGAAATGGCATCCAATTCACCGGAAATTGATTCCGTGATTGCGGTTTTTGACAGGATTACGGTTACTATAATTAGAATTGCAAGAATTGCAGTTAATACAATACCAATTACAACCGATAGCTTTGAGGCTAATTTCATTCTTTTTAACATTTGCTTTATCCTCCAATTTGTTTTCTTTAAATGCTGTGTGTGTTTATACCTAAAAATCGAAATTTTCTGCCCCTACGATTTTGCGTGTGTCCATAAGGAGAACCACTTTGTCTGCCAGCTTGCCAATTCCTATGACATAGCCGCTCTCCTCGCCGGAAATTTGTGGCGGAGGTGAAATAACATCGTCCGGAATTGAGGTGACCGCATCAACTTCATCTACGATGAAACCAACGTATTTTTCGTTGATGCTTGTAACAATAACGCAGGTACGCTCATTGTATTCTGCTTCTTCTTTTCCAAGACGCAGCCGAATGTCAATTAGTGGTATAATAGAGCCGCGTAGGTTTATAATGCCTTTTGCAAAATATGGGAACTCGGGAATTTCCGTTATTTTTTGCATTCCAACAATTTGAACAACGTGCACAATTGGAACGCCAAATAACTGACCGTCCGTCCAAAAGGTCAAATACTTACCATCCATCTCGCGGGTATCAACTACTTCGGTGGCTGTGTCTACTTCTTGAATATTATCCTCTGTCAATTTCATCCCTCCTGTTTTTTACATAATTCTTTTTTTAAACGCTCTGCTGTGGGATATGAACAAATATAACAACAAGAAGATGCGCTCAACTCCACTTGCTGCCGCTTGAAATATTTTGGCGTTTGCTGTGACACGAAATGAAATACTTCTTTAATTATTGTCAAAATTCACCTATATTTTATGTTTTTTATTATATGCTGTCTTTTTTCGATTGTCTACAATTATTTGTGCTATTTTTCAAAAATCCTGCCTATAATTCTGTTTTTTTATGACTAATATCATAAAGTTCACAAAAATATCCGTTTTTATCTAGGCCGGCTGTTTTCGTATTCCAACACTTTCCCAACAAATATGCAGTGTGCCTCGGCACAAACGCCAAAGGCGAAGACATCATAGTAATGTCTTCGCCTTTGGCGTTTTGCAAAACGAGGTTTAATGCAGCAATTATTATCAAAATGCGGTGCGCAATATTGCCATGCGCCACTACGGGGGTGGCGGGAAAATTTATTTCGATGTGTTCTTTGGCTTTTTCACGCCTTTTGGCATTCTCAATGTTTCATCCAAGCCCTGTTTTTCTTTTGCATTTTTTACACCATCGTTCATTGCATTTTTCTTTGTCATAAAATCACCTCAACAATAGATTGCCCGAAGCGCTTAAAAATATGATTTACAAATTGGAATATTCACAAACGATAAAACGTCCTCTTGCGGCTTTTCCAAATTGACAGGATTAGTGCAATATGCTAGCATATATAAAATAATTTTATTAACTTGTGCCTTTTGAAGCTTACTTCAAAAGCCGAAACGGAGGACATGGAATGGACAGCTTTACGGTTGAAAAGGACGGCTTTTTCGGGGAGCTTATTTTGCCCTCCGAAAACAAATATCC
>JAVVUU010000110.1:0-3585 GCA_036653035.1 Oscillospiraceae bacterium
TTTTGGCGATGTCCGGACG
The DNA here is from genome assembly GCA_036653035.1 of Oscillospiraceae bacterium. Taxonomy (GTDB): domain Bacteria; phylum Bacillota; class Clostridia; order Oscillospirales; family Oscillospiraceae; genus UBA2658. The sequence continues at coordinate 20 of JAVVUU010000110.1, forward strand.
GAAAAGTTCCCGCCCGGACGTGCGAGGGGATTTTATTCAGAGGTTCCTTAGCTGTTATCTATAATTTTAAGCTCCGGCTCAAGCTCAATGCCGCTTTTTTTATATACGGCTTCGCGGATGTGCGCCATTATTCTTATCACATCATCGAAGCTTGCACCGCCGCGATTTATTACGAAGCCCGCGTGCTTTTCGGAAACCTGCGCGCCGCCTATTGCAAAGCCCTTTAGGCCGGCTTCGTCGATTAGTGCCGCCGCATAGCCATCACGGGGGCGCTTGAAGGTGCTGCCGCCGGAGGGCCTGTCGAGTGGCTGGGAAGCGCGGCGCTTTTCGGAAAGCTCACGCATTCTTGCCAAAATCTCGTCCTCGTTTCCTTGTGACAGCAACATTTCACATCCCAAAATGATGCGCTCCGTATCGGAAAAAGCGCTGTGGCGATAGGAGAGCGAAAGCTCCTCATTATGCACCGTGCAAACCTTTAAATTCTCGTCCAGATATGTTGCCGCGCTCAAAACGTCCTTCATTTCGCCGCCGTAGGCTCCTGCATTCATGCTTGCCGCACCGCCGAGCGAGCCGGGAATGCCGTGGGCAAATTCAAGTCCCCGAAGCCCCGCGTGTGCGCAAAAAACGGCAAGCCCCGCAAGGCTCACGCCGCAGAGCGCAAAGACGCTTGTGTCGCCGCGTTTTTCAATGGCGCTCATGCGGTCGGACATTTTTATTACGAAGCGGTTTAGTGGCTTATCGGTTATCAGAAGATTTGTTCCCCTGCCGATAACAAGCGGCTTTATGCCCTTTTTTCGAAGTATAGAGCACAATTGCGCGGTTTCCTCGCAGGAGGCGGGCATGGCAAGCGCGGGAACAATTCCGCCGATTTTAAAGGAGCAATGCTCGCTCATCGGCTCGTTGCGCAAAAGCGCAAGCTTGGGCATTGCTGCCGAAATTTCGTTCGCGGCGAGGTCGAGGTTTTCCATAAAATGCTCCTTTAGTGGTTTTTGCTTGGTGCGGCACTCGGCGCCAACGCGGTTTTTTGCCGCAGGAGCCGACTCATTTAATATGAGATGTTGTTATCAACATTATAATCGTGGCGCTCCTCTAAATCCTGCGCGGCGTTATAGCCCAGCTTTTTCTGGCGATTGTTCATCGCGGCAAGCTCGAGAATAACGGCAAGGTTGCGCCCGGGGCGCACGGGGATTGTGACAGACGGCACCGTGACCTCTAAAATTTCGGCATATTCGGAGTCGACACCAAGCCTGTCATAGGGCTTGTAGTCCTCCCAATTTTCAAGCTTAACGACAAGATGAATTTTTTGAGAGGATTTGACGGCACCGATGCCGTAGATGTAGCGGGCGTTTATTACGCCAATGCCGCGAAATTCCATGTAGTGGCGGATTAGCGGGGGGGCTTCGCCTATGAGCGTGTCGTGGGAGGTGCGGCGGATTTCAACCGCATCGTCCGCTATAAGCCTGTGCCCGCGCTTTATAAGCTCCAGTGCGGTTTCACTTTTTCCTATGCCGCTGTCGCCGGTTATCAGAACGCCCTCGCCATATACCTCTACCAAAACGCCGTGGATTGTTTTGCGCGGGGCGAGGTGGACATGAAGCGAGCTTATGAGCTGAGCCATAAATTCGGAGGTGTCCATTTCGGAGGAAAAAACATTTACATCATATTGCTTTGCAAGCTCCACAATTTCGGGGTGCGGCGCAACGCCGTGGCAAACAACAAGGGCGCAGGGGCGGTGCTGCATAAGCCCCTCAATTGCCTTTCGGCGCACATCGGGTTCAAGGCGTTCAAGGTAGGTGCTCTCCTGCTTTCCGCTCACCATCATGCGGCGGGAATCGAAATATTCAAAAAAGCCGGCATATTGAAGACCCGGTCTTCCAACAGCCATGCTGACGATTTTTGCCTCATCGTAATCCGACGATTGGTTTACAATACTCATTCCGTGCTCTTTAACAAGCTCGGACAGAAGAACGGAATATTTATCTGTCATGGTATGCCTCCGCTTAATTTACTATACCCCTATTCTAATCAAGATAGGGTGTTTTGGCAATTGATTTTTTAACTATATTGTGATTTCCTTGCAATTTAGTACCATAATAAAGGGTACAATATAAATTGCAAAAATTTCTCTTGCTTTTGCGGGCTTGTTCTGCTATTATTATATAGCTATTCGTTTGTAGTCGATTTTCGACAAAACTAGCTTAATTTATTCGAGGAGGTGCAGCTAAAGATGGCAAAGTGTGAATTTTGCGACAAGGGTGTTTCTTTCGGTATCCAAGTAAGTCACTCCCACAGACGCTCCAACCGTACATGGAAGCCCAACGTAAAGCGCGTCAAGGCCATAGTGGACGGGACACCTAAGCATGTCTACGTTTGCACCCGTTGCTTGCGCAGCGGTAAGGTTACCCGCGCAGTATAAAAATTGCTGTTAAGAGACCATAGCTTTGCGGCAGACACGGGAACAAAACGTCGCCAAGCTGGCGGCTCATCAAAGGTTCGGCGGAAATTAAATTTTCCGCCGAACCTTTTTTATAGGACATCTAAGCGGGAATACCTCCCCCTTAGATGCAAAAGCTTGCAAAGCAAGCTTTTGATAACCCCCTCGCCCCGCACGGCGGGGACGGCTGCGCCCCAAGGGTGCAGGCTTTGGGTCTTTGGGGGAGCGGCTTGCGGCGATTTTAACTTGATAAAAAATTGCGGGCGTGGTATTCTTTCTTTATAATGTTAAGGAACCTCTGATTAAATACGCCACACGAAAGGGGCAGAAAAATGTCAGCACCCACACCTCATAACAGCGCGGAAAAAGGTCAAATCGCAAAAACCGTGCTAATGCCCGGCGACCCGCTAAGAGCAAAATTTATTGCGGAAAATTTTCTTGAAAATGCAGTTCTTGTCAATAATGTACGCGGTATTCAAGGCTACACCGGCACATGGCACGGCGTTCCCGTCAGCGTAATGGCAAGCGGCATGGGCATTCCCTCCATCTCACTTTACAGCTATGAGCTTTATAATTTTTACGATGTTGAAAACATCATCCGCATAGGCAGTGCCGGCGCATTGTCGGACGAGCTTGAGCTTTTGGATGTGGTTGCGGGAATGTCCGCCGGAACGGACTCCGCCTTTGCGGACAAATTCGGCGTTGCGGGCACACTTGCGCCAACGGCAAGCTTTGAGCTGCTCCGCAAAGCTGTCGAATGTGCCGAGAAGCGCGGCATTAGCATAAAGGTCGGCAGCATCCTTTCAAGCGACAACTACTATAACGACACCCCCAATGCGCTCGATAGCTGGAAGAAAATGGGCACACTCGCCGTCGAAATGGAGTCCGCGGGCCTTTACCTAACCGCCGCCCGCGCAGGCCGACGGGCACTGTGTCTTTGCACGATTTCAAATCACATTTATAAGCCCGAGGAGCTTTCAACCGAGCAACGCGAGCGCGGCTTTGCCGACATGATAGGAATTGCTTTGGATACCGCCATCGGCATGGAATAAAATCTCCGCGCCGCGGCGCGAAAGGCATCTCGCCCAAGGGGCGAGGGGAGGGGCACCCCGCTTTAGCGGGGTGGAACGAC
>JAVVUU010000111.1:0-3269 GCA_036653035.1 Oscillospiraceae bacterium
CCTTTGCGTGACCGATGTGGAGGTAGCCGTTGGGCTCGGGCGGAAAGCGGGTGTGAACCTGCTGACCCTCATAGGTGCCGCCGACGGCGAGATCCTCGTCGATAAAATCGTGTATAAAGTTGCGGGTGTTTTCGTTCATAATTTAATCCAATCCTTTTTGCTGTGATTTGAAATGTTACACAGTATCATACACTATTATTGTAGCAATTACAATAATAATGTGCTAGTATGTCGTTGTATGGATTTGCAAGGTTCTTCGACAAACAAATTATCATTTTGGAGGCAAGAGCGGCATGACGGATATAATAATAATCGGTGGCGGTCCCGCGGGAATTTCCGCCGCACTTACTGTCAAAAACAGGGGAAAAAGTGTTAAAATCATCTCGAACCCCATTGAAAGCAGCTACTTATATAAAGCAAAGCTTGTTGAAAACTATCCGGGCTTGCCTGCGGTTTCCGGTGAGAATATTTTAAAAATCTTTCGCAAACAGGCGGAGGCTGCCGGAATTGAAATTATTACCGCCCGCGCACTTAATGCAATTACCTCCGGCAATGGCTATTATGTCTCCTGTGGTCAGGAATACCACGAGTGCCGTGCGATGATTTTGGCCGTCGGAATTACACAGCAAACAGCTTATCCGGGCGAAGCGGAGCTTTTGGGTCGCGGTGTTTCATATTGTGCAACCTGTGACGGTATGCTATACAGAGGAAAAAATATTGCCGTAATCGGTCTTTCTGATGAGGCAGAAAAAGAAGCGGAGTTTTTGCGTTCAATTGGCTGTAAAGTTGAATATTTTGGCAAAAACAGAGCGAAAAAACTTGAAATCCTCGGTGATGAAAGAGTGAGCGGTATTGTTGCCGACGGAGCTGAATATCCTGTTGAGGGTGTGTTTATACTCCGCAATACAATTGCTCCCGCAAGCTTTATCACGGGTCTTTCTGTCGAAAACGGTCACATAGTGGCAGACCGCGAAATGAAAACTCCGCTAAATGGCGTTTTTGCTGCGGGAGACTGCATTGGAAAGCCGTATCAAATTGCACGGGCGACAGGGCAGGGGAACACAGCCGCGCTTTCCGCCTGCGAATACCTTGAAACGCTTGACAAACGTCAATAATTAAATTATAATTCTATCCATTCGAATAAAGGCTTGGAAGGGGAGGAGCGGTTCTCCGCACGGCAAAGAGAGAAAGCATTGGGTGAGAGCTTTCGCGTGTGAAATCCGCAGGTCGTCCCGGAGCCGCACAGCTTAAAGGCTGTGACGTTTCTCGCGTTAAGAGCTTCAAGTGCGGCGCATTGCGCCGAATTCAGGTGGTACCGCGACTAATAATCGCCCTGAGCGTTTTGCTCGGGGCGTTTTTGTTTTGTTTAGAAATGCTCTGCCTTGGGCAAAGATTTGCACAGAATATATAAGATTTTAAAGCAGCTGAATACGCGATTTTTTCAAAGTCGTATAATATATGGAGGATGAAAATGGAAAAGGAACTGTCAAAGGTTTATGAGCCTCAAGAAGCCGAAAAACGAATTTACGAAATGTGGGAAAAAGCAGGTGCCTTTAAAGGCATTCGCGACCCCGAAAAAAAGCCATTCACCATTGTAATGCCGCCCCCAAATGTCACGGGGCAGCTGCACATGGGTCACGCAATGGATGCAACCTTGCAGGATATTCTAATCCGCTACAAGCGCATGAAGGGCTTTGCCGCGCTTTGGGTTCCCGGCTATGACCACGCCGGAATTGCAACTCAAATAAAGGTGGAGGAGGCTCTCCGCGCCGAGGGAAAAACCCGCTACGACCTTGGACGTGAAAAGTTTTTGGATCGCGTTTGGGAGTGGAAAGAGAAATACGGAAACCGCATAGTCGAGCAGCAAAAAAAGCTTGGTGCCTCCTGCGATTGGGAGCGCTCGCGCTTTACGATGGACGAGGGCTGCAGCAAGGCTGTCCGCGAGGTTTTCGTTTCGCTCTACGAAAAAGGTCTTATATATAAAGGCAGCCGCATCATAAACTGGTGCCCGCACTGCACAACGGCGCTCTCCGACACCGAGGTTGAATACAAGGACAAGCCTGGTCACCTCTGGCATTTGCGCTACCCGCTGACAGATGGCAGCGGCTATGTCGTTGTTGCGACCACCCGCCCCGAAACCATGCTTGGCGACACGGGAATTGCCGTTAATCCAAACGACACTCGCTACACGCACCTTGTCGGAAAAACCTGTATGCTCCCGCTTATGAACAGGGAAATCCCCATAGTTGCGGACGACTATTGCGACATGGCCTTCGGCACAGGCTGCGTCAAAATGACACCCGCGCACGACCCCAACGACTTTGAGGTCGGTTTGCGTCACAACCTTGAGGTCATCCGTGTTTTGGACGACAACGGAGCAATAAACGAGCTTGGCGGCAAATACCAAGGGCTTGACCGCTACGAAGCAAGAAAAGTGATAGTTGCCGACCTTGAAGCGCTTGGTCTTGTTGAAAAAATTGAGGAGCATCAGCATAATGTCGGCACCTGCTACCGTTGCGGCACGGATGTTGAGCCTATAATTTCCGCACAGTGGTTCGTCAAAATGGAGCCGCTTGCAAAGGAAGCTCTCCGCGTTGTCTATGACGGCGAGGTGCGCTTTGTGCCTGAGCGCTTTTCCAAAAACTACACGGGCTGGATGGAAAATGTCCGCGATTGGTGCATTTCGCGTCAGCTTTGGTGGGGACATCAAATTCCCGCATGGTACTGCGCGGATTGCGGTCACATGACCGTTTCACGCGAGGACGCAACAGAATGTGAGCACTGCCACAGCAAAAATATTTCGCGCGATGAGGATGTTTTGGATACTTGGTTTTCCTCTGCGCTTTGGCCGTTTTCAACTCTCGGCTGGCCCGAAAAAACCGAGGATTTGGACTTTTTCTACCCAACGGATGTGCTTGTAACCGCTTATGACATCATCTTTTTCTGGGTTGCACGAATGATTTTCTCCGGCTGTGAGCACACGAAGCGCCCGCCCTTCCACACCGTTTTCATCCACGGACTAATCCGCGATGACAAGGGACGCAAAATGAGTAAATCCTTGGGTAACGGCATTGACCCTCTGGAAATGATTGACAAATACGGCTGTGACGCTCTGCGCTTTAACCTCGTAACGGGCAACAGTCCCGGAACAGATATGCGCTTTTACACCGAGCGCTGTGAGGCAATGCGCAACTTTGCAAACAAAATTTGGAATGCCAGCCGCTTTGTTATGATGAACCTTACAATTGACAAGTGCGAGCTTCCCGAAA
>JAVVUU010000112.1:0-3135 GCA_036653035.1 Oscillospiraceae bacterium
GGGCGCGGGGGAAAACAAGTTAGGCGGAGCCGCGAGAACGCGACCCCGCCTGGGGGTTGAAAAAATAATTACTTGAGGACGTTGATGCCGGGGATGATGTAGTTCCATGCGGGGGCAGAGCCTTTTTCGCCCTCGGGGAAGTGTTCGCCTTCCTTGAGGTCTACTGTAACTTCTTTTCCGTCAAAGTCAACGCCCTTGCCGGAGAGGGGGCCGGCGAACACGTGGAGTGTGCCGTCGGTTATAGCAGCTGCGGCTTTGTCGATGGCGGCTTGGGTGCCTTCGGCGGCAATTGCTTCGTTGAGGGGGCTGAGGAATACGGCGCCGTCGGCATAGCCTTTGCACCAGTCTTGGGGAAGCTCAGCACCGTCCATGACGGTTTTAACTGCGTAGGTGTAATATACGCCCCATGCAACGCGGGGGGAGATTAGGGATGCCTTGGGAGCGGCTTTGATCATGTCGGCGTTGTAGCCAACTTGGAAAACGCCGTTCTTTTCGGCTGTGGTTGCGGGAGCGGTTGTGTCGGAATGCTGGCTGATAACATCACAGCCACCGTCGATAAGTGCCTGTGCGGCCTGTGCTTCAAGAGTGGCGTCGCTCCACTCGTTGGTGTAGATAACGTCCATGGTGACATCGGGGTTAACGCTCTTTGCGCCGAGATAGAAGGCTGTGAAGCCGGAGATTACTTCTGCAAAGGGCTTTGCGGCAACATAGCCGAGGTGGTTGTTTGCGGTTTTCAGACCGGCAGCGATACCTGCAAGGTAACGTGCTTCGTGGATGGCCGCAAAGTAGTTGTGGGTGTTGTCAAGCTCGTCCGTTGCGGACTTAAAGCCTGTTGCGTGGCAGAACTGGATGTCGGGGTATTCTGCGGCAACCTCGACCATGTAAGCTTCGTGGCCAAAGCTGTTGGCGAAGATGACCTTGCAGCCCGCTTCAACAAGCTCGCGGATTGCGGTTTCGCACTCGGAGCCTTCGGGGGTGTTTGCCTTGTAGATGATTTGGTCATCTGTTAGGCCAAGCTCTTTTTGCATTTCTTTGATGCCGACAACGTGGTTGTAGTTGTAACCCATGTCGCTCTCGTCGCCAATCATGACAACGCCGACCTTGAAATCAGCGGCAGCATTAGGCTCTGTTGATGCTGTGGGCTTTGCGGACTCTTTGGGATCTGCGGGGGTCTTGCTGCATCCGACCAGAGCAAATGCCATGGTTGCGGCAAGCAGCAGTGCAAGAATTTTTTTCATTTTAGTTCCTCCTGTTTTTTGGTTATGTTGAATTCGCGTGTGCAAATTTGTGCGCATTATTATAATGAATAAGGCTTGAGGATTAGTCGCAGAAGGTTAGCCCGTTTTCGTTCATTGATTTTATTCTTGCAAGGGACTCAATGCGGAGGCCGCGTTTGCGGAGCATTTCACCGCCGGGCTGAAAAGCCTTTTCGATGGCGATGCCCGCGCCGACAAGCGTTGCGCCCGCATCGGCAACTATGGAGGCAAGCCCCGTTAGTGCCGCGCCGTTTGCAAGAAAATCGTCTATAAGGAGAACCTTATCGTCGGACTTTATAAATTCACGCGCGACGATTATGTCGTAGGTAACGCCGTGAGTAAAGCTTTCGACCTTGGCGGTTAGAAGCTCGCCCGCTATGTTTTTAGTTTGTGTTTTTTTTGCGAAAATTACGGGGCATTTAAAAACCTGCGCCGCGATGCAGGCAATGCCTATGCCGGAGGCTTCGATTGTGAGGATTTTTGTAACGCCGCAATCGCCGAAAAGCCTATAGAATTCCTTTGCCATTTCACCAAAAAGCTCAACGTCCATCTGGTGGTTTAGGAAGCTGTCCACCTTTAGGATACTGCCGTCCTTCACTTTTCCGTCACGAAGAATTCTGTCCTCTAAAAGCCGCATAGCAACGCCTCCCGTATTTTATGCAAAATTCCGTGTCTCGCGGACAAAATTCGTCATTTGCCGCCGACTCTTACAGTTTACAGTATTCTCGCCATTTAGACAATGCTTAATTATAGATAAATTAAGCGAAAAATACCTGCCTTGAGTTAACAATTTCGTCATATTTACAACAAACCCCGCAAAAACCCAGCCGTGCCCCGCGCACAGGGCAAAAAGGCTCAAGGGGCGGCGGAATTTATTTCCGACACCCCTTGAGTCCAAAAAAGCTTCCCGCTGCTTTGCCGCCGCATCCGCTCCCACATAGCTCCCTCCTGAAAGCCATCGGATTTCAAGGCGATTATCAGTGCATTTTTGGTATGCTTATAGTCAAAACCAATTCCGTATCCGTTTCGTGCTTTTCCATGCCCGCTTCAATGCCGCCCTGCTTCATCATGTCAAGGCCGTGGGTCAGACTGTTTATGAAAACGCGCACATCCTTTAATACAAATTGCGTTTTCCGTCCGCTTTTTTTAATGCGCGGCGGTACAGCCTCGGCATCGGACGGGATTTCATCTTCACACGCAAGCTCCGGCTCTTGGTCAAGCTCATATAATATCGCGTCTATGTATTCCTCTGCGGCGGCAACATTCATGCCCTCGTCCGCCATAAAACGGAGCGCAATCCGCTGTGCCTCCTCGCTGTGCAAACGCAGGAGGGCGCGGCCGTGCCGCTCTGTCAAGCCGTACTCGCGCAAGCCGTCCAAAACGTCGGGCGGCAGGCGAAGCAGACGAAGCTTGTTTGCAACCGAGGGCTGGGATTTTCCAAGCCTGCGCGCCGCCTCCTCCTGACTCATTCCAAAAAGACGAATGAGCTGAAATATGCCCTCCGCCTCCTCGACAAAATCAAGGTCGCGCCGCTGAATATTTTCGATTAGCGCAAGCAGACTGGATTCCTCCATGTTGACATCAATCACAATACAGGGAATTTCGCGAAGCCCTGCCAAGCGCGCCGCGCGAAGCCTGCGTTCCCCCGCGACAAGCTCAAATTTTTCGCCGCGCCGCCGCACCGTAAGCGGATTTAAGATACCATATTGTGCGATGCTTTCCGATAGCTCCTTTAACGATTCCTGTGGAAATCTTTTTCGCGGCTGAACGGGACTTGGATATATCTCGTCAACGGAGAGGTAGCTTATCCCGTTCCGAAAAAACCTTGGACTTTTCTTTAAGACCGGCATTTCTTTTCTCCTTTACATTAGGGAATTTC
>JAVVUU010000113.1:0-3119 GCA_036653035.1 Oscillospiraceae bacterium
ATAAAAGGAGAACACACATTGTTATTCAGCGAATTAAATATCATTGCGCCAATACAAAAAGCGCTTACGGCACAGGGCTACACAGAGCCTACGCCAATCCAAACACAGGCAATCCCCGCACTTTTGGAGGGCGCGGATCTGCTTGGCTGTGCCCAAACCGGCACAGGTAAAACCGCCGCATTTTCAATTCCAATTTTGCAAAGCCTTGCCATGGCACAGGGCATACAAAAGGGAAAGCGCCAAATCCGCGCCCTTGTTGTTGCCCCAACAAGAGAGCTTGCAATCCAAATCGAGGAATGCTTCCGCGCATACGGCGCGAATTTGAGCCTGCGCACCCTTGTAATTTTCGGCGGCGTGGGTCAAGCTCCGCAAACGCGGGTTCTGCAAAGCGGAGTTGACATTCTTGTCGCCACCCCCGGCAGACTGCTCGACCTAATCAATCAGGGCTACATTGATTTAGGCAAGGTCGGTCATTTTGTGCTTGACGAAGCCGACCAAATGCTCGACATGGGAATGCTCCACGATGTCAAAAAAATCATCACCTATCTCCCCCGCGAGCGTCAAACCATGTTCTTTTCCGCAACCATGCCCGCCGAAATCGCAAAGCTTGCGGACACCATTTTAAAATCCCCCATAAAAATTGAAATCACACCCGTGTATTCACCGCTTGACATCATTGAGCAGGCCGTGTATTTTGTGGATAAGGGCAACAAAACAGAGCTTTTAATGCACCTGCTTCGCGGCGAAAAATACGACTCCGTTCTGGTCTTTTCCCGCACAAAGCACGGTGCGGACAAAATCGTGAAGGAGCTTGACAAAAAGGGCTTCGCTTCGGCGGCAATCCACGGCAACAAATCCCAAACAAACCGCCAGCAGGCGCTTGCCGACTTTAAAGAACGCAAAATCCGCATTCTTGTCGCAACAGATATCGCGGCGCGCGGACTGGACATTTCCGAGCTGTCCCATGTCATAAACTACAACCTCCCCGAGGTGCCGGAAACCTACATTCACCGCATTGGGCGCACCGGTCGTGCAGGTCTTGGCGGCCGCGCAATCTCCTTTTGCGACTTTGAAGAAAAGGCGCTTCTGCGCGACATTCAAAAGCTAATCGGCAAAACCCTGCCCGTTATCGACGGCCACCCCTACCCGCTTGTAAACAACTTTATTGCCCCCAAGGCTCCGCAGACACCCCGCAGCAGCGGCTCAAGAGGACAGCGAACAGACACTGTCCGCGCCCGCCGCCCCGATGCCCCAAGAGCACAAAAGCCCGAAGCGGGCAGAGGACAAAGACAGAACGGCAGGCCGCAGCAGCCGAGCGGCGCAAGAAATAATGCCTCCGACAGACGAACAAAGAAGGATTAAAATGATAGAATTGGGAAAAATTCAAATGCTGAAGGTTTTAAGACTGACAGCGATAGGCGCATACCTAAACACCCCCGACGGCGCTGATGAGGACGACATTTTGCTTCCAAAAAATCAGCTTTCACCCGAAACTCAAATAGGCGACGATTTATCGGTTTTTGTCTACAAGGACTCCGAGGACAGGCTCATAGCAACCGCAAAAACCCCAAAAATCACACTTGGAGAGCTGGCGGTTTTAAAGGTTGCACAGGTTACAAAGGTCGGCGCTTTCATGGATTGGGGTTTGGAAAAGGATCTCCTGCTCCCATATAAAGAGCAGGACGGCACAGTTAAGGCCGGCGATGAGCGCCTTGTTAAGCTCTATGTTGACAGCAGCGGCAGGCTTTGCGCAAGCATGAAAATTTATGAGCAGCTCGAATGTAAATCCCCCTACAAAATGAACGAGCGTGTTTCCGGAATGATTTATGGCTTTAACGAGCAATTCGGCTTTTTTGTCGCGGTGGACAACAAATATCACGCCCTGTTTTTAAACAAGGAGCTATATGGCAGCTTCGCCATAGGCGACATTCTCGAAGCGCGTGTTAAAAGAATTCGGCCGGACGGCAAGCTGGAGCTTTCCGTTCGCGAAGCTGCCCCCCTTGCCATTGAGGGCGATGCTCAGAAAATTTTGGATATGATGAAAGCCAATAACGGCAAAACAAAATTAAACGACGACAGCAGTCCCGAAGCGATTAAAAAAGAGCTTAACATGAGCAAAAAAGCCTTCAAAAGAGCCGTTGGACGGCTTATGAAAGAGGGCGCTGTAAAAATTTCCGATGACGGCATGGAGATGCTCTGGAAATAATCAAGCAGGATTACTTAGGGCGCGATGCGCTCCGACAATAAGGAGATGAGAATTATGGGCGAAAAAACTATGAAAAAAGACGTTAAGAAAAAGAAAAAAACGGATATTTCCTCCGCGGCAACAGCACCTATCAAAACCGTTGTGGCGCAACCCGAGCGAATTTCCAAAAAGAAAAAGGATATGTAATGAGCTTGCCAAAGAAGCCACTTGGACTTCTTTAACAAATTAAAGGGTGCCGCTGCAAAATGCAGCGGCACCCTTTTGTGCTTCGGGATGTAATTTACTTTTGGTTTTCAATCATTTCCCTAAACGCTTCAACGCGAATTTGGAGCTGACCGGGCGCGGATTTTTGCTGCAAACGCTCCATTGAAATGAAGGGTATGCCGCGCTCCTTTAGAACCATGCCAAGTGCTTCGCCCTCGTTTTCCCACTTGTCGCAGTGGGAAAGGCGCTCGATTATTACGCCGTCCGCCCGATATTCCGCGGCGGCATCGAAAATGTATTGGTGGATGCCGTCACTGCCGTCCATCATGCGCGGGCAGGAGGAGCGGCCAAGGTAGTATTTGGAAATTGATGCCATAACGTCGCTCTCGTCATAGGGAAGCTCATCACGCAAAAATCTAAGGCCGAAGCTGTTTAAATCTGCAACGACAAGACAGCCGCAGTCCTCAATTTCGCGGACATAATCGGGGTCGTCCAAGGCGCTTCCGGCAAGCATTACGCGGGCGCCGAAGGCATGAACAGGCTCGCGACCCTCCATGTCCGCAAGTGCGGCTTTTAAAAATTCGATGTAGTCCTCTATTGGCATTTCCGTTGCCGCAAGGGTAATTCTAAGTGTTTCCTCGCCGCTTATTACGGGGCGCTCCGCCTTGTGCAGCTCGTAAATTTGCTTAACAAGCCGTCTTGCCTCGTT
>JAVVUU010000114.1:0-3118 GCA_036653035.1 Oscillospiraceae bacterium
GCGGCTTTGGTATAACAACCTTATTGGAGGTGAATTTTATGCTATTTTTACGAGTATGTGACGAATCGGACATCCCGAATGCGGCACAAATGTTGTGTCAGGTCTATGCTGAAGCTCCATGGAACGAAAATTGGACCTTGGATCGCGCGGAGAAGCGCATAACATCCTATCTGTCCGGCATCCACTCCAGAGGCTATGCGCTAATTACCGAAACTCAGGTTATCGGCTACCTGTTCGGCAGAACCTCCTTAGCCGTTGACAAGGATTTTTTCTATGTCGATGAAATATTCGTCCATCCAAACTATCAGCGCAAGGGTTGCGGAAGCATGGCGCTTGACCGCTTGCAGGACGAACTGAAAAAAGACGGAATTAACGAAATCGAGTTACACGCACTCGCAGAGGACGCCGCTTTCTATGCAAAGAACGGCTTTACCCCATCCGCGTATGTTAACATGGAAAAGAAATATTAGTAATTTCGACCTCAATATCAAAGGCCTCTCCAAAACATTATGTTTTGGAGAGGCCTTTGCCTGTCAAAAAACCTCGTAGAGTTTCCCGCCCGCAGGCGGGAAATAAATTAAATCGTTTTTCGCGGCGGCGTGTACGTCGCGTAAAAACACTTCTCGCTTCGTGCCGCGTCGAATGGCCGCCATAGGCGGACACCGAGGCGCAGAACGAAGCGCAAACCCCTTGTCAAAGAAGCCCCACGGGGCTTCTTTGACAAACTAAGACCCTTTACGATTCCTCGATTAGGTCATTACACCACTTAACCGCCTTTATGTAAGCATCGTTTATAGTGCTGCAGCTAATTGCGTTATCCTGTGAAAAGCGTGAAATTTCTCCCCAATCGGCGTGTTCATAATCGGTGAAGAACTTTAAAATGTCGGAATAGGGGCCGTCTTTTTTCAGCAGTGACTCTCGGATTTCGTCGGCAACGGGAATTTCGGCAAGCATATCCTCCTTGGTTTTTTCCAAAGCGATGTGCAAAAGCGAGAGCAGGCCTGTCATGAAAACGTGTCTTGCGTCTTTTTTCGGCTTAAAGCTAGGTGCTAAAAGCTCTCCGAAGCGTGCCCTTATAAGCGACAGGCGCACAAGCTCCAAGGGCTTTTCATCGGCAATTCCGCGCAGAGCAAGCACAGCAATCCACTGCTTTAGGCTCTCCTCACCAAGGTATGTGATGGCCATAAGGATGGAGGAAACTCGGGTTCGCAGGCCGACCATCGCGGAGTTTAGCAGGCGCAAAAGCTTATAGGAGAGGGCGACATCCGAAGAAATTATGTCGCTTATTTCGTTAAAATCGACAAAATCGTCCGTGCTGGTGATTTGCAGAAGACGGAAATAGTTCACCTTTAGCGGCTCGATATCCTTCTCTTTTTTTGTAACCACCGACTGGCTGAAGAAGTAGCCTTGGAAGAGTGTGAAGCCCGCACGCTGTGCCTTTTCAAAGTCCTCATTTGTGGCAACATCGGGTGCAATAAAGGTTTTGTTTGCGTTTGTGGCAAGGAGATAGCCTTGCTCATTTGAGGTTATTCCGCTTGTCGCAAACCTGCAATAATCACAGATTGACAGAAGCTCCTTATCGAGGTTGTTTCCGGTGACATTTACAAGAGCCAATGCATATCCATAGGAATGAAGCTGCTTATAGGCTTTCATTTTATCTTCCGTACATCTGCCCGTTGCGGGAATTTGAATTACAAATTTGTCACGCGGTAAATTTTTCATTGTAGATATGTTGAGCATTTGCTTTGTGAAGGAGATAAAATATTTTGTGCTGTCCTTGATGTCGTTAAGTCCCAGTGCGTCCAACGCGCGGTCAAATTCAGACAGGCTGATGGAGTCATTTTCTTCACTTTCGGTGCGGTCGCTGTCTACAAGCTCATAACCATAGGTGTTGCCGTTTTTGACTAAAATCGGCTGCATATTTATGTACATATCTTTAAACTTTTTTGCGGAGTCGAACCTGTCCTCAAAGAGAACAAGCTGATTTTTCCCGTTTTCCTTGGCGTTATAGAGGGCAATATCCGACTTTCGAAGAAGCTCCGAGAGCGTATCGCCATGCGCCGGGAAAAAGGCAACGCCTATGCTTAGTGTGCATTGAACCTCAATGTTTGGCATTGTGTAGGACAAAAGCGCCTTGCTTAAAATTTCTTTATAATAGGTGTGAAATTCCTCTATATTGTCAAACCGCTTTGGGTCATCTTTGTAAAACAGGACAAATTCGTCGCCGCCGACTCTGTATAGGTGACCCTTGAAGCTGCTGTCGCTCTCAAGATGCTCGGACATACGTTGCAGCATTGCGTCGCCTGTGTTATGGCCATAGGTGTCGTTTATGTTTTTGAAATTGTCGAGGTCGAATATTGCAATGATGCCGCAGGCTCTGTTTGCGTCTATTTCGTTGATTACGGCTTCAAAATCTTCCTTTAGCTTCTGCCTGTTTGGAACGCCGGTAAGCTGGTCGATATGGGCAAGCTTAAACATTTTTTCCTGAGCGCTTCGTTCTTCGTTCACATCGCGCAGGAAAAATGCCGCGGCGGGCTTTCCGTCCACCCATTCAACTGCGCTTCGGGTTACGGAATAAATTTTTTTCTCATCGTCGTGCACATCAAAAATTTCCGGCTCGTCCCCTACGGCAATTTTTTTCGGGCAGTGGTCGCAAAGCTCGGGAAAACAGCAGGAATACCCCTTGCGGCAGCTTTCAACATCATGCCGCTCGGAGTCAAGGCGGTTTCTTGCCGCTGTGTTCATTGTGAGCATTGAGCAGCCGTCGTTGCGGACAATTATCATGTCCGCATCGTATGAATCAAATATGCTTTTCAGGGAGCGATCAATTTGCGTCTTTTTGTTTTTGTTTACCATAATGATATTCATCTCAAATCAATAAACTTCAGCCGCTTCGCTGAGAGCAAGCATTTTATGAGCTTTTACAGTTCCAATTATATTATAAAACATTCTTCGGCGCTTGAACAGTATAATTTTATAAAAAACTCGAAAAATTCCAACAAAATCACCGCATTTTATAAGCTTTTCCCGTATTTCTCCAATTATTGGTGGAATTTGTACATCAAGAGCTTATGTTTAGGAATTTGTTGAAATTATCGGCAAATCCGTTTTGCGTAAG
>JAVVUU010000115.1:0-3062 GCA_036653035.1 Oscillospiraceae bacterium
AACTCCAAAAGCTTGCGCAGTCTGTGATTTATGCATGACTTACTAACCGCCGGGGATGCTAGCATCGCGAGGTCGGACAAGCTTGCTTCGGGGTTTGCTATGCGCAAAAGTGCTGTTTCGCGGAGCTTGTCGGGCAGGGCGTCCAGACCCTGTTCGCGTTCGATTTTTCGTATGGTGTCAAGCTGCTCCTGTGCGGCGGAAACGATTTTGTCGGCGTTGGCGCTGTCGCAGTTAACGCGGCGATTGACATCGTTGCGCATATCCTTTTCGACCTTTGCGGACATTATTTCCATTGCGGCAACCGAAGCGCCGGTTAGGGTGAAAAAGTCCTCAATTGCTTCGGACTGCTTAAAATAGGTGATGTAGTTGCCGGCGCGGGCCGCGTCCTTGGGGGAAAAGCCAAGCTCCAATAAAATTGAAAAGGTTTCGCGGCTGACATTGAAATGCGCCGTTACAAGCTCTAAATGGTAGCTCTTTTCGGGGTTTGTTATACTGCCGCCCGCCAAAAATGCGCCGCGTAGGAAAGCGGCACGGCAGCAGTTATCCTCTAAAATGCCAAGGTTTATGTGGTGGGCAAGTATGCCGCGCGCCTCGTAGCCGTACACTTCAAAAATATCTGCAATGGCTTTGCGGTCGGTTATTGAAAAAATCCGCTTGCCCTTGATGTCGGCGGCGGGAGAGGCATCAAAGCCGTGGCCAAACGCCTTTTTGAAAAGCTTTGGCAGGCGCTCGGCAAGCTCCGCGCTGGAGGTTACAATTCTAATTTCGTTCGCCGTGAACATATTGCAATACAGCAAAATTCCATAGGCCTCGGCAATGGCACAGCAGCGCTTTTGCAGCGGCTCTCTGCAAAGCTCCGCCTTTGTATCCGATGAAAATGACAAGCCCTCTGCCCCCTTCGTTTTTTCGTTCAATATTGGGTGGAAAGCTCTCGGGCAACACCGCACAATTCACGGCAAACGCCTTAAGCACTGCCGCGCTTAGAATTGTGCGGTATTGCCCCAGCTTTTTATTCTGCATATTATGAATAGATTTTTGTCGGTGATTTTTCTCTGTAAAGGCGCATTATTTCAAGCGCCAAAATTCGGGGGTCGTGCCGCGCCATGCCAAGCGAGCAATCGAGCATGGGGCGCGAAATTGTTGTAACGCCCATGCGCAAAAGCTCATCCGCATCCACAACGGTTTGCCCCGCGCCCTGTGCAGAGTAGCGGGCGCTTATTTCCTTTGGAAGCTCCGTGCTGTTTGCAAGGCAATAGTCGAAAAGCTTGCGTCCGGAATGTGAAAACAGCGCGCGGACGTGGTCGGAGGCGGAATAGCCCTCCGTTTCGCCGTCCTCTGTTGTTACATTGAGCACATAGATGCGCACGGCATCGGAATTTGCAATAGCTTCGGCAATTCCATCCACAAGCAGGTTTGGAATTATGCTGGTGTAAAGACTGCCGGGGCCGAGCAGAAGCAGCTCCGCATTTTCGATTGCCTCGACACTCTCTTGGAGCGCGGGCGGGTTTTCGGGAAGGAGGGCAACGCGCGAAATGCGCCTGTCACCCTGCTTTTTGTGTGACATGATTTTTGATTCGCCAAAGACCTCCGTGCCGTCATCAAAGCTTGCCATAAGGCGGACATCCTCCATTGTGACAGGGAGAACACGGCCGGTAATTGCCAAAACCTCGCTCATTTTGCGGACTGCTTCGTAGAAGGAGCCGGAAATATCGTTGAGCGCGGCAAGAAAAAGGTTGCCCATGCTCTGACCCTTTAAACAGCCGTCCGTAAAACGATAGCCCAAAAGCTGTTCCATGGTCGGCTCGGTGTTTGCAAGCGCCTGCAGGCAGTTGCGAACGTCGCCGGGGGGCGGCATTCCAAGCTCATCGCGAAGCGTGCCGGAGCCGCCGCCGTCATCTGCCATTGTGCAAATTGCGGTTAGCTTGCCGGTGTGCAGCTTTAGTCCCCGAAGCATATTTGAAAGTCCTGTGCCGCCGCCTATGGCAACAATTGCCGGCGCGACCGCGTCAATTGACATATTTGCCTCCTAAGTCCTCTCGCTTCATCCATTGGTTTTCAATCCGCTCATTTTTGTATGTCCCTATTGATATTCTGAACGGCATAGCCAATGCTCTCAATGTATTTTGTCAGTGCGCAGGCAATTGCAACGGAGCGGTGCCGCCCACCTGTGCATCCTATGGAGATTGTAAGGCTGAGCTTTCCCTCCTCCACATAAAGAGGGAGTAAAAATGCCGTTAAATCCTCCAGCTTTTTCACAAAATCCCGTGTTTCGGTGCTTCGAAAGACAAATTCGCTGACGGGGTCGTCCAAGCCGCTCAAATTGCGAAGCTCCGCGACATAGAAGGGGTTCGGCAAAAATCGAACGTCAAAAACAAGGTCGGACTCTATGGGGATGCCGTGCTTAAAGCCAAAGGACATCACGTTTACAACAAGCTTGCGCCTTGAGTCCTCCCCGACAAAAAGACGGTAAAGCTCGCTTTGCAGCATTCCCAAGGTCATGTTGCCTGTGTTTATAATGTAGTCCGCCCGCTCACGCACGGGGGCGAGGAGCTTTATTTCGTTTGATATCGCTTCCTCAATCGAAATGCCGGGCGTGGCAAGCGGGTGCCGCCGCCGCGTTTCCTTGTAGCGCTTAACAATGCTTGCAACATCCGTTTCCATGAACAAAATGCGGTAGTCACAGCCCAAATCCCAAAGTCCGTCCAAAACCTTGAAAAGCTCCTCAAAGCTTGCGCGCTCACGGATGTCCGTTACGAGCGCAACCTTTTCATAGCGCTCACTCGCCGCAAGGCAGAGCTGCGCAAATTTTGGAATTAGTGCGATTGGCATATTATCAACGCAATAGTAGTCAAGATCCTCCAGCATATCGGCGGCACGGGATTTTCCCGCCCCCGACAGTCCGGAAATGATTAAAAACTCCATAGCTTTTTTCCTCCCCCTAAAATTTTCAATCAAAGCACTTTACTTCTTTGACTGAAACGATGTTAGGGAACCTCTGATTAAATCCGTCGCATGGATTGGCGAGCGAATTTTCTGTCCGGCGAGCCAAAAACACGCAGGAA
>JAVVUU010000116.1:0-3047 GCA_036653035.1 Oscillospiraceae bacterium
GGGATTGTGAGATGTTCACAAATTATTGGTTTTAAAATCTGATTTTTATACGAATTTACGATTGACAACGGGGTTACTCGGATGTATCATGTCAACAATAGAACAAAAAAATGCGATGATGGGGAAAAGTACTTCGAATGCAGGCCGCAGAGAGCTGTCGTAAGGTGAAAGACAGTGCCGAATTTTGTTGGAAAATCATCCCGGAGCAGTTTGCCCAAGGGCGCGCAGCGCCTGTGTAAGCACAAACGGTTATGCGCCCGTTACAGCGCGGGATGTTGACAGACATCGCAGAGAGGTTCACCAAAAAAGCAGTGCAGCGCTTTTTATAGTGGGCAATGAGAGTGGTACCGCAGAGGTTTATGCCTTTGTCTCTTAATTCATTTGAAAAAGAGACAGGGGCTTTTTGTATACCTAAGCTTGCCACCACATTAAAGCATTGCATTGGTAAACCGCAAACAAATAAACAAAAATAGGAGGAACGAGCTTTGAAACTGACAGGAGCAGAAATCATCGTCGAGGTTTTAATCGAACAGGGCGTAACAGACCTTTTCGGCTATCCCGGCGGCGCCGCGATTAACATTTACGAGGCGCTTTACCACAGACAGGACAGAATTCACCATTATCTAACGGCTCATGAGCAGGGCGCAACTCATGCGGCGGACGGCTATGCGAGAGCCACGGGCAAAACCGGCGTAATCCTTGCAACAAGCGGCCCCGGCGCAACAAACACGGTTACGGGAATTGCAACAGCCTACCTTGACAGTGTGCCCATGGTCGTAATCACGGCGAATGTCGGAACCGACCTCATCGGCAAGGACAGCTTTCAAGAGGTGTTCATCGCCGGCATAACCCAGCCAATAACCAAGCACAACTACGCCGTGCGCGATGTTGCAAGGCTTGCAGACACCCTCCGTGACGCTTTTAAAATTGCCGGCAGCGGCAGGCGCGGCCCCGTGCTTGTCGATGTTCCAAAGGACATAACCGCCGCGCTCTATGAATATACCCCCGCACCAAAATGGGAGGAGCCGCGTCCGCTTCCCGCACCGCAAAGCGAGCTTGAGCACGTTGCTTCCCTAATCGCAAAATCCAAGCGCCCCGCGCTCTGCTTTGGCGGCGGAGTTATAAGCAGTGAAGCCGGCGAGGAGCTTGTCGAATTTGTCAAAAAGGCGCGCATCCCCACCTGCCACACCATTATGGGCACGGGCGTTATAGGCTTTGGCGACGACCTTGACATGGGTCTAATCGGAATGCACGGCAGCATGACAGCGAACCACGCCATTGACGAAGCCGACCTCCTAATCGCGATGGGCACACGCTTTTCCGACCGCGTTGCCCTCAATTTAAAGGACTTCGCCCCCCACGCAACCGTTGTTCAGTTCGACATTGACGAGAGCGAAATCCGCAAAAACATCTCTGTTGATTTTGCCGTAATCGGCGACCTGAAGGTTGAGCTTCAAGGGCTTCTTCCTCTAATCAAAGGCGTTGAGCGCAGCGATTGGTTCGACCGCATCCGCGCTTGGCGGCATGACGACGACATTGTAAACGGCAAAAACATCACCAACATTCGCCCTGTCGAAATTATGGACGTAATCGGTGAAAAGTGCGGTGCCGAAGCGCTTGTTGTAACGGATGTCGGTCAGCATCAAATTTGGGCGGCGCAGTTTTGCAAAAAGACACGTCCGCGCGGCTTCCTGACAAGCGGCGGACTTGGCACAATGGGCTTTGGCTACGGTGCCGCAATCGGCGCTCAGGTTGCTCTCCCCGAAGCAACCGTCCTCCACATAACCGGCGACGGCTCCTTCCATATGAACATGAACGAGGTCTGCACAGCCGTTTCAAACAATCTGCACGTTATCACCGTCATAATGGATAACCGCGCACTTGGAATGGTTCGCCAGTGGCAAACGAGCTTTTACGAAAAACACTATTTTTCAACCGAGCCGGAGCGCAAAACGGACTATGTAAAGGTTGCCGAGGGCTTTGGTGCAAGAGGCTTTAGAGCGGAAACAAAGTCGGAATTTGAAGCGGCGCTCTCCGCCGCGCTTGCCGCCGAGGGTCCCTCATGGATAGTTTGCCCCATCAACCGCGAGGAGCGCGTTTTGCCAATGATACCCAACGGTGGAACAGTTCGCTCCGCAATTTTGGAATAGTGGGAGGTAAAGAAAATGAGCGCAAAAAAAGCAATTATAGCACTGCTTGTTGAAAATAACGCAAACGTACTCTCCCGCGTTTCCATGCTTTTCGGCAGACGCGGCTACAACATCGACTCCCTCACGGTGTCCGAAACAAACGACCCCACCATCTCCCGCATAACAATTTCCGCACTGGGTGACGAACGCATAATTGAGCAAATTGTCCTCCAAACCAAAAAGCTCGTGGAGGTCAAGGCGGTTCAGCTTGAGGACGAAAACGAAGCCATCCTGCGCGAGCTGCTTTTGGTAAAAATCGCCGCAAACGAGAGTCAGCGCACAGGAATTCGCGAGATATGCGATATTTACAAGGCAAGCATAGTGGATTTCTCCCCCGCCAGCATAGTTTGCGAGCTTACGGGCAAGCCAAGCAAGATAAACGGATTTTTGGATATTATCGGAAAATATACAATTCTCGAGCTTTGCCGAACCGGTGTAACAGCCATTGACCGCGGCGACAAAATCATGAGCTTTGACAACAAAAAAATGCACAACTCCTAATCGCTCACCATGCAGAGGTCAGACAGCATCCGCCCCTGCAGCAGCATAAACCAACAATTCAAAAATTGAAAGGAATTAAAAAAATGGTTAACAAGTATTATGACGCGGACTGCAACATGGAGCTTCTGAAAAATCGCACGGTTGCGATTATAGGCTACGGCAGCCAAGGCCACGCACACGCGCAAAATCTAAAGGAGTCCGGCGTTCATGTAATAGTTGGACTTCGCCCCGACTCCAAGAGCCGCGCCAAGGCAACCGAAGCCGGCATTGAGGTCATGGACGTTCCCGCCGCCGCAAAGGCCGCCGATATGGTTATGATGCTGGTGCCGGACGAAACCGCTGCCGACATCTATGCCG
>JAVVUU010000117.1:0-2780 GCA_036653035.1 Oscillospiraceae bacterium
GGATATTCGGGCGCGGAAACGCCCTCCACAACAATTTCGGCGGCCTTTAATTCAAAAGGCTGCTTTGCCTCCGGTGTAAGGGATAAAATGCCGCGGACAATGAGCGCCGCACCAACATTTTGGTGGGCAATTTCATCGTAATTTGAGAGTGTATTTTTTTCAAAAACGACCTGTAGGCTTTTAAAGGCACTGCCGTCGTTAAGCTCGACAAAGGCGAAATTTTTCATGTCGCGGACTGTGCGAACCCAGCCGCAGACTGTAATTTCCGAGCCGGTAAAGGTGCTCGCCTCCGCGTACAGTGCGGAAATTTTTGTGCGTTTCATAAATTATAATCTCCAATCGCTATTGTTTTTACGGGTATAATAGAGTATTATACATATAATGAACAGGTATTTCAACCAATTTACCAAATAAATACGCAGGATATAGAAATCTTTGGATTTTTGTGCGTGTTTTTCGACAAATTGACACTGTTCGCGCAATTATCTAAGCGAAATTTGCAACCTTTGCACTTGAAATCCGTCAAATATCCGTCTGTCAACGAAGGCCCACCCCGAAAGGATTTGTATAGTTATGTCGAAAATATACAATAATATACTCGAGCTAATCGGTGAAACGCCGCTCCTTGAGCTTCACGCCTTTGGCGCCGCGCATTGCCCAAACGCCCGCCTGCTTGCAAAGCTTGAGCGCGCAAACCCCGCCGGCAGTGCGAAGGACAGAGTTGCTCTTAACATTATCCGCCGCGCCGAGAACGACGGCACTCTCAAAAAAGGCGGCATGATAATCGAAGCCACCAGCGGCAACACGGGCGTTGGCCTTGCCGCCGCTTCTGCCGTTTTGGGCTACGAAGCCGTCATTGTAATGCCGGACAGCATGAGCATTGAGCGTCAAAAGCTAATCGCGGCATACGGCGCAAAAATTGTTCTCACCCCCGGTGCCGAGGGTATGAGCGGCGCAATCAAAAAAGCCGAGGCAATAAACCGCGAAAATCCCGGAAGCATCATAGCCGGGCAGTTCGAAAACCCCGCAAACGCCGAAGCGCACTACCTTACAACAGGCCCCGAGCTTTGGCGCGACACCGCAGGAGCACTCGATGCTTTTGTTGCGGGAGTTGGCACAGGCGGCACAATTAGTGGCGCCGGAAGATACTTAAAAGAGCAAAATTCGCTCATTAAGATAATTGCAATGGAGCCGGATGCCTCCGCCGTGTTGAGCGGCGAAAAATCCGGGTCGCACAAAATCCAAGGCATAGGCGCGGGCTTCATCCCAAAAGCACTGGACACCGGTGTTTACGACGAAATAATCCGCGTCACAAACGAGGATGCCTATGCCGCCGCGCGGGAGCTTGCAAGAACCGAGGGACTGCTTGTCGGCATATCCTCCGGTGCCGCCGCTTTTGCCGCCGCAAGGGTTGCCGCAAGGTCGGAATTTAACGGCAAAACCATTGCCGTTCTCCTTCCGGACACCGGCGAGCGCTACCTGAGCGTCCTCTAAGCACCCCCCTGCCCCCATCTGCCCCCCGCATTCGAACGACAAGCTTCGGCTTGCCATTCGGAATTTTGAAAGGAAGTGGTTTTTTCATGTCGGACCCGTTACCCGAAAGTAGTGTTCCTCCCCCCAACGAAAAATAAAAACGTACAAAACAAGGCCTTTTTTCGCCCTGCTTTGTGCGTGCGAAGAAAGGACTTTTAAAATATGGTAAACTTTTACAAGACTAAAGTCGGGAAGCTCGAAAAAATAGATTCTCGCGATGAGGGCTGCTGGGTTTCTATGATAGCGCCAACAGAGAATGAGATGCAAAAAATATCGGCAGAATTTAACATTGATGTCGATGCTCTCCGCGCCGCAATGGACACCTATGAGCGTTCCCGTATCGAAATTGACGATAATTACACCATGATTTTGGTAAATATCCCAACAGTGGAGGAGCAAAACTCCAAGGAGCTTTACAACACCATCCCTCTCGCAATCATAGTGACGGACGGCGTTGTAATAACGGTTTGCAGTGAGGACACCTCCGTTTTGCGCCAATTTACAGGCGGCAAGGTGCGCGATTTTTACACAAACATGAAGTCGCGTTTCATTCTGCAAATCCTCTACAACAACGCCTCGCTCTACCTGCAATACCTCAACACCATCGACAAAAAGAGTGAAGAGGTTGAAATGAAGCTCCACAAATCCACACAAAACCGCGAGCTTATAGAGCTGCTAAAGCTTGAAAAGAGCCTTGTGTATTTCACAACCTCCCTCCGCTCAAACGAGGTGGTTCTTGAAAAGCTCCTCCGCAACGAGGTAATCAAAAAATACCCCGAGGACTCCGATTTATTGGAGGATGTAATCGTTGAAAACAAGCAGGCCATCGAAATGGCAAACATTTACAGCGGCATTTTGAGCGGCATGATGGACGCGTTTGCATCGGTAATTTCGAACAACCTAAACATTGTGATGAAAGCGCTTGCGATAATCACGGTGGTAATGGCAATCCCAACCATGATTTTCAGCGCCTACGGCATGAACGTCAACCTTGCGGGAGTTCCGCTCTCGCAAAGCCCTTGGGGATTTCTTATAATCGTTGCGGTTTCAATTGCGCTGAGTTTAGTCGCAATCGTTGTTTTCGTCAAGGCAAAAATGTTCAAATAAGCATAAATTAAAAGAAAAGCCCGAAATGTCTTGACTTTTATAGCGCCGCATGGTACGATAATCTAGCTCTCCAAGAAGAGCAGTTATCGCGGAGTGGAGCAGTCTGGCAGCTCGTCGGGCTCATAACCCGAAGGTCATAG
>JAVVUU010000118.1:0-2715 GCA_036653035.1 Oscillospiraceae bacterium
AAAAACAAAGTTTTTAATTAAGAATTAGTATTATACCTTTAATTATAGAAACAAGGTGGGATAAGTCAAGTAGATTTAAGGACTAAATTGTCACTAAATTGTAAACTTTCGCAAAAAGCAAATACAGAGCACAAATTAAAACATTTGTGCTCTGTTTGTTTGCTGATATCAGGTACCCATAAAAGGCTTTTTACCGGGATTTTTTGAATTTTAGGCTAATATCCATGGATTTTACACTGTGGGTCAGGGCACCTATGGAGATTAGGTCAACCCCCGTTTTGGCAACGGCAAGCAGGTCGCGCTCGCCCATGTTGCCGGAGGCTTCGGTTATGGCGCGGCCGGCGATTTGTGCGACGGCGGCGGTCATTTCGTCTGTGCTCATATTGTCGAGCATGATGATATCCGCTCCCGCTTCGAGCGCTTCGCGAACCTCATCCGCGGTTTCGGTTTCGACCTCGATTTTCATGACGTGGGGTGCGCCCGCCTTTGCGGCGGAAACGGCGGCTGTTATTCCGCCCGCGGCGGCGATGTGGTTATCTTTAATTAAAATTCCGTCCGCCAAATTGAACCTGTGGTTGCGGCCGCCGCCCGTGCGCACGGCGTATTTTTCGAGTGCGCGCAGACCGGGGGTGGATTTTCTTGTGTCGATAATACGCGTGCTTGTGCCCGCAACGGCGGCGACGGCGGCGGCGGTTGCCGTTGCTGTGCCGGAAAGCCGCTGCATGAGGTTTAGCGCAACGCGCTCGCCGGTTAAAATTCCGCGCGAGGTGCCCTCGACCTTTGCGATAATGTCACCGCGTTCGACCTTGTCGCCGTCCTTTTTTTGCGGGGAGAATTTGATATCCCAATCGACAAGCGCAAAGACGCGGGCGGCAATGTCAATTCCGCAGACCACTCCGCTCTCCTTGGCTATAAATGCGCCCTCGGAGCGATTTTCGGCGGGGATGCAGCACATTGTTGTGATGTCCCCCGTGCCAACGTCCTCCTTTAAGGCGGCTATAAGAAGCTCGTCAAGCCCTATGAAATTCATTGACCGTCCTCCCTGTAATGAGCACCAACGCTGCCGCGGCGGGCAATTGCGGCGTTTAGAATGTCCACCGCGATGGTTGCGACATTAAGCGCTTCGATGTATTCCCTGCCGGGATAGGCGCTTTCTGAAAGCTCGTTTTGGATTTGTGAAATGCGGGCAAGTGCCTTTTTCATTCCCGCTTCGGTGCGCAAAACGCTGCCGTAATCGTTCATAAGCTGACGAATTTCGGCGCGGAGGGCGGCAAAATCTCTTTCAACCACCGGCCTTGGTGTAAAGCTCGGAGTTTTGGAGCGGCGAATTTCGCCCATGCTCGCAAGGCGCTCGTTGATGTGGCTCGCCGCGCGCTTGCCGAACACCAAGCACTCCAGCATGGAGTTTGAGGCAAGGCGGTTCGCGCCGTGTACGCCTGTTGAGGCGGCCTCGCCGCAGGCATAAAGACCCTCGCAGCTTGTCTTGGCGTCAAGATTGGTTTGGATGCCACCGATTAGATAGTGCTGCACCGGACAGACGGGAATCCAGTCCTTTGTGATGTCAATTCCGCGACTTTTGCACTCTGTGTATATTGTTGGAAATCTGTGCTCCAGATATTCCTCGGATTTTGAAGTGATGTCCACAAAAACGTGATCCTCGCCGCGATTTATTAGCTCATGCGTTATGGCGCGGGCGACTATATCACGCGGGGCAAGCTCGTTTAACTCGTGGCGGCCGAGCATGAAGCGCTCACCGTCCGCATTTTTCAAAAGACCGCCCTCGCCGCGAACGGATTCGGAAATTAGGAAAGCTCTGTTTTCCTGCTTGTTCGACCAAAGACCGGTGGGGTGGAATTGGATAAATTCCATATCCTTCACATTTGCCCCCGCGCGAACGGCGGCGGCAAGTCCATCGCCTGTTGCAATGGCGGGGTTTGTGCTGATTTTGTAGACCTGCCCAATGCCGCCTGTTGCAAGGACAATGTTGGGGGAGTCGATAATAAGCTGCTTATCGTCGCGGTCGAGCACCGCACAGCCTGTGACAACGCCGTTTTCATCTGTTAAGATGTCCGAACAGAAATTGTGCGGCATGAAGGTGACGTTGCTCCGCTGGGAAACAAGGTGCGCCAATGCCTTAACGGTTTCGCGCCCTGTTGCGTCACCTCCGGCATGAACTATGCGGCGGCGGCGGTGACCGCCCTCCTTGGTTATGTCAAGGTCGCCCTCATCGTCCAAATCGAAGGGAACCTGCATTTCAACAAGCTTGCGGATGTGCGACGGCCCCTCGGAAACGAGCACGCGCACAGCCTCCTCGTTGCAAAGCCCGGCACCTGCGACAATTGTGTCCTCAAAATGATATTTTGGCGCGTCATCAATTGCGATTGCGGCGGCAATTCCGCCCTGCGCAAGCCACGAATTGCTAACCTCCACATCCTCCTTGGTGAGGATACAGCAGGTGTGCCGTTCGTCGATGTTGAGCGCCGTGTAAAGCCCGGCAATACCGGCCCCGATTACGATAACGTCGAAGCTAATATGTTGAGATGAATTCGAAAATTCGTTTGTTGCATATCTCATTACAGTTACGCCTCTCAAAAATGTTGTGACTGTCATTGTATCAATTCTGCAAGCATTTTTCAAGAACCTTGCAGCAATTTAGTAAAATAAAAGCTCCCAAGCGCCATTATTCCCCCAATTTCCCCCATCCCGCACCCAATT
>JAVVUU010000119.1:0-2610 GCA_036653035.1 Oscillospiraceae bacterium
AACAACATCACTTTCGCATAACCCTATATCCCCGAGCGCCGGAGTATTCCTCCGGCGCTCTTTCTATGCTCTCCCGCCCCTGCCCTTTGACCTGCGCCGCGCATTTTGCGCAAAAAATGAACCTTGAAAAAAAATTTCAAGGTTCATTTTATTATTTATAATTGCTATTCCGCCGCCGGTCTGTGACGCGGGAGTGTCATTCGGATGGTCATTCCAAGGCCGGTATCGCTTTCTGCACTTATTGTTCCGCCGTGTACCTCGGCAACGCGCTTTACGAGATACAAGCCCAAGCCGTTACCATCGGACTTATTACTGCCTTGAAAGTTTGCCTCGAAAATGTTTGAAACCTCTGCCGCCGGAAGTCCAACGCCGTCGTCCTTGAAGATTATTGCTACCTTGTCGTTTGAAAATTCCGTGTAGATGGTTATCATGCCCTCGCGACCCATGTATTTTATGGAGTTTTCCAAAAGGTTGAAAACAACCTTGTTGAGCTTTTCCGCATCCGCATCCATTAAGTAGCTGTCCTCGGTTGAGAGGACTTGAATTTTTATGCCTTGAGCGCGGGCAATGGTTTGCATATCCTCACTTGCACGCCTTAGCAGGTGGACAATATCAAGCTCTTCAAAGGTTGGAGGAGCCTCCTCCAAGCTTCGGTTGACGGAGAATTGCCTTGAAATTATGTCTGCAATGCTTTTTATGCGCTCTTGGATTTTTTGGAAATAGCTGCGCTTTTCTTCCTCGTCCTCAACAAGCTCCCTTGCAAGAACATCTGCATAACCCTGCACTATTGAAAGCGGCATTCGAAGCTGATGGGAGAGCACTCTGCGAAAGGTTTCGATTTCGTTGCGGGTTGTTTCATGGAGCTTGCGGATGTTTTCGATATTGTCTTCCCGTTCGGTTTCAAGCCTTTCTTCAAGAGCTTTTATGCTTGCCGCCGATGCGGCATTTTCCGCTTGACGAAGCTTTTCGGTGGCTCTGATGATGCTTGACAAGCCGGCAATTACGAGGAAAATGCTGAAAAACACTCCTGCAAAAAAGAAAATGTAATCATTCGGGAAAAAGGCTTTGTTATTTATAATTTCGATAACGAGAGCGCAAAGGCAAGCGAATGCTAGGATTAGTCCAGCTCCAACAAAAGGCAGTCCCAGCGTTTTTGCTTTTTTCATCGTATTTCCCCTTTAAAACAAAAAATTTTAGTAATTTTTTGAAAACCCCGTATGACAATATGAGAAATTCGTGTTATAATTAGAGAGCAGTTATTATGGCTTGTTGCAGTATGCTTTTCATAACATTTTGTATAATATATTATCTATATTAACTGCAATGTACATTCTCATATATTATAGCCTTTCTTTCCTATAAAAGCAATGCCATATACAAAATTTGCGGAGGGAGAATACATGAATCGTACACTTTTGGTTGAAGATGACACCGAGCTGTCCACCATCGTCCAAATGCTCCTTACCCATGCGGAATATGCTGTCGATGCCGCATATTGCTGTGCGGACGCCTTGGCGCTTTTGGAGAACAACACCTACGACCTCATTTTGCTTGACATGGTTTTGCCGGATATGATGGGTGATGAGCTTTGCAAAACCATCCGCGGCGCCTGCTCCTGCCCCATAATTTTTGTCAGCTGCCTTGATGACAGCGCGACAAAAATCAACGCCCTCCGCAGCGGAGGGGACGACTATATGGTTAAGCCCATCTGCTTCGACGAGCTGCTTGCCCGCACCGAAACAATTATCCGCCGCACAAAGGCAAATGTCCCCGCCGAGAACCCAAACGGCATTCGAAATTTTAGGCAATTCATGATTGACACCGTCCACCACCGTGTTCTTCGGGCGGCGGAGGAAATTGACCTCTCCTCCATCGAATATGAGCTTTTGGATTACATGAGCCGCCACCCGGGCATTCTCCTCCTCTACCAACAAATCTACGAGGCGGTTTGGAACAGCGACAGCTTGGGCGACGTCCGCACCCTTATGGTTCACATCTCAAACCTGCGCAAAAAAATTGACCCTGACAAAAGCGGCATAATCGAAACCGTTCGCGGTGCCGGCTACATATTCACCGACGTTTAAGGAGGACTCTCCATGTCAAGTCTAGCCGATCTTTTCAATCCCCAAGATGAGGTGCTTCCCTTTGAAAGCTACCAACAATACAGCGATTACCTTTTCGCCTGTGTCGATTTGCAGCTTTCCTCCTACATCAGCGGGCTGATGCGCCTTTTTGTCAACGACAACGGCGGCTTCAAAAACGTCATTTATCCCGACATCGAAATCGCCCATGACCTCTGCGAAAAGCAAATTGCGGAGTTTTCCCTAAAGGCTGCGCCCGAAGCTCCCGAAGCCGCTCCCGCCAAGTCCCCTTCCTTGGGCAACGATCTTGACGAGCTTTTTTCGGACTTTACCGAAAGACCTTCCGATATCCCTTCGACGGAGAGCGCGGAAGAATCCGCTACCCTTTCCGCCTCCCGCTGCATGGAATATGTCGCAAAGCGTGCCGCCCTTATGGACGAAGCCCTCCCCATGCCCCTTTACAAGCTTTTCAAAAAGCTTGAATTTTCACCCTTTACAATTTTTTGCTTCGCCTGCGCGCTGCTCTCCT
>JAVVUU010000120.1:0-2538 GCA_036653035.1 Oscillospiraceae bacterium
ATACCATTGTTTCGCCCAAAACCTTGCCCGCGAGGACATGGAAATGGATATGCGGCACGGTTTGGCCGGCGTTTTCACCGCAGTTGTTGATTACTCGGAAGCCGTTGTCGAGCTTTTCCTGCTTTGCAAGGAGTGCGATTACCTCGAAGCAGTGGGCAACTATCGCGGAATTTTCGGGAGTTATGTCAACCGCCGATTGAATGTGTGTCTTGGGCACCACCAAAAAATGCGTTGGTGCCTGTGGATGAATGTCGCGAAAGGCTATGCAGGTGTCGTCCTCATAGATTTTGTCGGACGGGATTTCACCCGCGATTATTTTACAAAAAATGCAGTCTGCCATGGTCTTTACCTCCTGCTAAAATTGTTGAAACGCTGTGCCGGTTGTCTGCCAAGGTCAAACGATGGCGAACTACTAGTCCTTAACTTTTTCATCGACGAAGTTGTCGATGGTGGCAAGGGCGTTGTCGAGCATAAGCTCGTCCTTTGCTCCGCCCATGGCGCGCTCGGGCTTGCCGCCGCCGGAGCCGCCCGTGATTGCCGTAACGTGCTTGATGAGGTCGCCCGCGCGTATTCCGCGCTTTATGGCGGCGGCACCGCAAACTGCAAGCAGGGCAATTTTATCATCCGCTCCCGAGGATAGAACGGCAACAACATTTTCGTCACGGTCACGAAGCATATCGCCCATTTGACGCATTTCGTCAACGGGGAGCTTCGGGAAAAATCCGGTTATAATTTTTAGTCCCTTGACGGACTTTGCGCCGAACATTATGCGCTCGGTTTCAAGCTGAAGCTGCTGAGATTGGAGCTTTTCAACAAGCTTGCGGGTGTTTTTCAATTCGGACATAAGCTGAGCAAAGCGCCCCTCAATTTCGTTCGGATTGGTTTTCATCGCGTCGGACATACGGCGGATAAGCTCGGAGCCGTGGCGCATTTCGTCCATGACCAGCTCGCCGACGGTGGCTTCAATGCGGCGAACGCCGGAGGCAACGGAAAACTCACTGCGGATGCGGAAGGGGCCGACCTTTGCGGTGTTGTCAAGGTGTGTGCCGCCGCAGAACTCTATGGAGTAGTCGCCCATGCTGACAACGCGGACAATCTCGCCGTATTTCTCGGAAAACAGCGCAGTTGCGCCAATTTTTTTTGCCTGCGCAATGGGCATTTCCTCGGTTACTATGGTGTAGCCGTTTAGGATTGCACGGTTGACGTATTTTTCAACAAGCTTCAATTCGTCCTCGGAAATCGCGCTGAAATGCGTGAAGTCAAAGCGGAGCTTGTCCGGCTCAACCAGTGATCCCGCCTGCTCGATATGGTCACCCAAAACTGTTCGCAGTGCCTTTTGCAGAAGATGCGTTGCGGAGTGGGCGCGCATTATGGCACGGCGGCGTTCAATGTCAATTTTTGCCATTACGGTGTCGTCAACTTCAATTTCGCCGCTACGCATTACGCCGTAGTGGAGGAATTTTCCGGCTTTATTTTTGTGGACATTGGTTACTTCAAAATCTCCGTCCGCTGTTTTCATCCAGCCAAAGTCGGCGGTTTGACCGCCCATTTCGGCATAAAACGGAGTTCTGTCCAAAACGATTATTGCCTCTTGGCCGTTGTGTGCCTTGGAGCATGGCTCCTCGCCGACAACAATGGCAAGAACCTTGCATTCTTCTTCAAAATCTGTATATCCTGTGAATTGTGTGGGTGTGTTGTCAAGTCCCAAATCTATGCCCGCCCAAGCCAAATCGCCCATTGCGGCTCTTGCTTCACGAGCGCGGACGCGCTGCTCCTGCATAAGCTCGTCAAAGGTTTTGCGGTCGAGGGTAAGCCCCTTTTCCTCCGCGATTTCCGCTGTTAAATCGACGGGGAAGCCATATGTGTCGTATAGCTTGAAGGCATCCGAGCCGGAGAAAATTGTTTCGCCTTTTTTCTTGTGCTCGTCAAGAACGTCACCAAGGATTTTCATGCCCGCGTCTATGGTTTTTGAAAAGTTTTCTTCCTCAACCTTGATTACGCGTGTGATGTAGCCCTGCTTTCCGACAAGGTCGGGGTAGGCGTGCTTGTTCTCGTTGATAACGGTTTCGCAGACCTCGAAAAGAAACGGCTCGTTTACGCCAAGCAGCTTTCCGTGGCGCGCGGCACGGCGAAGCAGGCGGCGAAGAACATAGCCGCGCCCCTCGTTGGAGGGTAAAACGCCATCGCAAATCATCATTGTGGCACTGCGGATATGGTCGGTTATAACGCGCAGAGAGGTGTCCGTTTGCTTGGTTTGGCCATAGCGTGCGCCTGTGATTTCG
Source organism: Oscillospiraceae bacterium (assembly GCA_036653035.1). Lineage (GTDB taxonomy): Bacteria > Bacillota > Clostridia > Oscillospirales > Oscillospiraceae > UBA2658. Next base: position 2,283 of record JAVVUU010000120.1, read on the forward strand.
CTGACTTTATTGGTGATATTCATAACCGTATCGACATCAAAAAGCGAAAAAACGTCTTGGCAAACAACGGCAAGGCGCTCAAGCCCCATGCCGGTGTCTATGTTTTTTTGCTCCAAATCGGCGTAGTTGCCCTTGCCGTCGCTGTCGAACTGGGTGAAAACATTGTTCCAAATTTCGATGAAGCGGTCACATTCGCAGCCGACTGTGCAGCCCGGCTCACCGCAGCCGTATTTTTCGCCGCGGTCGAAATAAATTT
>JAVVUU010000121.1:0-2534 GCA_036653035.1 Oscillospiraceae bacterium
TCGCGCTTTTTGCGGTATCCGCCTTTTTTGTCCGCATACATCCGGCTATCGGAGATGCGGCTGTCGGAGTCCTGCATGAATTGCTTCAATTTATCCTCAAAAACAGCCTCCGGCGTTGAGGGGGGCGCGGGCTTTGGAGCAAAGCCACCCGAACGCGGAGTGAAATTGTGCGGTCTTTGATAATTTGAGGATTGCGGCGCGGGGCGCGCAAATTCCGGACGCGGCGCGGGCGGCTCCGCTTTTTTGATGGACAGGTTTATCTTTCCGGCTTCGTTTATGCCGATTACCTTTACCTTGACCATTTGACCCTCGGTGATGTGTTCATGTACGTCGTTCACATAGGTATTCGCGATCTCGGAGATATGTACAAGACCGTTGTTACCATCCGGCAATGAAACAAAGGCACCAAATTTTGTGATGCCTGTAACCTTGCCTTCAAAAATCTCTCCCACTGTCGGCTGCATATAAGGGCTTCTTCCTCCTGTTCATCCTTTTGGGGTGCAAATGAATGTGTGATTTTGAAATATGGATGCTATACACCCTGCGGTTTTTGAAAAACTGCGGGGCGTTGAGGAACAGCTGATTAAATCCGCCGCCTAGACGTGCGGGGGAATTTAATTAGAGGTTCCTTAATGGCTTACATCGTAGAATATTTTTTCGCCGGGCTTTACAAGACCCAGCTTGTTGCGCGCAATGTCCTCGATGGTTTCGGGGTCTGTACCGTGGTCGATGGCATATTGCAGCTCGGAATTTGTTTGGAGGACATCATCGACCTGAGTGTGTAGGTCGTCCGCCTTGCCGCGCGCTTGTGACACCTGAACTTTTAGCGACACAAGACTTACCCCCGCGTATAGAATGAGCGCGAGAATGACAATTTTTGTGATTAGACTTGCACGTCCCAGCTTCATGGGTATGTTCCCTCCCATTTCGCGTTGACCGCGATGATGAAGTATGGTTTTGAAATTTTTTTCTATCAGTTTCAATTGTAAACCATAAACACATTTTTTGAAAGAGGTTTTTGAAAATATTTTTGGTTTTAACAAGCTTTTCCGGTAAAATCGCCAAGGGTCGCCTTAAAATGCGAAAAACCCTTGCCGCAAGGTCGAGGCATATTCCAAAATAGGCCAAAAACGCGGGGCTGAAGGTTGAAAAATAGACTACCGCACCGACTATGGCGGAGATGAAAATATACAGCCGCGCTTCGCCCCGTCCGGGTGACATTGAGAGAAAAACCAAAATGCAAAACGCTGCAAGGCACACGGAAAGGTCGCAAAGCGCGGTTATTATCACGGATTTTGCGCGCAGACGCAGAGCCTTTAAAAGGTCGTAGTAAATCCCCCAAAAAAGGCCGCCGGCAAAGGAGATAAACGCCGTTAAAAGCTGAAAATAAACAGGCTGCTCCAAGGCTATTTAAACAGGCGCGACCAAAGACTGCCGCCGGGTGCTGTTTCCTCATAGCCAAGGTCTGTGAAAAGTCCCGTAACAACAAGCTCGCCCGTGTCAAGACTGAGCTTGTCAATGTGGAGGTCACTGCCGCGAAGAACAAGATTTCCTTTTGCGGTTCGGGCAACTATTTGCTTGTCATCAAAGCTGTCCACCTCATCAACGCCGGAAACGGAAAGGTGCGCCCTATCTTCAAGAATGATGTTGTGCGGCCGCGCCGCCTTGATTTTTTCCTCGTATGCCATAGCAGATACCTCCGTTTTTGTGGTGGTATATAGTATGACATGAGAATTTGATTTATGCCCTGTGCGGGCTTATTGAGGGTCAATGTAATTTGCCAGCTCGAGTGCGGCGGTTGCCATTGCAAGAAGTCCATCCAAACCGGCGGCCTTTGCGGCGGCATCCCACATAAAAACGCCAACGGCATTAGACTCAAGGTCGATTATGTCGTCTTGGAATTTTGCGAGAGCGGCGTTGTGCTCGGCTTCCGTTGCAACAGCGCCGTCAACCTTGTATTCGCGAAGGGTGATGTCGCCATTCGTGACGTCATAGTTTTCGTGCTTGTGGAAAAGCTCCGTGAGATCGAGAGCGCAGTTTTTTTCGCCAAAGCGTATGATGTCATTGTGGCAGGTGCTCGAAGAACCCTTGCGGCTTTCCACATAGAAAAAGCGTTCGCCTGTGGACTTTTGCTCCACCAGACGAAAATCCTCAAGACAGCCTACGTTGATAGAGATTTTGCTTAAATATTTTTGCTCGGAGCCTTCGGTGGTGATGGGTGTGCTTGAGGAAATACACTCGACGGTGCCATTTATGATGTCATAAATCTGAACGCACATTGAGGAAGAAGCACCGGCATCAAAAAGAAGCATTTCAATTTCGCCGCCAAGATCGAGATCTATGAAGCCAATGCCGGCAATGCCGCCGAAGCAGGAGGCGGAGAGAGCTTCGTAATTTTCTGAGAGAAAGCTTAAAAAAGTTTCGGCTGTTACCGATTTTGGGGCGTTGACAGGCTCCATGGGCGACGGAACAGAGGGAATTTCACTTGGAGGGGGCGTTTGCGCAAGAGTGTTCATAGGCTCGTGCACAGGAGC
>JAVVUU010000122.1:0-2458 GCA_036653035.1 Oscillospiraceae bacterium
AACGCTACATTGCGGCTAGGTTGAAATACAACCCATCATATTCTCTTTTGGAGGCACATTCGTGGAAGATAAAAAATCAATTTTTCGCAGGCTTTTCGAAAAGTACCGCGAAATTATAATGTATTGCATATTCGGCGGAGTTACAACCGTTGTCAGTTGGCTGACCTTCAGCATTTGCGAGGCCGTTTTTGGGCTTGACCTCTACTGGTCGGGCATAGTTTCTTGGATTATCGCCGTCACGGTCGCGTTTATCACAAACAAGCTTTGGGTCTTTGAAAGCAAAAGCTGGAAGCTCAAGCTGGTTTTGGTTGAGGGTGTCGCATTTTACGGCGGGCGCATCCTAACGGGAATTCTTGAGGTTATCGCCGTGCCCGCGCTCTCCGATTGGGGCATGGATATGTCGCTTTTCGGTGTTGATGCCCTGCCCGCAAAAATGCTTGTGTCTGTTGTCATAATCATTTTAAACTACGTTCTCAGCAAGCTTTTCGCGTTCCGCAGTAAAAAAAGCGAGAGCTGACAGCAAAGCGCTTTCAACATTTCAAAACACGCAGGGCACAGCCTTTGCGAAGCTTCAAAGCATCACACAGAAAAAACCTTGTAATATCAAGGCTTTTTTGCAAACCTACATCAATATGGCGCGTATCCGAGCTTCGGAAAACCCGAAATTTGGAAACGCGCCAAAAAAATATAAAAAAGAAATTTTGGTTTTCTGCAATAAAACGGCTGCCCCGTGCGTTAATGCAGTGACAGGAGGCGAAGGATGAAATTGTTTGGAGAGACGTCCACCGAACAGAATACCACCCTTGCGCAAACCACAATTGAAACGTACATAGCGAAAATTGCCTTGGGTGACAAGCCCGCACTGGCGGCGCTGTACGAGGCAACCCGAGCTGCGGTTTACGGTTTCGCCCTGTCGATTGTGAAGAACGAGTGTGACGCAGAGGATGTTTTGCAGGAGGCTTATGTCAAAATATGGTCGTCGTCGGGGAGCTACAATGCGCAGGGCAAGCCGATGGCGTGGATTTTGACGATTACCAAAAACCTTGCAAGAAGCACGTTGCGCGAACGTGCAAAAACGGCCGATATTCCCGAGGAGGATTGGCAAATGTTTTACGCCCCGACCACCGGCACAAGCTCCGAGGACCGCATTGTTTTGCAAGCGGCTATGAGCGTGCTAAAGGACGAGGAGCGGCAGATTATAACACTGCATGCCATTTCGGGATTAAAGCATATGGAAATTGCAAGGCTACTGAACCTTCCGCTGTCCACTGTTCTTTCAAAATATAGCAGAGCAAGAAAAAAGCTGGAAACTGCCTTAAAGGAGGGGGATTGACATGAAAAATACCGATATTGAGAAAAAGCTCGCACGGGCCTACACTCACGCAGTTCCCGATGTGCTCAATGACATCCTCTCCAATTGTGAAGAACAGAAAGGAAAGGTAATTGAGATGAAAACAAAAACTAACAATAAGACGGGCTGGATAAAAACAATGTGCGCAACAGCCGCCGCACTCGCACTGGTCGTTGGAGGAGGCCTCGGCTTTGGACACTACCAAGTTGCACACGCCGTTGATTCCGTGGTTTCTCTTGACGTTAACCCAAGCGTAAAAATCGAAGCAAACAAAGACGAAATCGTTCTAAGCGTCAGCGCACTCAATGAGGACGGCTCATCCGTTCTTGAGGGTAAGGACTTTGAGGGCAAGGACATCGAAGCCGCCGTCGGCGAAATTGTAAAAGCAATGGTCGAAAAGGGATATCTCAGCGAGGATGCAAATTCAATCCTTGTTTCCGTTGATAATTCCGATGCCGAAAAGGGCGACGAGCTTAAAAAGCAGCTTGTTGACGGCGTTGGCAAGGCTCTATCCGAAAAAGGCATAGACGGTGCGATTTTGAGTCAGAATGCCACCAAGGATAAGGACATCAGCAAGGAGCTAACAGCGCTTGCCGAGAAATACAATATATCCGAGGGCAAGGCAGAGCTTATAAAGGGACTTGTTGAAAAGGATCCCAAGCTGAATTTTAAGGACATGGCAGGACTGAACATCAACGACCTTGGCCTTCTAACAGAAAAATATGCAGATAAGCTTCCCGGCCTTTCAATGACCGGCAAGCCCTCCGACAGCAAATATGCCGGCGTTGGAACAGCTGTTGCAAATGTGCTGGAGCAGGTTAAAAAAGCCACAGCGGATGCCGATCCTAAAGTTAAAACCAACTTTGAATACAGTGACGGCAAGCTGGTCTGCGAAATTCAGGTTGAAACCGGAAAAGTTGATTATGCGTGCATCATTGATGCCGTAACCGGCGAAATCATCAAGGGCATTGGCGCACTTGAGGGCAAAGCTCCCGAAGCAGAAGCTCCGAAGCAAGACCCCACAACCGACACTCAGCCAACACCCTCTGCAAAGCCAACAACTCCCACAGCTCCCTCCGCAAAGCCGACAAAGCCCACAATTCCCGG
>JAVVUU010000123.1:0-2349 GCA_036653035.1 Oscillospiraceae bacterium
CTTTATTTTACCGTGATCCTCCCCCGCCGCCGCCGGAGAAGCCTCCGCCGCCGCCAAAGGATGCGCTGCCGCCGCTGCCCGCGCTTCGGGCCGCCTGCGCCGCCTCGCGCGCACGCTCCTCGCGCCGCATTGCGCCATACATAAAGCCGTTGTAGCTGTACGCCCAATAAATGTTCTGTTCATAGCGCTCAATTTGCGGTACGTCCTGCGGATATAGCTCTTTCATCTGCACGGCAACCTTATCCGCTATGCCAAGCAGCATTGCATACACCATGTAGTCCTGCCAAATAATTGTTTCGCCCACATAGCGTTCGCGGATTAAGGAGAAATCAAGCAAAAAGCGCTTTAGTCCCAAAATTTCGGCAAGCTGGGCGCGCCCCTTGACCGACAAATCCTTGATGCGCGTGTAAGACCCTCTTTTATAGCAACTATTTTGCACAAGGGTGCTGTTTCCATCCACCGTGCAGCTATCCAAAAAGCTGCGCAGAAGCTCGCATTTTTTTTCGCAGAACTTTTCAAGCTCGCGCGGCTGCAAAATTCCGTCCTCGCCGGCGGCACCCTCCAAAATAGCATAAAGCTCCTCATCGAAGCGGTCGCCGCTTTGGTTTGGCGCTTTCACAAGCTGCAAGCTTACATCCTTGTCGTCAACACGGTCTGCCAGCGGCTCCAAAGAGCCTTGCACAATTAGGCGAAGCAGACGCGCACCCAAAATTGAGCCGTCCTCGCAGAGGTCAATCGTTTCGCCCAAGCAATAGGTAACATTCAAATCGCCGCCGTTTGGCGCATCGCGGAAGTAGTCTGTTTCATTCATCAGCTTTTTGAGCTTTGCTTTTTTTATAGCCGCCGCAATCAACGCCGCCACAGCTATAAAAGCGATTATCCCCAAAACGGCTGCAAAAAAAGTTAGGATTTCCCGCCCTGTCAGCTCGTTTTCGTTGCCGTAATCGCTGCCCTCAAAGGCGCGTTCCTTGACAGCCTCAAAGCTTTCATCAACACTGCGGTTTGGGGACAAAATGCCCTTTTCCAGCCGCACCATTACAGTCATGTTTGCGCCGCCCTCCAAGGGGGCTTCTGTCCATGCGCGTATTGCGCCGTTTTCAAATTGAATTTGTCCCTCATAGCCGAACGCCCAAATGTCGCACTTGTCATCGGTTATCGGAGTGCCGTTTTGGTTGCGGATGGTCAGCACAACGTCGGAGGGGAAAAATCCCATATCCGCATTTATAAAGCGGTGGTTAAAGCCATCCGCATCGGTGTAAGCACCCACTAAATCATGGAGCACATACTCGATGGCATAGCGGTGCTCGCCATAATCTGTTATGCCCCAGCACAGCTCCACGCCGTCCTCACGCTGAACAATGCCGCACTTTCCGGCCTTTTCCTCAAAGGACGCGTCCACATCCCAATTGTCCAAAAGCTCATAGGTGCCGTTCTCGTCGGATACGGAAAAATCGGATATTGTAAGGTAGCCGCTGTCCTGATAGTAAAGGTAAAATTCCGTTCCCTCGTCGGTATTGGCGCGCCATTCCTGGGTGACGTATGCGGAGCCGTCCTCCCGAAGTGCAACCTCGACAGAGATTTCGGGAACCCTGTTTGCGGCAAGCGCGGACACCGCAAAGCTCCCTGCAAGCAGCAGGCAGGCGGCAAAAATTGTTAATGTTTTTTTCATGTTACGCCCCCTATTTCATGTCGGGCATTGCCGCTTTTTCCTCCACAGCCTCCAAATAGTTGCGCTGACCAAACCCCAGCATATTGCCGATTAGGTTGGTTGGGAACATTCTAAGCTTGCGATTTAGCTTTGTAACGCTGTCGTTGTAGATAAGGCGGCTTGAGCGCACCATATTTTCATATTGGTTTACCGAATCCATGGTTTTGCCGTAGCTTTCGTTTGCCTTTAGGTCGGGATATTGCTCCGCAACCATGGAGATTTTGCCCAGTGCTTCTGTGATGATATTCTCCTGCGCAACTACCTCCTCCGGCGTGGAGCTTGCGGTTATAACACTGCGGCGGGATTTAATGGTTTCAATGAGCGTTTGCGCTTCGTGTGCGGCATAGCCCTTCGTCAAGTCCAAAAGTGCTGTCAGTGCATCGAAGCGCGAGGAAAGCTGTACTCCGATTTGACTCATGGCGTTGTTGATGTTTTCATCCAGAGTGACAAGTGACCTCTGTGTGGACATTGCCCACAAGACAATGATTAAAACAATTGCAACTGCTGCAATAATGTATGGCATAAACATACCTCCTAATTTTAATGTCAAAAAGCGAACCGCCCTTTTGACGCATTTATTATACATTCTATATTAAACAAATGCAAGGACGGCCCGCAATGGCAAAATTATATTCTGTTAT
>JAVVUU010000124.1:0-2252 GCA_036653035.1 Oscillospiraceae bacterium
CAGCTTTTGCGGACGGCTAGCGGTCGCTCTCCGGTATGTAAGCGGCTTGCGCACTTGACCCGCAATATGCAGAAGCTCGCATAGCACTTGAAATTTCGTCTGTGCTTTTGTTATATTGTATGCCATTTTCCTTTATAAATCAACAAAAACACGCACCCCTTACCGAAAAAACGGCAAGGGGTGCGCATTTTGTCCAAGAACTGATTTTTTAATAGTTTTCTTTTCTTACTTCAAAGTAGCTCTGAGCATATTTGCAAACGGGGCAAACCTCGGGAGCTTTTTTGCCCATTACGAGATGTCCGCAAATGCGGCACTCCCACATTGTTTCCTCGCCCTTTTCGAATACCTTTTGCATTTCAACATTGTTCAACAGGGCACGATAGCGCTCCTCGTGGGATTTTTCAATCGCCGCAACTCTGCGGAAACGCGCCGCCAAGTCCGCAAAGCCCTCTGCCTCGGCATCCTTTGCAAAGCGGTCGTACATATCCGTCCACTCGTAATTTTCGCCCTCGGCGGCGGCAAGCAGGTTTTGCGCGGTGCTGCCCATATGACCTAGCTCCTCAAACCAAACGCGGGCGTGCTCCTGCTCGTTGCGCGCGGTTTTTAGGAAGATTTCCGCAAGCTGGTCATAGCCCTCGCGCTGTGCAATGTTTGCAAAATATGTGTATTTATTGCGCGCCTGACTCTCGCCCGCAAAGGCATCCGCCAGGTTTTTCTCGGTTTTTGTACCTGCATAGGGGTTTGCTGTGGGAGCCGCTTTTTCAACTACCTTTTCAAAGAATGATGCGGGCTTTCTGCATCTGGGGCAAATAAAATCTGCCGGCAGGGGGCCTTCATGAATATATCCGCATACTGTGCAACGCCATTTTTCCATTTTATTTTCCTCCGTTTTTTCATTAGTGTGTATCATATTTAGCAGCTTTTCGACTATGTCCTTGGGAAAATCCTCTGCCGGAGGGTTGTCCAAAAGTGTCTGTAAAAGCTTATGTGTGTTTGCGCTCTGGGGCAGCATATATCCCGCCTCGCGCAAAATATCCTCTGTCATAAGACGGTTTGACTTTGCAATTGCATCCGCAAGCTGACGCAAAATCGGGTTGTCTGTTGCCTCCGCAAGCTGTAAAGCGAGTTTTTCCTGCTTTGCCTTGCTCTCCGCCAAAGCCTTCATGGAGCTTACAACGCCATCTGTTTTTGGCTGCTGACGCGGAAATTCATCCGACACCATTGAAATTGCCGATGAGGGGCAAGCATCGGCACAAATGCCGCAGCCTATACACTTTTTTACGTCGATAATACTGTTTTCGGTATCGGTTGCACCCGTTGGGCAAACGTATAGACACAGGCAGTCCTTGGTGCATAATCTGATATTTCTAACTGCAAACATGGTGCTTACCTCCTTTCAACCTTTACAATTTTGAAGCTCGGAACTTTACAAACGGGGCAAATATCCGGCGGCGTATCGCCAACATAGACAAAGCCGCAGGTTTCGCAAACATAGACATTGGTGTTCGCGAGGAAAGCATCGCCATCTTTTTCATAGCGGGTCAAAATTGAATTGAGGATGCGCGTCACCTTTTCGCTCCAAACCAATGCGCGGAGTGCGCCCCTATCGTGAACATCACCCGCAACGGCGTTTGCATTCACAAATCCCTCGTTTAAATCCTTTTGCACCAAGGCAAGCAATTCGTGCGTGTTGGCATTATCTTCATTCGGAGTTTTGCTTTTGAAATAATCCGAAAGTTGAGTGAATAAAGAGGACTCCTCTTTTAAATATTGCTTTTCGCAGCCTCTTGCAAGATTTGAGCAAAGTGCGGAAAGCTCTCCAATGGTAAGCTCGCGCATTTCGGCAATTTCTTGCGGCACAGGCTGTGCTTTTGTTGGGGTAGCGGCGGTCTGTTGCTCCTTAAATTCGGACTTTGACGCGCCGCATAGCGGGCAAGTCCAAGCTTCGGGCAATGCTTCCCATGTTGTTCCGGGCGCTATACCGACTGACGGAATTCCTGCGGCTTCGTCATAAACAAAGCCACAAATGCTGCATACATATTTTTTCATATCTCGACCTCCTTTTTGTTTTTGCTGTGCTTGAAGTATAAGCGTTTTTGTGCCCCGAGTATGTAACTTTGCTACATAATTCCTGTATATTTTCTTTTTCGCCGAGAAATGCAAAAATGACAGAGAAGCGCTGTTTTGAGCACACTTCCCTGTCATTCTTTTCGAGGTTAATTGTTTTTTCAAGTAGCTACTTGAAATTTGTT
>JAVVUU010000125.1:0-2247 GCA_036653035.1 Oscillospiraceae bacterium
TTACAGAAAGCCTAGGAGGTATTCATCATGGAAGCCATCACCTGCATTGAAACCCGAAGAAGCGTCCGCAAATATAAGGACACGCCCATAGACCGCGACACCATAACAAAGCTTGTTTCGCTCTCTCAGCTTGCGCCAACTTGGAAAAACACGCAAACCACCCGTTTCACGGCGATTACAGACAAGGCCGTGCTTTCCAAAATAGCCGACACACTCGGCGATTGGAACCGCCCCATAGTCGGCGGTGCTCCCCTGCTCATGGCGGTTTCAACCGTCACAAAAAAGAGCGCCTACCATTCTGACGGTACCCCCGCAACAATTTATGGCGATGCCTACACAAATTTCGACTGCGGTGCAGCCGTGCAAACCTTTTGCCTTGCGGCGCACGACATGGGCATTGGCACCACCATTCTCGGTATGTTCGACCCCGCTAAGGTCAGCGCCCTCATTGGCATCCCCGAGGGTCGGGAGCTAATTGTGCTAATCTCCTGCGGCTACAGCAACGAAACGCCGCCAATGCACAAAAGGCTTGACATAGCCGAAGTGCTGAAATTTATTTAACGGAGGACAAAATGGATAACGAAATTTTAAAAAGCCTGCGCGAGCGCAAATCTGTCAGAGCCTATGCGGACATAGAAATCACCTCCGAAATAAAGGCAGACATAATTGATGCCGCCCTCCAAGCACCGACAGCCGGAAATATGACTCTCTATTCCATAATCGACGTGACCGACCCCGCCGTTAAAGAACGCCTTGCCGTGCTTTGCGACAACCAGCCCTTCATTGCAAAGGCACCAATGATTTTGGTGTTTTTGGCAGACCAGCAAAAATGGTTCGACTCATTTAAAATAATGTACGGCGATTGCGTGCGAAAGCCACGCACGGGTGACTACGCCCTTGCCGCCGCCGACGCGCTTATAGCCGCGCAAAACGCCGTGGTAGCCGCCGAAAGCCTTGGCCTTGGCTCCTGCTACATCGGCGATGTAATCGAAAACTACGAGGGCGTAAAGGAGCTTTTGGCTCTGCCGCAGTTTGTTGTTCCCGCGGCACTCGTCTGCTTTGGTTATCCAACCGAGCAGCAAAAAAGCAGGCACAAGCCGCCCCGCTTCAAGGCTGAATATGTTGTTTCCGAAAACAGCTACAAGCAGCTTGACAAAACCGCACTCACAGAAATGTTTAACACAAAATACGACAGCACGGATGGCTTTGACAAAGATGTCGCCGGTCTGTATGAACGAAAATGGTCACAAGCCTTCATGTTGGAAATGACCCGCTCAATTGAAAAATGGCTGGAAGCCTTTAAGCTATAAAGCTCCACTCCGTGAAATCTCTGCCATTTTAATCAAAATAATGCACTTTTGGCATTTTTTCCTTGCTTCTCCGTCCGCAATTGTATTCCCATTCAGAGATTTACCGGTCAAAAATCAATAATTTCACTTTTAATTACAGCAAAAGTAAATTTGATACTTTATTTTACTAAACCAATATGCTATTCTATACAAAGCACTGAAAATTTCTAATTTTTATTGAAATGAAAGAGGGAGAATTCATGGAGAGTAAAATGAAGGAGAAATACGGTCTGTTTACAGCTATTGCGATGGTAGTTGGAATAGTTATAGGCAGCGGTGTTTTCTTCAAGGCGGAAAAGGTTCTTTCCGCAACCGGCGGTAATCAGCCGCTTGGAATTTTGGCTTGGCTCATCGGCGGTGCCATTATGATTGTCTGCGCCTACACGTTTTCAACAATGGCAACAAGATACAGCTACGTTAACGGAATTGTGGACTATGCCGAGGTTACAATGGGCAACAAATATGCCTATATGGTCGGTTGGTTCATGACAATGATCTACTACCCCACCCTCACAAGCGTTCTCGCTTGGGTCAGTGCCCGCTATTTCTGCGTTCTGCTTGGCTGGTCAATCGCCGGCCCGCAGTGCATGGCAGTTGCCGCGTTTTTCCTTTGCTCAAGCTATGCAGTAAACGCGCTATCCCCTGTCCTTGCGGGAAAATTCCAAGTCACCACAACCGTAATCAAGCTAGTCCCCCTGTTCCTCATGGGAATTGTGGGAACAATCGTCGGGCTTTCAAACGGCATGACCATCCAAAACTTTTCAACGGTTGTGAACCCCGTTGCAAGCACAGGCACAGCACTTTTCACAGCAGTTGTTGCAACCGCCTTTGCCTATGAGGGCTGGATTATAGCAACAAGCATAAACTCCGAGCTTAAAAACTCAAAGAAAAATCTTCC
>JAVVUU010000126.1:0-2137 GCA_036653035.1 Oscillospiraceae bacterium
TTGCTTCTTTTATCTGAATTTATTGATTTGCATTTCGCTTATTTCATATCAAATAATATATACCAATTATTTTGCAATGATGCGCCCCTCGCCAAAGGGTTCCTTGTATTGCTCCGTGTTTTTGGAATAATCACCGCAGAGATAGTCAATCAAAGCAATGTAATCCTCAACAAATTCGTCCTGCAAAAGCTTGTTATCGGCAAACATGACAAAGCCATCGCCGCCGTTTTTGATTAGGAAGGAATGGCTTGTAAGTGTGTAGGTTTTGGAGGTGTCAATAGGCTTGCCGGCAACAAAAACATCGCTAACGCGGCGCGTACCCTCAACACCAATAAAGTTGCCGTCCGCATCTGTCTTGACGGGAGATGAAATCTCGGTATTAAGCGCAAAGCTAAGCCCCGAAACCTGCAAAAATCCGCCGCTTTCCTCCGGAAGCAGACGCACGCCCTGCTCCAAGGCATCCAAAATTTCTTGGCCTGTGGCTTCGATTGTGCAAAGTCCGTTGCCAAATGGAAATACCGACAAAATGTCGTTGTAGGTAATATCGCCCTTCGGCAGTTGAGCACGAATGCCGCCGCCGTTAACGAAGGCAATGTCCGTTTTGCCTGCGGCGCGATAAGCGTCGGCGCAGAGATTACCAAGATTGGTTTCAGCGTTGCGGATAACACGAACGCCGGTGAGAGGGTCATTTACGGTTAGCTCATTTTCCGTCACGGCGACCTTTTGGTTGAGAAGCTCTGCATATTGGGCTTGAATGGATTTTATGTATTCGTCACTAGCCGGATCCTTTTTCTCAAATCCGCTGACAAGCTTTGTGCTGAGCTTGCCATCGGTTGTGATGTGAAGCTCGCCGATATTTTCAAGCTTTGTGCCCGCTTGGGATAGCAAAACCTCCTTGCCATCCTTGTTTTGCACCTTGGATTGGGAAACGGTCTGGTGGGTATGCCCATCCAAAACGACATCAATGCCTGTGCTGTGCTCAATAAGATTGTTTGAGGTGTAGGGTTCGTCTACGCTTCCGATGCCCAGATGGGTAAGCGCAATGACATAATCCGCGCCCTCTTTTCTAGCGGCATTAACGGCTTTTTGTACCGCCGCGCAAAGCTTTGTGCCGTCCTCGTCTGACAAGAAGCCATAGATATAGTTTCCCTTTTCGTCCTTAAAGCTTGCGGGGTTGCTGCTTGTAAGCGTATGCGGAGTGGTTACACCCACAAAGGCGATTTTGACTCCCGCTATTTCCTTGATGAAATATGGTGGAAAAATCGGCTCGTCGTTTTCTGCTTTAACGAAGTTTACGGAAACATATGGAAATTTTGCCTGCTTTGCAAGCGCCAAAAGTTGGTCAACTCCGTAATCGTACTCGTGATTTCCCGGAATTGCCACGCAGAAGTTAAACTGATTCATGATGTCAATAATCTTCTCACCCTTGGAAAGGCTGCCTATGGGAGCGCCCTGTATTGCGTCACCTGCGTCTACAAGCAAAACCTCTGAGCCTTGCTCGGAAAGTTGGTTTTTGTAGGCGACAAGACCCGCGTAGCCTATGGCATCATCCAAGCCGCAGTGAACATCCGTGGTGTAAAGAATTGCTATGTCCTTTTCCGGCAGCGACGGAGCCTTTGAAGTGCAGCCCGCCATTAGCGACAGCAATAAAGCAAGCACAAGTATACACAGATTTCTTTTTTTCACGAGAAAATTCCCCCTTCAAATACGTTCATTGAAACAATCCGATTTAATAAGATTATACATCAAAATATTACTATAAGCACGAAAAACAAATAAATTTTGACAAAGCCTTTTCTCCCTACGTCCCCACCACCCGCGGACTGATTGCCGCAAAGGGCGAAGCAAGCCGCGCGGAGGTGGTCGGTATTTTGGCAGGATTTGGAAAACCGACGAACGAATAATGTCCGCCGAACAAATACACTTTGCCCATAATGCTTAAAACACTTGGCAGTAATGGGATAGCCCCCAATCGCAGTTATTATCCTGCGATTGGGGGCTATCTTTAATGTACATATTTTCCGCTTCACATCAGCTTTTATAATTCTTGATTAAAAGCTTTGTGTCGCGCGATATGCGGGTTGCTTATTTCTTGATAAGAGTAACTTCAACAGGCATGCTGGCTTCAACTTTTTCG
>JAVVUU010000127.1:0-2135 GCA_036653035.1 Oscillospiraceae bacterium
GAGGTCGTTAAGCTTTTGCAAAAGGCAAAAAGCCACGATTGACCCGCCAAGGCGAACACCTAGGGAACCTCTGATTAAATCCGTCACATGGATTGGCGAGCGAATTTTCTGTCTGGCGAGCCAAAAACACGCAGGAATACTGACGTATTTCAAGGGTTTTTGTCGATGTCCAGACGGGAAATTCGCCGCCTAGACGTGCGTGGGGATTTAATCAGAGGTTCCCTAGACAAACCCCTTTGACAAACTCAAACGCCACGGTATCTCGAGAATACCGTGGCGTTCGTATTGTGTGGCAAAAAGTCATGCTATCTTGTTTTTTTGGTAAAGCTGCTTTGCCGCAAGCCTTTGAGGGCGATAATTACCGCTGAATCATAACGGGAGTTCCGTTTTTAATTTCAAGACTTATCGTGCTTTTATTTGCAATCTTCGAAAAATCTATTCCTATATATTCCAAATAATTTCCGGCATTGTCGTCCGTTCTCACATCAAGCAGCTTATCATCCTTTGCTATTGTGAATATAATCTCAATAGATGCACCATTGGCAAGGCTTTTGTCCAAAAGATTCTCGCCCCAATTAGCGTCGCCGGATGAGGTGGAATAAAAGCTCGTTAGGGTTTTGCCTGTATTGTTTACGAATTTGATTGTCTTTTCCGTAACAACGGGTGGAGGCGGGGTTTGTGCCTTCTTCAGTATGAAGTCCTGGCTGCCCTCTGTTGCTTTTGGCCAAAGGATAATGCGTGTACCGTTCTTTGTTCCTCCGCCGGATGCTCCAAGATAAAAACCGTTCTTTGCAATAATGTTAGCAATTCCCTTGCTGTTAATTTTAATTTCAAACAGTTGACTGTCGGAACCGGTGTATCTTCTCTGCTCCAGCTCGGAGCCTTTTTTTGCGTTTGTTGGAACAGATATTGCCTTGTCCGAATGCTCAGCCTTAATTGAATAGTATTTTCCAACCTTTTCAATAATGAACTTTTGGTTTGAAGCGCCGTTGCTTTTATAAAGGATAATACTTGCACCATCGTCAAAGCTGGAGCTGGTAACGTCAAACACCTGCGCTGTATTTAGCTTGCTTTGGATGGTGTAGGTTCCGTTTTCGGGGCCTGTTGTTACCTCGGGCGTAACGGGCTTTCCCTTAATTATAGCGTCTGCCTCATCAAGCTGTTTTTGTGTGAATACGCCCTTGCTCATCAGCTCTGTGCCAAGGTTATAGCCGGTGCCTTTTACTGTAGCAAAAAGCGAGTTGTAGAGGACGCCTGCCGCATCGCCTCTTGTAAAGTATATGGGGGCAACATCGCTGTCAAGCAGACCTTTGGCTTTTCCGAATGAGAGACTGTTGGCATAGGTGAAATCGGGAGAAGCGCCCGTATCCATATATCCCAAGCCGCGAAGCACGAAGGTTGTCATCATCTGTGCGCTTGCGTTCTGAGCAAGTCCAAATTTTCCGCCGCCGATGCCCTTTGTGTCACCCATTTCTGTGGCATATCCAATGTATGGGAGTGCCCAATGATTGGCGGGCACGTCTGTATATGGGGAAGCGCCCTTCCATGCCCTTGCTGCGGCATCCTCGCCCAAAGCGCGGATTTGGAAGATTAAGGCTTGCTCTCTTGTCGGAACATCCTTCAAGCCGAAATCTGTTGCGCTATATCCCTCGAACAGGCCTAAGGTTTTCAGTGCTCTTGCAATTGTTTCCTGCTCCGTTGGCGTGTATGCCGACGCGCCGAGAGAAAGCATTCCCGTTAGGGATATTACCATGGTTAAGACGATTAAAATGCTTAAAAATCTTTTGCTCTTTTTCATAACTGACCTCCTATGTGTTTTCGGATTATTTACTTTTTTCCCTAATCCTTTGAAACCCCATCAAGCACCGAAGATTTAATCAGAGATTTCCTAAGCTTCCGATAAGTTAAACATAGCAAATTTTTATAAAAATGGTTTCATAAGGCGCGAAATGTAGTAGTATAGAGCTTGAAATGCACCTAAAGCACAGAACCCCGCCAAGATTTTACTCTCAGCGGGGTTCTGTGTATTTTATCTATACAATTCTATTCGAAGCATTTGCTTTTTCCCTTAACCTTCACGCCGCATTTCACCTCAGCACTTGGGGTTGCCCTCGATTTGGCAGTCCACGGTGTTC
>JAVVUU010000128.1:0-2118 GCA_036653035.1 Oscillospiraceae bacterium
GAAAAGGAGCGGCATTATGTATCTTGCGGATCAGCATATCCACAGCACCTGCTCGGACGACGGCAAAAACACCATGCTTGAAATGGCGCTTGCCTCCCAAGCACAGGGCGTTCGCCACATCTGCTTTACCGACCACTGCGATTTGGACTATTTCCCCTCCGGCATACCCGACCCCAATTGCTTTTCCATACGTCCTCAGCTCAACGAAATGTATGCCGAAGCGGCAAGCGCCGCACCCGCCGGGATCACCCTTGCTCTGGGCTTGGAGCTTGGTGAGGGCAACCACGACCCCGCCCGCGCAATGGAAATTGCCGCCGCGCCGGAGCTTGACCTCGTCCTCGGCTCCATCCACAATCTTCGCGGCATGGCGGACTTCTACGGTCTTGAATACCCCGACGAGAGCTTTTGCCGCCAAATTCTCGACAGCTACATGGACGAGCTTTTGGAGCTTTCGTCCGTCGATTGCTTCGACATCATGGCGCACATCGGCTATCCCATCCGCTACACGCGCCGCCACGGCTTTAAAGCGGAGTTCTCCCTGCACACCCATGGTGACAAGCTGGAGGCTCTCCTAAAGGCGCTAATCGAGCAGGGGCGCGGTATCGAAATCAATTGTGCCGGCTTTCGCAACCCCATTATTGGCGGTGCCATACCCGACATGGACATTCTCAAGCTTTACAGGCAGCTCGGCGGCGAAATCATAACCCTTGGCAGTGACGCGCACTGCACAGCGGATGCCGGCAGCGGCCTTGCAAGAGGCTTTGACATTCTGCGCAAATTGAGGTATAAATATATTGCGGTTTACAGCAAGAGAAAGCCCTCGTTTGTAAAGCTCCCCGATTAAACCCCTCCCTCTGTCATTCCGCGCACCCCCTATGTCACTCTAAGCGAAGCAAAAAAGCTTTTGCTTGGCAAATGGTTTGGGCGGGTGCTTTCATCTAAAGCGGGAATTTATTCCCCCTTGAAATACCCCAAATTTACCCTTGAATAATTTTTATCGAAAAGAGGACTATATTATATGATAGCAATTGGAAGTGACCACGGCGGCTTTGCGCTGAAGCAGGAAATTATGAAGCACCTCTCGGAAAAGGGTCTTGAATTTAAAGACTTTGGCACCTATAATGAGGAAAGCTGTGACTACCCCATTTATGGCGAAGCGGTCGGCCGTGCCGTTGCTTCGGGCGAATGTGAGCGCGGCATCATAATCTGCGGCACGGGAATTGGCATCTCCATCTCCGCAAACAAGGTTCGCGGCGTTCGCGCGGCGCTCTGCGGCGACTGCTACTCCGCCGAATATACACGCCGCCACAACGATGCAAATGTTCTTGCTCTCGGTGCCCGCGTACTCGGCAGCGGGCTTGCTCTAAAAATTACGGACATCTTTTTAAGCACCGATTTTGAGGGCGGCAGACACGCAAGACGCGTTGACCTGATTTCCAAAATCGAGGACAAGCAATAGTCCGCGGGAGGTCTTGAAAATGTCAATCAAACCAAAGGATGTTTACCGCGGCAGGCGCAAATCCCGCTCATATGTAATAGCTCTGATTTCGGTTTTGCTCGCACTGCTAATCCTCGCCATCCTCGTCTTTTACGGTCTGCGAAGCACCGCCGTGTACGACAAGGACGGCAACGCAACACTCATCCTCCCCTTCACGCAAAAAGCGGAAAGCTCCCCCGCCAAAGAATAATCCGCTCTCCCCATATCAATTATTCTACAATTTTCGACCCGTTTTGCGAAAATTGTAACCCGCTGTAACGAATTTCGAAAAAACGCTTGCATAAAACGAAATCATATGCTAGAATACAACTTGCGTTTTGAATTGTAAACTCATGAAAGAGGTGAACATAATGAAGGAAGGCATCCATCCCAAATACGAGCAGACCACTGTTCGGTGTGCTTGCGGCGAAGTTATAGAAACAGGCTCCACGAGGCAAAATATTTCTGTTGAAATTTGCTCCAAGTGTCACCCCTTCTATACAGGCAAGCAGAAGCTGGTCGATACCAGCGGCCGCGTTGAAAAGTTCAACAAAAAGTTCGGTCTGTAAGCCGTAAAGAATGTAGCACAAGTTAATTATCCGTGTAATGCCCTGCGCTAAAAGCGCAGGGCATTTTCACAT
>JAVVUU010000129.1:0-2030 GCA_036653035.1 Oscillospiraceae bacterium
TTTCCATCTCGCGGCCGCCGCGGCAGACAAAGCCATATTTTTCAAGGAAAGCACCATCGCAGGCGCCGCCTGCAACGGGGTCGGACTCAAAGATATGGATGTGTGATCCGGGCATTCTTGCATCACGGACGAGGAAAGCGGCAGCCGCAAGTCCGGCAAGCCCCGTTCCAACGATATAAGCGGATTTTTGTTCAATGCCCTCTGGAATTTCCGGGCGGGCGAAGGCCTCATAGTTACCATTGCTGTAATACATAATCTTGTCCTCCTTCATAGGCTTTTCGCTCAGTTTTTTGTGAAAACTGTACGTTAACATGATTATATAGAAGAGCAATTATGTTTAATATGGTTAATGTTTTTGGCGTGCACAATTTTCAAGCGTGAGGGTAAATCTGCATAGTTTTTGTGCAGCAAAAGGCATTTGACTAAGGTCTATTTTGCGGGCGGCGGATTGCCCATAAGTGCGGAAAAAGCATCAAAAATACTGCCGTCAATCAGTGGGCCGATTTTTTGAATTAGCTCCTCCGGCTCCTGCTTCATGCCGCCCTCTACCCAAGAGAGCGCAACGCCCTCAAAGGCGTAGGTGTAAAAATCCGCGATGAATTTTATGTCGGCTTCGGAAATTGGAAGTCCAACGGCATCGCGGGTAAGAAACTCGAGCAAAAAGGTGTTCGTAATACGAAAAACGTAATTTTCAAGCTTGTCGCGCCGCATGGAATTGTAAATATTGTAGGTGATGTTGACGCGGTTTTTGAAAAAACGGATGGATTTTATGTAAAATTCCTGCCAGTTGTCGTACCATGGATTGTTGGCAATTTCTTTTTCGGTTTCGACAATGAAAATATCCTCAACAAGGCTGTAAATGTCTTGATAATGGTAATAAAAGGTGTTACGGTTTATACCGCAGTCGTCCGCAATATCCTTGATGGTGATTTTGGCAAAGGGTTTTTTCTCCAGCAGACGCAAAAACGAAAGCATGATTTCCCTACGCGTGAAATTAGACAAAAGACTACACCACTTTTCATAAATTTTACGAAACATTGATTGGAATAATGAAGAACGCTGTCTTGCCGAAAAATTTTAAAGGGCTATTTTGCGCCCGCCGCCTGCCGAACCTGCCGGAGCAGACGATCCTTGTCCTGCGGGAGAGTTCCGTGGAGAATGAGCGAGTTTGAGGCGTGGTTACTGCGAAGAACACAGGGCTTTTCGCAGCTTGCGTTTGAGAGGATGAGGTCAAGCTCCTCGGCGACCTCGCGCGAATTGAGCGGAACGAAGCTGCCGTTTTCAAGCTCGTCAAATATGGGCGTGTTCGGCGCAAGCATTAGGGTTAAAAGGCCGACATAGGATGCGCCCATTTTGCCAATCATTTCGCCGGTTTTAATGGCGTGCTCGCGCATTAGCTCCTTGCCGCCCAAGCCGGAAATGAAGGTTACCGATGCGGGGATGCCCGCATTTTCGGAGCGATGAACGGCTTCAATGAGCTGCTCGGGCGTTTCGCCCTTGTTGACGCGGCGCAGCACCTCGGCAGAGCCGGACTCCGCACCTATATAGACTATGCCAAGACCCGCTTCGCGCAGGGAGAGAAGCTCCTCGTCTGTCTTACGCAGGATGTGGGAGGCGCGGGTGTATGCGCCGATGCGGGTGCACTCGGGAATGGTTGCGCGCACCGCGCCGAGGAGGGACAGGAGCTTTGAGGTTTCCAAACAAAGCGCGTCGCCATCCGCAAAAAAGATGCGGTCGATGTGGGAATATTGCAGCCGCGCTTCTTTTAAATCTTCCAAAACTTCTTCAAACGGGCGCACTCTGAACCTCTTGTCCTTGTACATAGGGCAGAAGGTGCAGGCGTTGTGGGAGCACCCAAGTGTGACCTGAATTATCAAGCTGTGCGCCTCGCTTGGGGGGCGGTATACGCTGCCTTCATATCGCATAATATTGTAATTTCCTTTCGCTGTCGGACAAATCCGTGCTACTCCTATTCTAAATTGTATTGCCGCGAAAGTCAAATAGAAAAGCCCGCAAAAATGCAGGCGAAT
>JAVVUU010000130.1:0-2025 GCA_036653035.1 Oscillospiraceae bacterium
GTGTTTTTATGAGGTGCTCTTGGTTTGGGGCCGCAAGGCCCTTAACACCAGCAAGGGCAAATCCTGCAAAACATATTAGCCGCACAAAGCCACAGGCAAATATTCCCACCGAAGCCCGCCGCGGGGAAGCCCTGACTAAAGCCCCGATAGGCCGTTCCGCCCTGTCTAAGCTCGTTTAAAAGGCTGTTGTATTCGGAATTATTCGGCTCCATCGCAACCGCCCTTTCGGCAAATTCGATTGCCGCAATGCGGTTGCCCATGCCGTAATTTGCAACGGCGCTAAGATAGTTCCAGCGTGCATTTCTCTCCGCCTGCGGAACTCCCGCAAGAGCGTTGATTGCCTCGGAATAGTGCCCCGTGCGAATATAATTCATAGCCGCGCGAACGGCATTGGACTCATCGCCCGTGCCCGCGCCGCCGTATTGACCTGCATGGGTATAGGAACCAAAGCCGCCAAAGCCCGCAGCCTGCGGCGGGTTTTTGATTTGGTCATAGGCGGCGTTAATTTCATTCATTCTGCGCTCTGCCTCTTTATCACCGGGGTTTACGTCCGGGTGATATTTTTTTGCAAGCGAACGGTAGGCCTTTTTTATCTCATCGTCGGATGCGCCCGGAGACACGCCGAGTACTTTATAGGGGTCAGAAATCATTGGCGTTTCTCTCCTTTTCGCCTTGCTTTTTTTGCCTGCTCAAGCTCATAGCGTGTCCAAACGCCGGAGTAGAGGATGTTTCGCATAATGCCAATATCTTCCACTAGCGGGAGCTTTTCGAACTCTATCGTACAGTCTCCAATGAGGATTGTCAATAAATCTCGAAAGTATTCGTCATCGTGCCCCGAATTTTTTAATGAAACAAGCGGGTTAAAGCTGCCCTTTTTCAAATCCTTATCTAGGTCAACCACGGCATCCATGATGTAAATAAATCGTCCGAGTGCCGAAGCCATCGCGCGGAGAGAGGGCGACCATCTGTCCTCTTGGCGCACGAAAATTTCACCCATGAGATCACCAAAAAGCTTTGCGCCGGTGTCCGGATCATGCACACCGGAGCCTTCAAATTCAACCAATTGCGTAAGACAGCTAACCATCATTCCGCACTGGCGCGGGTACTCTTCCGATATCCTTTTGTATTTTTTCTTTAGCAAATGTGCTTGAAACAGGCAGAAAATATTTTTATCGTCATGCCAGTTATCAAGCAAATTGAGGTACGCCAAGGCAACATTCATATCGGCGGCATAGTCCGTTATTTCCGTCAAGGCATAATCATGCCTATGCACAGGATGCAGCACACAGCGCTCCTGTCCCTCGGTGTCAGAAGGCTCGTACAGCGAGTTTAAAAGAAGCACAAGGAATGTCATGTCATAGGTGAGTGTCACTCGCCCAGACTGACCGTGCCGCTGCTTTAGTGCTCTGCAAAGCCCGCAATAGCAAGCTTTGTAGCGCTTTTTTTCATCCTCAGACAGTATTTCATTATTTGCCACAATATATCCGAACAAATAGCTTCACTCCAATAACTTAGGTTTTTTTCTCGAAAGCGTTACCGCATTTTTTGCAGACTACTCTGATTTTACCCTTGCCGCGCGGAACACGAAGCACCGCCTTACAAGAGGGGCACTTGAAGAACTTGTATTCGCGGCGCTGTTGCCACATTTCTCGGCGAAGCTTGAACCAATCTGTAATTCCGGATTTAAACTTGAGATATTTTGCGTTTTCCGCGCGGCGCTTCTCCATGTTTTTGGAAAATGTGCGAAAATAGGAGAAAATGATTGCAAACAGTGCAACGACAAAAAGCACAAGCTTGAACTCATTCTTAAAAAATAGCGAGATAATAAGAACTGCCAGTGCGAAAAAAGTTAAAAATCTCGACAACTGATCCGAACCATAGCGACCGTACATAAATTTTGCAAATTTTTGTTTCATTTTTAGCTCCTTGTTTATGCAATATTATCGTCAAACTGACTATTGTATAGTTTAGCGTAAAAGCCGCCGTCCGCAAGAAGTGCTTCGTGGGTGCCCCGCTCGATTATGC
>JAVVUU010000131.1:0-1829 GCA_036653035.1 Oscillospiraceae bacterium
AAGCAGAGCGTTTTGCCAATCGGCGGAACGCTCTGCTTGTTTTATGTTCTGTCCTTTGCCAAGAGTGCAAAGCAGTCGTGGGCGAGAATTTCGCCGGTGTAGAGCTTTTCGCCAAGGGCGAGGGTGCCCTCGTATTGAAAACCCAGTTTTTTTAGCACACTTTTTGAGCGTGTGTTGTGCGGATAGCAATAGGCAGATATCAGCGCAAGATTTAGCTCATCAAAGCCATATGTAATGAGGGCGCGGGCGGCCTCGGTCATGTAGCCTTGACCCCAATAGGCTTCGCCTATTGAATAGCCAAGCATTCGCGCCTCATCGTTTTCGCGTTTTTGGTCGTCGATTATTCCAACGGAGCCTATGAGCTTTCCTGTGTCGCGCAGGATAATTCCGAAAACATTTTCGGTTGAAAAAACGGTGTCAATTATTTCGTGCGTTTCCTCTATGCTCCCGTGCGGCTTCCAGCCGGCGTTTGGGCCAACATTTTCGTTTTGCGCATATTCAAATATGTCCTCGGCATCCGCGTGCGTGATGGGGCGCAAAACGAGTCTTTCTGTTTCAAGTGTCATGTTGATTTCTTCCAATTCAGCTTAATTTTGAGATATCCTCGCTATATTTATTCCCATTAAAATCGACATACTCAATAGCGTGGTCATTAAAATTTACATGGGCGGTATCTGCATTGCCGAGAAATGCAAAGGCAGCGCTTGTACATTCGGGCGCGGGCATTTTTTCCTGAAAGCTATTCACACGGGTATACCAGCCGTCAAAGCCCGAAAGGCTCTTGCGGGTTGCATCGTCCTGACCAAAATGAATGAGCGTTTGGACGCTCTTATCCGCCGCGTTTTCCCATGTTGCGTCAATGTGATAATAGCTGTTTCCAAGCTTCACAATGTTCCAAATGTGTGACTCGTCATTCGAAAAGGCAAGGTGGTTTTCAATGCCGAGCTGGTCGAACAGGTAGCGTAGAGCATAGGCATAGCCCGTGCAAATGCCTTCCCTGTTCACCATCATGCCATATGCTCCAACGTCCGCCGCCTGCGTATTATAGGTGCTGTTTTTTGAGAGGTAGGTGTATAGGCTAAGCACGGCTTCAAGGTCGGAATACGTTGGAAGTACCTCGCTGTGCAAAAGACTTTCAACATTTTTTCTGAATTTTTCCTTGCTCTGCATGGCCGTTTCTTTTGTAAATTCGGGGCGGTATTTTATTTGAATTGCAGTACCGTCTGCACTCGGAGCAATGCTCTCGAGATACAAAAACTCGCTTCTGTCAAAAACCGCCTCCGATATTTTTGCAACCTCCTCATTGGTGGGCGCAAAATTTTGCACAGCTACGCTCGTTTCAAAATTGTCAACCGCATCGAACACGAGCTTGTAAAGCTCCTCGTTCGGGGCGGTATATTTTTCAACAAGCGGACTGATGAGATATTTGTTATAGGCGATTTCACGCGTTGGCAAGGCTTCGGGTTTGGGGGTCGGGGCTGTCGAAGCGGCGGGTGCCGCTGTTTCCGCAGCTTCAGGAGATGATGGGATTTGCTCTCTGTTTTTCATGCCTATTGTGAAAATTATTCCCACCACTGTGACAATAACGGCTATAATTGTGATTACAATCCCCACAGTTCTTTTTGACTTACCCTCATTGCTATTCAAAATCATTCTCTCCTAATCTATATAATAAATTTTGTCTGTTCCTCTTTTATTTTAAACCAACCGCGGCAATTCATTCATCGCTTTTTAATTAGACGCATAATTTTGGAAACTGTTCCCTTATATTAAGCACCAATAAAAAACAAAGTTTTTTGGTATGTCGGATATTTATTCGTCAGCGAAAG
>JAVVUU010000132.1:0-1679 GCA_036653035.1 Oscillospiraceae bacterium
TTTCTATGCTTCTGCGTGTGCGTCGCAGGCTTCGCATTCGCCGTTGCAGAGGGTTTCAATGTCGTACTCTATGCCGTTTTTGTCGTAATAGTCTTTTACGGCCGCTTTAACTGCCTGTTCGGCAAGGACGGAGCAATGGATTTTGTTGGCGGGGAGACCGTCGAGAGCTTCGACAACCGCTTTGTTTGAGAGCAGGAGTGCTTCTTCTATGGGCTTGCCTTTTATCATTTCGGTTGCGATGGAGCTGGTGGCAATTGCGGAGCCGCAGCCGAAGGTATTAAATTTTACATCCGTGATAACGCCATCGTTCACCTTGATGAACATTTTCATTATATCGCCGCATTTTGCGTTGCCGACCTCGCCTATGCCATCGGCATCGTCCATTTTACCGACATTGCGCGGATTGGTGAAGTGATCCATAACTTTTTCACTGTATAACATGATTTTTCCCTCCTTGATTTTTTTATATTCGGCATTAGATGATGTGCTCCTTCTTGCCGTTTTCCAAATCCTCCCATACGGGGGACATATTGCGGAGATAGGAAACAACTTCGGGAACAACCGCTATAATATGGTCAATTTCCGCTTCGGTGTTATATTCGCAGAGCGAGAGCCGCAGAGAGCCGTGTGCAACCTCATGCGGCAAGCCGATTGCAAGAAGTACGTGACTCGGGTCGAGTGAACCGGAGGTGCAGGCGGAGCCGGAGGAGGCCTCTACGCCCTTTGCATCAAGCATCAGCAGCAGTGACTCGCCCTCTATGCCCTCAAAGCACATATTAACATTGTTCGAAAGTCTGTTTTGTGCATCGCCATTGAGAACGGAATGCGGAACCTTTGAAAGCTCATGAATAAGCTTGTCCCTCAGAGCCGAAACATATGCCGCGTTCCTGTCAATATTTGCGCAGGCTTCCTCAAATGCCGCCGTCATGCCAACGATTGAAGGAAGATTTTCCGTTCCCGCGCGTTTTCCGCGCTCCTGTGCGCCGCCCTCTATGATATTCGAAAGGATAATCCCCTTTCGCACATACAGAGCACCAACGCCCTTTGGACCGTGGAATTTATGCGCGGACAGTGAAAGCATATCAATCTGCATTGTATTCACATCAATATGCAGATGCCCCGCCGCCTGAACTGCGTCCGTGTGGAAAAGTACGCCGCGCTCGCGGCATAGCGCACCGATTTCCGCGATTGGCTGTATTGTTCCGATTTCATTGTTTGCAAACATTATTGTAACGAGTGCCGTGTCCTCGCGGATTGCATTTTTTACGTTATCAAGCTTTACAATGCCGTTTTTGCCGACATCCAGCAGTGTAAGCTCAAAGCCTTGTTTTTCAAGCTTTTGAAGGGTGTGCAGAACTGCGTGGTGCTCAAATTTCGTTGAAATAAGGTGCTTCTTCCCTTTTTTTGCGCCAAAGAGGGCGGCAGATACAATGGCTTGGTTGTCCGCTTCGCTTCCGCCGGAGGTAAAGTAGATTTCGCGCGGCTCGGCGTTTAAAAGCGCCGCCATTTTTGCTCTTGCTTCCTCAAGCTTTGCCTTGGCTGTTTGACCAACGGTGTGCAGACTGGACGGGTTGCCGTATACCTCGTCAAAAATCGGCAGCATTGCGTTTTTTGCGGTTTCACTCATTTTTGTGGTTGCGGCATTATCGGCATAAACTAACATTTATATCGCTCCTTTC
>JAVVUU010000133.1:0-1644 GCA_036653035.1 Oscillospiraceae bacterium
GCGGCGTCATGGTATATTGTTTAAATCGTGTATAATATCTGTTTACAGATATTATGCCTTAAATTGTCAGGGTTCCGTTCTCGTCCTGCAATAAAATCAGAATTTTTTCCTGCTCACCGCTGACGGCGTTCACATAGATAATATAGCGCGAATCGGAAGCATCACGACATTCAAATTCGTAGCATAAAATTTCCTTTTTCCCCGCATCGGGAATTAGCGCCGTGCGCACGCCCAAAATTTCAAGCCCCTCCGCAACATGGCTTTGTGCCTCCTCTGCGGAAACGGCAATTTCCGGCAGCTCGCGCTCTGCGTGTGCCGTTATATATCCGCTGGCCTCAAAGCTTTGGATTGACCCTGTGTCCATCGAAATTCCAACCTTTATCAAGTCCGAATAGCACACGACCTCGCCCTGCATCCATGCGAAATTTGCGGTCATAATATTGTCGCTGATTAGATAATAGCTCTCCGTCATGTTCGTATAGCCGCGGCGCTCCAAATATTTTTTTGCCAAGCTAATCGCTTCCTTGGGGCCAAGCTCCGTCCGCTCAACAGCCCGCGACGCAAGCACCTCATAAACAACGCCGCCCTTTTTGCTGACTGTTACGCTGACGGGCACCTCATCAATCTCCGTTCCGTAGCAAAATGACGGAATATGCCCCTTGCACTCACCCGTTGGATAAACCTGCTCCGCGCGGTTTCCAAGAAATTGCGCAACAATTTTACGTCCCTCCGGCTCCGTGATTTCCTCGCGTCCCTCAAGCAGCCGCGGCTCAATGTTTTTTAAATGCTCCGAGAACGGGCCGTCGTATATCAGCGCCGGTATTTCGGGAAATTCGTTCTCCGCCGCACCCATGCTGTCGCCCAGCGTCTGCGGCAAAATTTTTCCCTCGTTCTCGTCAAAATGTTTCAAGCTTCTTTGAAAATCTTTCATTCCCTTGTCGCTGTTTCCCAATTCGTCCTGCATGGCTCTCAAATTTTGCGAAAGCAGTGTCGCCGTATCGGATAACGAACGCAGGCTTTCTCTCTCCTCCGGCGAAAAAGCTTCGCCGGAAGCGGCTTTCTGCGAAAGCGAGAAGGCATAATCCCCAACTCGTCCAATAAAGCCGGAGGTGCGTTCAAGCTCCGTTGCGGAAAATGGCAGAACGCCAAGAGCCATTTGTGCCATCTGCGCATTGCCAAAAACCTCTGTGCAAACCGCCCCCGCCATTGAGGGCGAGGTGACAAGCAGGCTTTTTTGCAAAGCGCTGTCCATCTCCGAAATTCCGCTGACCAGCTCCGAAAAAGCGTGCCTGTAATTTGCCGAAATGTAGCGCTCATTCTGCGCCGCGTGTCTTATTGTAAGGACGCTGAAGGTTCCCGCCGCCACAGCAATTACGGCGAGTATTGAAATTATTGTTATCGCGGTACTTTTTTTCATAAAGAACACCCCTTTTGTGCCTATTTTGTCACAAAAGGGGTGCTTTTAGTTGTGTTAATTTTTGCTTTAAATCGGCTTTTTTGTCAAAAGCAAAATTGCTTGTTTTTGCATTTTTTTCAGACAGGTAAAAAGCCTATATTTTAATTCAGCTTTTCGATGCCGACTATAATGCGCCGAATGGTTTCATCGCGTCCAAGAATACGGCAAATTTCAACCGCGCCGCCGGG
>JAVVUU010000134.1:0-1632 GCA_036653035.1 Oscillospiraceae bacterium
TTTTTCTTTGAGTTTTTCAGCTCGGAGTTGATGCTTGTGGCGATAATCCAGCCCTCATAGGCAAAGGCGGTTGCAACAACTGCTGTGAAAAGAGCTGTGCCTGTGCTTGCAACGGGGTTCACAACCGTTGAAAAGTTTTGGATGGTCATGCCGTTTGAAAGCCCGACGATTGTTCCCACAATTCCCATGAGGAACAGGGGGACTAGCTTGATTACGGTTGTGGTGACTTGGAATTTTCCCGCAAGGACAGGGGATAGCGCGTTTACTGCATAGCTTGAGCAAAGGAAAAACGCGGCAACTGCCATGCACTGCGGGCCGGCGATTGACCAGCCAAGCAGAACGCAGAAATAGCGGGCACTGACCCAAGCGAGAACGCTTGTGAGGGTGGGGTAGTAGATCATTGTCATGAACCAACCGACCATATAGGCATATTTGTTGCCCATTGTAACCTCGGCATAGTCCACAATTCCGTTGACGTAGCTGTATCTTGTTGCCATTGTTGAAAAGGTGTATGCGCAGACGATCATGATTGCGCCGCCGATGAGCCATGCCAAAATTCCCAGTGGCTGGTTGCCGCCGGTTGCGGAAAGAACCTTTTCCGCCTTGAAGAAAACACCGCTGCCGATAACTATTCCCACTACCATGGCAATAGCCGTAAACAGACCGTATTTCTCCTTCATTTTACTTTCCATCTTAATTTCTCCCTCTTTCCAATAGACATAGATATAAGGCGGGCGGGACGCGCGCTCTCCAAGGCATGCAGATTATGCGCGGGGAGGGGGCATACCGTAAAAAAACTGCCTTAACTCAAACATCATAGCATATAACTCTAGCGAAATAAAGTGTTAAATTCACAAATTGTTAATTTTTGACCTGATTTTCAGCTCTTAAATGGCTCCATCCACTTTTCTATGGAGCGTGTCATCTCTGCCATGAATTTTTGTGACCATTTTCGCTCAAAAAGACCGCGCACTTCCTTGTCAAAGCCATCCGCTGTGCCGGTTTTTGAATTGAACATTGCGGTCAATTGCTCAGGATCAAGACGCCTGTAGCTGTTTTCGGAAACCACAAATTCCGCCTTACAGCGGGGCGGCTTGCTTCGATTTTTTTGTTGCTCCGTGGGGTAGCCATAGCAGAGCAGGGCGGCGGGGACAACATAGTCGGGAAGCTGCAAAAGACTGCGGACGTCCTCACAATTTTCGATTACGTCACCGATGTAGCAGGAGCCGATGCCAAGGCTTTCAGCCGCAACCACGGTGTTTTGCGCCGCGATAAGGCTGTCGCTCACCGCAAGTGAATAGTCGCCCAGCCGAGGCGCGCGGACTTCATCGCCGTAAAGCAGCTTAAAGGAGTCAAACCATTTTTGCCAGTCGGCGCAGAAAACCAAAACAAGTGGAGCCTTTGCGATAAAGGGCTGATTGTCGCATAAAACCGACAAGGACGTTTTAACTTCGGGGTCAGTTACGTCGATGATTGAATAAAGGAGCATGTTGCCCGCTGTGGGCGCTTGAAGCGCGGCGTCGATTATGGCGGCTTTGTCCTCCGCCGTGATGTTTTTGCTTGAATAAACCCGAACGGATTTACGGTTTTTCAGGCTTTCCAAAATTTCGTTACTCATTTAATTAAACCTCC
>JAVVUU010000135.1:0-1596 GCA_036653035.1 Oscillospiraceae bacterium
TCAAACAGAGAGCCTTCATCAAAACAGAATGTTTTGATGAAGGCTCTCTGTTTGAGGCCGTATGGCCTAGTGGTTTTCTTCCAGTGCCTTTATGCAATCCTTGCAAACATTTTTTCCCTTGTAAACAACTACATCTCGTGCGTTGTCGCAAAAGATGCAGGCAGGCTGGTACTTGCGTAGAATAATGGAATCTTCGTCAACATATATCTCTAAGGAGTCCTTTTCTGCAATGTCCAGAGTGCGGCGTAATTCAATCGGCAATACAATGCGGCCAAGCTCGTCCACTTTTCTGACAATTCCTGTTGATTTCATTCTTTAACACCCTCCTTTTTATTACGAAATAAAACAATCTCATAACAGATTGTAACTTTCTGTTTCTTATTATAACATTTTGTCGATTTTTGTCAACCATTTTTTTCAAATTCTTATCTGTAATACACAATTTATCAAAAATTAGGATATTTTCTTTAAGGAGTTGATTTAACGATGATTTTCAACTTGATTATCGCCCTAATGCTTGTATTTTCGCTTGTTTTCGGCATTATGAACGGAAACACCTCCGCTTTGACGGAAGCGGCTGTTGCCGGGGCGGGGGATGCGGTTTCGCTTTCAATTTCGCTTTGCGGGATGATTTGCCTGTGGTCGGGCGTAACGGAGCTTATGAGCCATGCGGGGCTTTCGGAAAAGTTATCGCTGGTTTTGCGGCCGCTACTAAAAAGGCTCTATCCCTCGGCGGCGCGTGACAGCGAAACCATGGATGCGCTCTCGCAAAATGTTTCCGCCAACCTGCTCGGTCTTGGGAACGCCGCAACGCCGACAGGCATACGCGCGGCGCACGGCTTGAAGCGGCTTTCGGGCAGGAGCACGGCTTCAAACGAGCTTTGTCTTTTGGTGGTTATGAACACCGCTTCAATACAGCTTTTGCCAACAACCGTTGCTTCGCTGCGCTCCTCGCTTGGTGCCACAGCACCGCTTGACATTCTCCCCGCCGTGTGGCTGTCCTCCCTGCTTTCGGTTACGGCGGGCATATTGGCGGCAAAGCTTTTTGAGCGATTTTCACGCGTATGACACTAATAGGAAATCTTGCCATTCCGCTGATTTTGGCCTTTGTCACAGTCTATTCACTAATCCGCGGCACGGATGTTTTTTCGGCGCTGACGGACGGTGCGCGCAGCGGATTAAAAACCGTAATCGGCATAATCCCCGCACTAATCGCACTGCTCCCCTGCATTTATATGCTAAGAGCAAGCGGTGCCTTGGACGCTTTATGCGAGCTTATAAGGCCGCTTGCGGCAGCACTTGGTTTTCCTGTTGAAACCGTTCCGCTAATGCTGCTGCGTCCGCTGAGCGGAAGCGGCTCCTTGGCGATTGGCAGCGACATAATGAAGTCCTGCGGGGTAAATTCATTTGCCGGGCGCTGCGCCGCGGTGATGCTCGGCTCCACCGAAACCACATTTTATGTCATTGCGGTATATTTTGGTGCTGCGGGGATAAAAAAAAGCCGCCATGCAATTCCGGCGGCGCTGATTGCTGATTTTGTGGGGTTTTTGGCGGCGGCATTTTTTGTCAAAATGTTGTTTTGATATTGGTGGGGGG